>QIAN01000268.1 GCA_003225005.1 Acidobacteriota bacterium | reverse complement strand
TAAAGGAGGGCAGCAAGAGTGACAAAGTGGATGCGCGCAAGCTGGCCGAGTTGCTGCGCAGCGGAATGCTGCGACCGGTCTACCACGGAGAAAATGGACTCCGGACGCTGCGCGAGTTGGGGCGGAGTTATCAGACCATCGGCAAGGATTTAACCCGGGTCATGAATCGGCTTAAGGCCGTGTATCGAGGCTGGGGCATTCCCTGTGCTGGCACCCGCGTTTATGCCGCGCGCTATCGGGAAGAATGGTTGAGCAAGCTTCCACAAGCCGGGGTGCGGCGCCGAGCGGAGCTGCTCTATCAACAGCTGGATGGATTGCAGGCCTTGCGGCGCGAGGTGCGACCCGAGTTTTTGGCCGAGAGCCGGAAACATAAGGCTGCGAAACTGCTGCGCCAGATTCCCTGTATCGGTCCGATTCGAGCGGCGAGATTGATTGCGCTGATGCAAACCCCGCACCGGTTCCGCAGCAAGCGGCAACTGTGGACCTATAGTGGGCTGGGCATTGAGACCCACGACAGTGCGCAATACCGATATGTTGGCGGTCTGACGCACACCGGCCCACATTTGCAAGATCGCGGCCATTACTTTGACACTTTGGATAGGTCCGCGGGCAACTCTCTAGTGGATTTCAGGGTCTGCTGTGCTCGCTGCTTGCTCCCGCGGCGGCTCTTCCAGAAAGTCAAAATCGCAACCTTTGTCGGCTTGCAGCACGTGGAGCTGGTTCAATACGCCATAACCGCGCGCAAATCTCGGCTTCGGCGCTGTCCACGCGGCCTTCCTCCGCGCTAATTCCTCTTCCGAAACGAGAAGACTCAGCCTGCGGGCGGCCACGTCGAGCTCGATTAAATCGCCATCGCGCACCAGTGCGAGCGGTCCCCCCACAAAAGATTCCGGCGACACATGCAGCACGCAGGCTCCGTAGCTGGTGCCACTCATGCGCGCATCGGAGATACGGACCATGTCGCGCACTCCGGCTTTCAGGAGCTTCTCCGGAATTGGTAATTGGCCCCATTCCGGCATCCCGGGCGCGCCAACCGGCCCTGCATTTTGCAGCACGATGACTGACTCGGCAGTAACCGGAAGTTTTGGGTCATCGATCCGCGCCGCCATGTCGTTGTAGTCGCGGAATACGATGGCGGGGCCGGTGTGCAATTTAAGGTGCGATTCCATTGCCGGGGGTTTAATGACCGCTCCATCGGGGGCCAGATTTCCGCGCAACACTGCGAGCCCATCGTGTTCGACCAACGGATTTGAACGTCGGCGAATCACTGCATCGTTATAAATCTGCGCGTCGCGGATATTTTCTCCGACGGACATTCCGTTTACTGTTCTTTGCGTAGTGTCAACCAGATCCTCTAGTTCCGCCATCAACGCCGAGAGCCCACCCGCATAATAAAAATCCTCCATTAAGAATTCTCCGGCGGGGCGGATATTTGCCAGTACGGGCGTGCGGCGTGCCAGTTCATCAAAGCGATCAAGCGTCAAGGTCAACCCCGCGCGGCGCGCCAGGGCAATCAGATGGACGATCGAATTGGTCGAGCCACCCAGAGCCAGCACTGTCGTGATCGCGTTGTCGAAAGATTTGTCGGTGAGGAAGTCGGAAGGTTTCAGGTCCTCCCAAACCATTTCCACGATCCTTTTACCGGTCAGCGAGGCATACTGCGCATGGCGGGAGTCCACCGCCGGAATGGACGAAAATCCCGGCAACGTTAGGCCGAGCGCTTCCGCCGCGCTGGTCATCGTCGAGGCCGTACCCATCGTCATGCAATGGCCGGCTGATCGCGCGATGCCCGTCTCGATGCTTTTCCATTCCATGTTCGTGATCTTCCCCGCCTTCAATTCCGCGGCGTATTTCCAGGTGTCCGTGCCACTGCCGAGGACGCGGCCGTTCCAGTTGCCGCGCAGCATTGGTCCAGCCGGCAAGTAAATCGTCGGCAGGTCCATGCTGAACGCGCCCATGAGCAGCCCCGGCGTTGTTTTGTCGCACCCACCCATCAGCACAGCGCCATCGAAAGGATAGGAACGCAAAACTTCCTCCACCTCCATGGCTAGGAAGTTTCGGTACAACATCGTCGTCGGTTTTTGGAAGGGCTCGGAGAGTGTCATCACAGGCATCTCCACCGGAAAGCCGCCAGCCTGCCAGATGCCTCGCTTTACTTCCTCGGCGCGTTCTTTAAAGTGCGAGTGACAAGGATTAATCTCGCTCCAGGTGTTGACGATGGCAATCACCGGCTTGCCCATATAATCGGACGCCGTGTAGCCCATCTGTGCCGTTCGTGAGCGATGGCCAAAAGAACGCAGATCGTCCACGCCATACCAGCGATGGCTTCTCAGCTGTTCAGGCGTCTTGCGCGCTTTGGTCATCGTTTTGATCGGAGACGTAACAAGCCCGATGAGTGTCCGGATTGTTGGTCAAAGATAGTCTTCAGGACGGTTCCGTGCTGTCATCAAGCACGCGATTTTTGGCGTTGGAAATATGCGCTCGCATGGCCTCGCGTGCATGTTCTACGTCGGATTCTCGAATGGCCTCCACTACGCGGCGGTGCTCATCTTGTACCAGTGCGAGCCGCTTTTTGCTGCGCGTAAGGGAGAGAGTTCGGGTAATCTTCATTCCATTCACGACGTGAATTGCGAGGGCCTCCAAGGTTTGAATAAATAGCTGATTGCGGCTCGCCGCGGCAATCGCCGCATGGAAGCGGATGTCTTCTTGAATCCCGACCTGGCCGGTGGCATTGATGCGGTTCAATTCCTCGAAAGCTTCTTCTATGGCCGCCAGCTGCTCTTCTGTTCTTCTTTGCGCCGCCAGTGATGCTGCTTCACCCTCAAGCCCGATGCGGAACTCAAAGCAGCGCATTAGATCAGCCACGCCACCGATAGGAGACAATCGTAGGAATTCGCGCCCAGGTTGACGCTGTACGTAGGTCCCAGCGCCGCGACGAGTTACAGTAACGCCGTCCGCATAGAGACGGGCCAGCGCTTCGCGCACTACCGCACGGGAGACCTCGTGTTCCGTACTGATTTGATTCTCCGATGGCAGCCGGTCGCCGATCTTAAAATCCCCAGCAACGATCTGCCCGAGTATCTCTTCGTATACCCTGTCGGCGTAGCGCCCGGAAACATCTTCGACGGCCACGGGTTCCTTAATGAGTGTGTCAGTCATTTCAAAGACTCTACGAGAGATCCCGGCGCGGTGCCTACGCAATCTCTGCCGCTCAGCAGTTTGTAACTCGCGACTCATCCGGCGGTTCTCCTAAAGATACAAATGCGCCCAGTGTCCTGAAGTTCATGTTCGGCTCTGCGCCCTTAGTTGTCAAGACTTGTAGGACAACCAGACTCTTTTGCTCCCCGCTCTAGAAAATGACTTTAAGCGCAAATTGAATGTCGCGGGCATCCCCAATCGTGTGTAGCAGCGCACCCGGTTGATCGATCGTGTTGGTATCGAACGGCCCTTGGAAGTTCGGGTGATTCAACACATTGAAAAACTCGGCGCAGAATTGCGTGTCCACTCTCGCTCGGTAATTCGTGTGTTCTCGTAGAGCGAGAAGTCGAAATTCTTGTAGCCTGGACTGGCGAGGATATTGCGCCTCGCATTGCCCAGAAGATTGCTGCATGTTGGAAACGGCGTGGCAGGATTGCAATACGTGTTGTAAAAAGCTTGCGTGGGAGCAGTCGGCACCGAAAAGCACTGAGTCTTTACGTAGTTGTCTCTGTTGCCGGGATTTACCAGCGTATTGCACCCGGGGCCTGTCAGACGTTCGGGGAATGAAAATGGATCGCTGCTATTTTGTCCCACCACGTCGCCGGAAAGTAGTTCGCTGAAAGGTTGGCCGTCATGCGCAGTGAAAATGGCTCCCATCTCCCATCCGCCCAACACCTTCTCACCGACAACCGAGGACATCTTGGGGTTCGGCAAGTCCCAGGTAATGCTTGCCACCAGCACGCGGGGCGTGTTGAAGTCAGCGAGCGACTTATTTAACCGCAAGTCATACCAGTGCAGACTACTGAAGGAATTGTTGAAGGAATCGGCGCCAGCGCCGGTCGAGTTGTCGTCGATGGTTTTCGACTAGGTGTAGGATGCCTTAAATTGGAAGCCCCGGCTTAGCCTCTTGGTCGCCCCCACTTGGAGTCCGTCGTACGACGAGTGACCGTCCCACCACAGCGAGCCAATGGCACTAAAGTTGGGATTCAAAGTGGGCGGCGGAGTTCCAGTTGTAGAGTAAGGGAACACGTAGCCCGCCGAGGTCAATGTCGGCAGAGTCATGTCCGCATCGTCAACCTTGAACTGCTGATGCACACCGCGCGAGCCAACGCACCCAACAATGAAAGCGAAGTTCGGAGTGACTTCCCTTTGCACGTTGAGGTGCCAGGTTGCTACGTAATTCCGCTTCGGATTCTGTTGGATAAAGGTCGAGGCCAAGGTGTTGGGGGTAAGCAGAGAATATGCGCCTGTATAAAACGTCCCCGCGAGTCCCGAATTTAGACCTCCGATTGAGTTGAAGGGGGCGGGCCGAACTTGTAACAGTTGAACCACATAGGGAAGCGGTAGTACGTCGAAAAGACCAACCCCGCCGTGGACCACGGTTTTCGAGTCACTGAAGGGAGACCACGCAAAACCGAGCCGAGGTTCAAAGTTGCGCAACGTTGGGTTGCCGAAGACCTGCTTCCCGACTCTCGGTTGGGTGTCGGTCAGGTTCCGCAGGGAAACGAACTTCCCGTGCACCTCGGAAGGAACGGTCGCCATCTCGTAGCGCAAACCAAAATCCAGATTCAAATTTGGTCGTATTTTCCAGGTGTCTTGCACGTAAGTGCCGAAGATCGTTTGGCGAACGTTGCGTAGTGACGCGGATTATTAAAGCGGAATCAAAATGGGCAGGATTGTTCGTCAGGAAGTCCGAAAAAGTATTGAAAGACCAGTTTCCCGCAACATCAGAAAATCCCGTCGAATTGGATCGGATGTATTCCGCAGCCGCTCAAACTTGAAGCTGTGAACGCCTCGGGTAGGAAACGCGTCATCGTATGCCCGGTACGAATTCCAGCCATGGGTAAAGTAATCCACTGCCCCGACGCCGCCCGGAAGCGAAGCGAGTCCCGGTACCTGTACCCGGGCTGCATTTTCTCCCGGAGTCGAGGCGAGAGAACTGTCTTTGCCGAGCGGATTAATCGCGCTCACTCCCTTATTGTTATATGTCCTCACGCGATTGAATCCAACGTGGAACGCGTTCAGCAGGCTTGGGCTGAAAACATGGGTCTCTGCCAGAGCGAAGGTTTGACGCACGAGATACCCCTACAAGGTAATATTCAGCCCATCCGGGAGCGTGTAGGGTGCGTTGTCGAAGACGTAAGTGCCGGCAAGTTCGTCCTTCGTTGCAATCGAATGATCCACTCGAGTCGTGAAAAAATTCTCATTGGCAATCTGTTGCGCGCTAAAAGAGTAGGTTCCGAAATCACCGCTGGTAGGTAAGCCCGGCGTGGGCAAATGCCAGAACGGGACAGGTGTCAGTTCTCTCGCCCCGTCGTCAGTGTGGGCAGCAGCAGAGTAATCCCCGCACCCGCCAGTAAGGCGAGAACAAGACAGTAGCTGCCATACTGCATTTTGCCAGTGAGAGTCACGGACCAGCCGACCAGAAGTGGACCAACAAAGCCTCCTAGGTTTCCGACGGCATTGATAAAACCGCGCGCTCCGCCCGAGAATCCCGGTGGGAAAAGCAACGCAGGCATGGCCCAGAAAGGGCTCTGCATGGCTTTTAAGAAAAATCCTGTAAACACCAGCAAAGCAAAGGCAAACCATGCCCAGCGTGTGAACCAGGTCGCTAGCAACAGGCTGAATGAAAAACTGGCCAACGAAACTGATGTCCAGAGACGACGGTTGCGGCGTTTGTCGGACAAGGCGCCGAAAACGTATAATCCGCCCAATGCAACCAGAAACGGTAGAGAGGACAGCCAGCCTACCTTTCCTAAGCTCATTCGCGTTAGTCCCGAGAGCAGAGTCGGGAGCCAAATAGAGTAGCCATACTGCCCGGTGGTGTAGCAAATGACAATGAATGTCATCAGCCAAAGATTTTTGTCCCGCAGTAGACGCTTGTAAGACCAATCGGCGCCGGCTTGGGGCTGGAAACGGCGTTCGCTGGCCAAACGCTCGGCTTCCAACGTTTCTTCCAAGTAGTTCTTCTCTTCCAAAGATATCCATTTCGCTTGCCCAGGCCGATCGCTGATCATCGGTAGCCACAATAGGACCAGCAAAATAGACAGGCCACCTTCCACAACGAACATTCAACGCCAGTCATATCTGGATACGAGCCAACCCGAGATCGGATTGGTAAGAACTGTGGACAGAGGTAGACTGGCTAGAAAAACAGCGTTCGCGCGGCCAATTTCTTTACTGGGAAACCAATTGCTGACGACTATCAGCAGCGCAGGATAGATCCCGCCTTCAGCGACGCCCAAAAGAAATCGCATCCCGATGAGCTGCACGCCATTTTGCACAAACCCGGTAAGAAACGAAACCATGCCCATGGCCAGTATGGACCACAAGACGTATTTCTTGGCGCTTAGGTGTTCCGCGATATGACCCGCCGGAACCTGCAGGAGCATGTATCCGATGAAGAAGACTCCCGCGGCAAGGCCAGACAGCGTCATCGATAGATGTAAATCTCTATTGATTCCCCCAGCCATCGCCAAGCTGATATTCATGCGGTCCATGTAGGCGAGGACATAAATCAGAACGGTGCCAGGGAGGATTCGAACCCAACGAGCTTTCGGAATTGCACCTCCTCCCGCCGTCATTTTGTACCTTTCATCCGAAAACCGCGCGGCACACAGACCACCGGTTAATCGCGCGCGCGCACCCCAACCTTGAGAACAATCGCTGTGCCCACACGTGGCCAATCGACAGGCGGGACAGTAATCCGTAATTGCGAAGTTGTCAACAAACGGTTACTTCATGTCTGACATGTTGGACGCGGTTGTTGAACCGTTCCTGGGTCGAGGCGGCAGTGGTGATACGGCGCCCTATGCCGTGGAGCGTGAGGTGGAAGACATCGCCGCGCTAGTGAGCGAAGCGGGCGGTGCGGCATTTCTCTGGGGCATTTCCTCGGGCGCAGTTCTTGCGCTTGAGGCGGCCAAATCGCCTGAACGGGATCAAGAAGCTGGCGTTGTACGAGGCACCGTTCATAGTTGACGACAGCCGTTCCACAACAGAGCGCGATTGGGCCAGAATCGGCGGGGCGGTCGCGGCAAACCGGCGCGGCGAGGCGGTCAAGCTCTTTCTGAAATCGGTCGGCCTTCCCGCTTTTTTGTCATGCTGATGCCGCTGATGCCTATGTGGCCGAAGCTCAAAACCATTGCGCATACCTTGCTTTATGACGGCGCGATAGTAGGAGACAACCAGCGAGGCAAGCCGCTGAAGGCCGACCGGTGGGCATCCGTGTCGGTACCGGCACTCGTCATGGACGGTGAGAAAAGCCCTAAATGGATGCATCGCGGAAACCGGTCGCTCGCGAGCGCATTGCCGAACGCGCGGTGCCAAACGCTCCAAGGGCAAACGCATATGCTGAAGCCCAAGGCGCATGCTCCCGTATTGGTGGAGTTCTTCAACAATTAGACCGAAGAGAGGAGAAGGTCTAGTCCGAATTTTCGACGTTGCTGCGTACGGGATCGCATTTCCAGCCTCCTTTCTGGCCGGGTTGCTGGAGGTTAGGGCTTCCGAAGCACCTGTAGGGCTTATCGGATTCCACTTCGATGGCAAAGGAGGATCTGCGCTTCTATCCAAATTGCTTCTTGCCACAGGGTCAGACATAGCTGAAGTCTTGTGCGGATAGAAACCCGGAATTCTGATGCTTTGACGAAGGCGCGCCGCATTTATGATCCCAGATCTCTTGGATTTCTCGGTTGATGATCTGGGGAAGGCTATGCACGCGCCGGACGAGCACAGTTGTATTGGCCAAGCCGAACTAGGCCTTCGGGGCTGCGCTAAAGATCTCGACCAGGCGGTCCGCGATCATCTTGTCCTCGCCGTCCTTGAGCTGCCAGACAGCAAAACCGAAGCTGTTCGGGTCGCTGGGATGGCCATGATGGCCGCCGTGATTGTCACCGGCCGGCGCGTCCGGATTGCGTCCCCGCATGCCGCTCGAACCGACGCCCATGCTGCCGATACCCATTGGCCGGGTGTCGGCCAGTTTCTGCATAACTTCCGGCCCGGTGATGTTCAGCTTGGACGGATCGATCTGCCAGCTGTAACGCGGCGTCACGTTGCCGAGAGCTTGAGGGTTGAACTGCCGAGGCGCGCCGTCACTCCGAACTTCTTCACGGCATCGCTGATGATTTGTGCGCGCTCGTCGTACACCCTCAGCATGGCGTCGGAGTCCTGATTGACAAAGATCTCGAGCGCCTTGAGCAGGCCGAAAATGGTCTCCTTGCCAACCTCGCAGCAACGGCCGATGCGATCTTCCTGCGGGCTCATGTTCAGCAGGGAGTAACGGATCAGATCTTCCCTGCCGATCAAAACGCCGGATGCCTGTGGTCCGCGGATATCCTTCCCGCCGCTGAAGGTGACCATGTCGAAGCCGATTGCCGGATACTCCCAGAGCCGCTCCTTCGGCGGCACGTCCGCTGCCGCATCATTGAAGGTGTAGATATTGTGGGCCCTGGCGATTTCGACCGTCTCGGGGCCGCTGATCTTGCCCTTGTCGGACAGGATATTGGTGAAGTGAATAGCGACGGTCTTCGAATTGATGGCAGCAATCATCTCTTCACGGGTCTCGACTTCGACCAGCTTCGCGCCGGTCTGGCGGATCTGGTGATCAAACGGATATCGATGGCTCTTCTGGATGATGACTTCGTTCCTGGGAAAATTGCTCACGTCGGGAATGTCGTGCATGCGGGGCTCGAGGTCTTCGGTCATCATGCCGGCGTAGCCGACGACCATGGCCGCGGCTGCACCACCCGTCACCAGAGCGGTATAGCCGGCGGGGGAGTTACACAGTTTCGCGATGAACTTACCAGCTGCGATCTCGAGATCGTCGATCAGAACGAAGTGCTCGTTGCCTCTCCGGATCAGCTCCATGACCTCCGGCGCCATCACCGACCCTCCGATGACGGTGACAGTGCCATTGATGTTGACGAGAGGTGTTATTCCAAGCTCGGCGTAGATGTCGCCGGTAGAACCGAGGCCCGTAGTGACGGGTACGATGGGGCTGCCGTCGACGGAGGGCATGGACGGCTTGGGTTTCTTGCGAAAGATCCCCGCAGCGCTCAACTCAGCCGGAGCGAACAGGCTGCCGCTGGCGGCCCCGAGCGCGGCTAGAAATGAACGTCGACTCCGACCAAACTTCAAATTCATGCGCAGTTTCCTTTTCAATATCTTTCGCGCAATTATTTATCAGCAGGCGGTGTGGGCGCGGTGGGCGGAGTGACGACCACTGCGCTCCCCACGATTTCAATCAGCGAATCGCCAGGAATCCATTCGAGGGCCATGCAGGCGCGCGACGGAGCTTTGCCTGGGGAGAAATAGGTCCCGTAGATCTTGTTCAACGCGTCGTACTGCGCCTTATGAGCTTCGAACCGTGCCTTGCCGGTGGGCGTGGGGATACCGTCGGCTAGAGGCAGGCAGAGAAAAACCTCGAGATGGATGATGCTGTCCATCGTGCAGCCCGCACGCTCGACCGACTTCTTGAGCGCGTCCATGGCGCGAGTGACGTGTTTTTCGAAGGGGTCCGTTACGAGGACGTGATCTTCCTTGGGATAGCCGTCATTGGAACCTGTGCCGGAGAAGTAGTAGATCCCATCGTGTGTATGATTACCGCCGCCGGGGCGACGAGGCGTATCTCCACCAGGTCCGCCCACCGGTGTCTTAGCCGGCGTGGGTGCGCCGGCAGGAGGAGTCTGCTGAGCAAAGAATTTCGGCGCGCCGGTTACGAGAGCCGCCACGGCAGCGATCTTTACAAAGAAGTTGCGTCGAGTGTTGATTGCCATAGAATTCTCCTCCGGATCTTTCGGTCGTGGAACGCAAGCCTGATAGAAAGCAATGATAGCGCAGGGGCGAGTTGTCCATGAACGATTCACTCTCTCATCGAGGGATTACGCTACGACATTCGGCTTCGCGCTGCCCGCGAGGGGGCTGACGACTCTTCCGCAGTCACGGTTATGGCAGAGTCGCCTACAGCCCCGAGGACCGTTGCTTTCGGTTTCAAGGAGCCCATTTCTGTTACTGGTCTCCGATGGAGCCGCGCAGCACCGTGACGGATGCCATCGGAAGTTTATAGAGAGTTTCTGCACCGCCGCTGACCCTCGACTTTGAGGGCGGGCCGTCGGGGTCAGCGTGGCCGCGTTCTCCTTCGGGGTGCCACAGGTATTCTGCGGATCCGAAAGTAATGCGATCAACCTGACCGGAGAAATGGCGGTCGCGCTTGGTTTCCGGATCGTTGAATACTAGCTTCACCGCGTGATCGTTGTACTGGTCCCGGTTGACCAGCATCACGGACCACTGTCCGTCGGGCCGCTGGACGGCGTAGGCCGTGACCAGCAAGGTGCCGCCGGCGTCGGTCACGTCGCTCGAAGCCCTGAAGAGTTTGTGCGGAGCATCGACGGGCTGGACCCACTCCTTAGTGATCACCTGCGTGGCCAAGTATTGCGGAGGATAGCCCGTCACATTGTACTTTTCATCGAGCAGGAGAAAGCCGCTAAAGTGGCCGGGATAAGGCATGTAGTGAAAAAAATAGGTGGCCCCGGCACCGGCGGTCATCATGGAACCGACATAGTCGGCGAGCCATAATGCACTCTTGACGGTCGAAGGCCCGGCTCCGCCCCCAATGTTGCCCTCGGTCATGAAGAAGGGAATATTCGGTGGCAAGCCATTGTCATTCCAGACTTGAACGATGTGGCTGACGTATCCCGGCTCCGGGTATAGGTCGGCCCACGAGTAGGTGGGCTTGTCTTGGTAGGGATAATGCTCGAAAGAAAAAAAGGTGAAATCGTTCAGCCGGCCGTGGGCTTTGAGGTAGTCGACGAACCGTCCGAGCCACGAGACTCTCCCGGCCGCGTCCGGCCACACTTCAACATCATCAAACGTTCCTTCGAAGGGTGGACCGCCCAGCTTTGCCTCGGGAACGAGCCGGTGAATCGCGGTGGCGAATTGCAGATACAACGCGCCGTAGTCTTCGGGCAGCATGTGCTGCCCGTCAGCCTCTTCTCCCATCTCGATCCAGGAGATCGCGTAGTGGCGTTTGTACAGATACGCAATCTCATTCGCCGCATCCTCTGGCGTGGAATATAACATCGCAATCGGAACCATCGTCGGAAGCCCGCGCGTGACCCCGCTGCTGAAAAAGAAATCGAATCCGACCTGGTCTCCTCGCGATTCGTCCATATCGGAAGCGGCATGCCATGGGTCAACCGAGGATGGCCACGTCACGGTCTGATTGCGGCTGGGGAAATGAGTGACGTAATCGTTGAACTGGCCATCGGCCGAGAGCGCCCCGACATAGAGTTCATTGATGGCGTAGCCCACGCAGTTTCGCTTGTCGGTCGAAACGTGCTCGCCTGAATCATGACTGTCGCAGGTGTTGGAAGATTCCGTCATCCAGATGCGGAGGTATCTGACGGGGATCATCCAAGAAACCAGCTTCAGCGTGACGGTGCCGCCCTTGCCTTCGGTGATGGCGCCCAACGGGAAAGTTTGCCAGCTACCCTTGGTGGTGCCGTCATAGAAGGGTTCCAGTTCGCCCGTCCAGAACTGGATTGAGTAGTGTTTCGCGTAGGGCTCGGCCCAGGCAATTCGTATGGCATTGACGGGGATTTTGCTACCGAGATCGATCATCACCCACTGTGGGTGCAGCGAATCGTCTTCTCCGGTAAAGGCTTTCGTGAGGTACGGATTGCTCTTCCAGTACGATTTCGGGTCGCCGTCGGTGAGCCGGGACCAGCCGTTTCCATCGCCCCGGCTGAAGCCGCGGTGTGGAAGCGGGGCCGCCCACGAATGGCGGATCATCTCCGCGGTTGGCTCCGCGCTGCCCACAAAGTAACCCTGCTGCTTCTCCGTGTCACTCCAGGTGCCGTGCGGGTTCCAGTGCCACGCCTCGACCATCAGCTCCGTGTTCTGGCGATAGGTTACGGTTTGCCATCCCGCGCCGAGGATCTCCTTGAGGACCGGGTCGGTCAGCAAATGGTCGGGCGTTCCAGTCCTCAGCCGATCAATGGCTGCGCCCAGAGAGCGGACGGGACTGAAAGTATTGACGACGTGCGAGGGCGCGGCGTCGACCAGGATCGTCTGAGCGATCGCCGCGCTGGTTGTCCAGAAGCTTACGGTCCAAAGAAAAAGAGCGATCCTTTTACAGACTCCAACTTGTCGACCTTTGATGCGCGACACCATAGTCGCCTCCTTACCGGCTTGTCTCGGCTCCCGAATCCTCTTCTCACCGGCGGCAGCACGCAGATCTGAGCGCCCTTATTTCAGGGCTCAAGGTACGGCACATAGCCCTGAGTCTTCATTTCGAGTCGATAGACTGACGTGGTGGCCGTGATGTAAAGCGTGCGATACTCCTTGTCGCCCCAGTTCAGATTTGCCGGTTGCTCCGGCATGAGGATGGTACCGAGGTGATTTCCTCCGGGGTCCCAGACCCAGATGCCCTTTGGCCCAGTCACAAAGACGTTGCCGTTCTTATCCACTTTCATTCCATCTGGTACGCCATCGCCCTTCCCCCCTGGCTCCTCGCCGAAGATGCGGCCGTCGGTGAGGGTTCCGTCAGCGGCAACATCGTACACACGGATATTTCTTTGTTTGCTGTCGTCGACGTAGAAGTGCTTGCCGTCCGGCGAAAAAGCCAGACCGTTTGGCTGCGTGAGGTCTTTGGTGAGTAACTGGAGGTTGCCCTCGGCGTCAAGGCGATAAACGCCCTGGAACGGGATTTCCTGCTTTTCTCCAGCCACCAGATCGAGGGTCGGATCCGTGAAATACAGAGCGTTGTCCGGGCCAACGACCACATCGTTGGGACTATTAAGTTTCTTGCCGTCATAGCGATCCGCCAGGATTTTGTATTTTCCGTCGGGAGTTACTTCGATGATGGCGCGCAACACGCTGGCACAGTCAATCAGCCGATGCTGGCGGTCGAAGGTATTGCCGTCGGGATCGCCCAGCGCAATCACCTCCTCCTTTTTGCCATCGGGGTGTAGCCGGAAAATCTTGTTAATGGTTTCGTCGCTCACATAGAGGAACCCCGCTTGATCCCACACCGGTCCCTCGGTAAATCCAAAACCCGTGCCCACTACGCTCAGCTTGGCGTTGTGATCCACCAGGTTCCAGAACTGGGGCGATTCAGCTTGCAACTGAAACTCTCGGGCCGTGCGTGGGGCGGTTAGAAAGCCTGACGCTCCAACCGCAAGGAGCAGTGAGGACGCTGTGACGGCCATGTGCAGGGTTTTCGTGCTTCGATTCATGAGAAGGCCTTTCGCTTTGAATGAATTGTTGGATTACCTCCGCTGATCGTCAAGGTCTAGAGTGTCAAGGTGACAAGGTTATCCTGTGGTCAGGGAGCTGGACGCGGTCTCACAAAAGTGAATGCCGTACATGTGCGCGGATCAAACGCGCCGCCGCCGCGACCAAATCAGCGTTGTCCCGTGCCTGCTTACCGTCAGGCAGCAGCGTGATGTCTTCTAACCCCGTACGGATACCATGCCCTCTACCGACGCCACGTCGATTGACTGCCCAACACGCTATGCCGTAACCGTGGTGAACCTGCTCCAGCGTGATGCCCGCGGACACCACAATGTCTTCCATCTCGGCAGCGTGCTGAACAGCAGCGTCAGGATCGGCGTCAAGCGGCTCGATAAGCACGCGGCGACACCGGCCTGCCAATCCGGAAAGCACGAAAGCTCGCGCATCATCGATGCTCAGCAATCCAGCCTCGATACCGACGCCCCGGGATAGCAGCAACTCACAAAGCTCTACAATTCCCGCTTCGCCCTGGTTCCCGGTAACAAGGTCAGGCATTTCCTCCCATGCCTCGACGATACTGAAACGCTTTCTTGGATCCCCCACAATTGCCGCTGAGGTTGTTAAGGAAATCGGAGTCTCAGGGCAGAGAGCTCGGATTGCGCGCAAAACCTTAGAGCAAGCGGCGCCGTCGAGAGTCTCCCGACCAGCATCGTTGAACGCATGAACATGCACCGATTGCGCGCCAGCATCCACGGCCGCGCGAGCCGCTTCCGCGATAGAAGTCGGAGCACGCGGTGCTGCTGGGTGAATTCGGTCGCCATTCAGGGCGGCCTGCAAGAAAATGCTGGTCTGCATTATCTTAGGTTCTCCGAAACTGTGATCTCAGTCGGGCGAGTTGGTATCTCCCCCGCTCGCAGCGTGAACCGTAGATTCCCTCCCTTGCCGTGCAGCGGCGGATAGCGGGCATCCTATCGGCCGATTACGAACTGATGGCGAATAGTCGGCGGCGCATCCGGACGGGCGTACAGAAACCGCTTTTCGGGAGCGTGGATGACGCCTGGAACGCCGATCATATCAGACCATAAGAAGTGTGTCCTCAATCAGAGCGTAAAGCTCGGAAAAACAAGCGGATATCCTCCACCAACAGTTCCGGCTCTTCGAGCGCAGCGAAATGGCCCCCACGGGACATTTCCGTCCAGTGCTGGATATTGTATCCGCGCTCGATCCAGCGCTTGGGAGGCAACGCGCCTTCCCGTTTCGGAAAACGCGCAATCCCGCACGGGACTGTGACGTAATCACCTTTCTGGAAGTGAAGAGGGGTGCGGTTATCCTCGTAATAGAGCCGGCATGAGGAATGGATGGTTTGCGTCATCCAGTAGAGTGTTATGTTGCTTAACAGCTCATCCTTGGTGAATCTGCGTTCGATGTCGCCGTCACAGTCTCCCCAATCACGGAACTTTTCGAGTATCCAAGCTGCCAGTCCAGCCGGAGAATCAGTTAGGCCGTAAGCAACCGTTTGTGGAGCGGTTTTCTGAATATGGTCGTACGCCCCGCTCTTTTCATACCAGAGACTCGCTTCATTTAGGAACGCTTGTTCGACCTCAGACAGGACTGCGCCGGCCTCCAGATACGGCTTATACGGTGGGATGGAGTTAAGATGAATCCCAATGACCCGCTCAGGATGGCGCAACCCCAGAAGGGTGGTCACATCCGCACCCCAGTCTCCTCCTTGTGCTGCCAGCCGCTCGTAGCCCAGCTCCTTCATGAGCTCCATCCATATGTCGGCGATGCGAAATGTGTTTACTCCAGATTCAGTGGGGCGGTCTGAGAAACCGTATCCTGGAAGAGAGGGAACAATCACATCAAATGCGTCGGCTGAGTTTGCGCCGCAGCTTGCGGGGTCAGCCAACATGGGAATTACTTTCAGCATTTCCAGAAAGGAACCAGGCCAGCCATGGGTGAGAATCAGTGGAATTGGCGCCGGCCCTTTGCCGCGCTCGTGGATGAAATGGATACCTACACCTCGCGACGCATAGCGATAGTGGTGAAAGGCGGACATTTTCTCAATCTGCCGCTTCCAATCGAACTCATCCTTCCAGTATTGGCAAATCTCTTTCATGTAGTCGAGACTTACCCCGTAATCCCAGCCTGACCCCGGAATTATGTCCGGCCACCGCGTGCGCGCGAGGCGTTCACGAAGATCCTGAACCGCGCTTTCAGGATAAGGTAATTGGAAAGTTCGAATTGCCATAGAAGCTCTGCTTGCTGCCGGTGGAACTCTTGTTGTAACCATTAATAGCCACAACAAAAGGTTACAATTCTAGTGTCTAGTCGCTGCATGCTAACCTGGCAACCGTTATACACAGGTTACAAGATGTCCCGTGAACTATGAATTTCTCGGCGGGAATCTGGCGCTCGATTCGCCAACACTGTGCACAGCCAGGGCATGGTCGATCCCTGCGACGATCTGAAGACCGCGGCGGTAGCTTCAGGATGGTCGTCGCAGCACGTTTGCGTTTGCTTTCGCCATTGGAAGCGGCCCCCCATACCGCAGCGAAAAGCGTGATTCAGACTTCGATCTCCTGACGAGCAGGGCGTTTATCGATACGTGTCTTCACCTGCGAAACTCGCCTGGTGCGTGAAGATCCATCTTGTTTTGCCTTGAAACAATTGAGGAGAATTGGCCGCTTGTCCTTAAAACGGACATTGTAGTAGCATTGCCGAGAATGGATAGGAGACATGAATAAAGCCCGTCTTTCAAAAGCCGAGACACGAATCCTGGAGCAGTTTTGGAAACTGGGGACCTGTTCAGTCCGCGAGATTCTAGAAAGCTTGCCCGAAGATGAGCGCGTTGCTTACACAACAGTACAGACGTTCGTCTATAGGCTTGAGCAGAAAGGCGCTCTGCGCAAAGTGAAGAAAATTGGCAATGCGCAACTATTCCAGCCCGCAATCGACCAGAACGAGTACCGAAGCGGGCTGGTTCGAGACCTTCTGGATTTATTCGGCGGATCCCCTCGCGTACTGGTTTCGAATCTACTCGAAACGGGCACCATCACGCTGAAAGACTTGAAAGCTCTTCAAAACGCGGCGCCAATGAGCAAGAGCAGCCGTAGCCGCGGAGGAAAAGGCCATGCATGAGCACATCACGCGTGCGCTGTATTATTTTGACATTCACCTCCTGTATGCTTCGATCGTCGGGTTTGCCGCCTGGGCTCTGACGTCCATCCTCGGTGGCAGCGCGACTACGAAGTATTGGATCTGGGTAGCGACCTCGCTCAATTTCATTCTGCCCGTGGGCGCAGTTCTCGACAAATTTTGGTCGTCCCATCTTTCGTGGGCCACACCGTTAGGCATCATCGGCGACTTCGCGAATACCATCTCTCAAGGCCAGACCGCTACCATGCTTGCGGTGGTGTGGTTGCTTTGCGCAACCCTGATGCTTACACGGCTGTGTTTGCGGATACGCGCTGAGCGTAGCGATACGCGGGCCACGGGTGGTCAGAGTGCTCGTCTGTCGAGGCCGGGTTTCGTTGCCCAGGGCGTCCCGGTAAGGTTCGCTGAGACTTGGCACGCTCCAGCGGTAGACGGGGTTCTGCATCCTCATATTTCACTTCCCCATGGAATTGATCGGTTGTTAAGCGAACATGAACTAAACGCGGTTCTCATCCACGAACTGAGCCACGCGCGAAGGCGCGACAACTTAATACGCCTGATTCACGAAGTGAGCCTTTGCGTGCTGTGGTTCCATCCGCTTGTCTGGATCACCGGATCTCGCCTCGCGCTCTATCGAGAGCTCTCTTGCCACGAGTCTGTGATTCAGAGCGCTCACGGGGAAGAGTTGGTGTCTGCACTCGCAAAGCTTGCCAATCCAGATAAGGGGCTGTTGCTGCAGGCGTCAGCCTCGTCCTTTATAAGCCATCGCCTTGCCCGGTTGGCCGCTCAGCCCCAACCAACGTATCGCGCAGCGAGCATGCTGCTCTCCGTAATGTTCGGCGCTGTCCTACTTTGGGGCGTTTTTGGAACCGTAGCGCATACCGCTTGTTGTTTTGTTGTGAAGCGGTAATTTTCGGGAAATCACCACACACAGGCCGTACGCTTCCTTACTCGACCCCCGAGGCGGTGCCCAGGGCGGTGCCCCCACGCACATAGTGAGTTCTCCCTGAGACTTTTTGCTTGCGTCCACGTCTATTGTAGTAGAATAAACGTTAGACGTAGTAGACATCGTGGAGAGTCGCTGGGAGCACGATACGGAGGACTGAGTCGCATGCCTAAGTTATGGACGGTCTTGGCCGCATCATTTTTCGTCTTGTTTTCAATTGGACACGTCATCGCCCAAACGCCCAACGTCCAGACCCTGGTAATGGCTGCCCGGATGCTCGATCCCCGGACCGGGCAGGTGCTTTCGCCCGCAGCCGTGCTCATTGAAAATGGCAAGATCAAGGAGGTAGGTTCTCCCACGCAGGTACAAGCGCATGCGCCGGGCGTCAAGACGATCGATCTGGGCAGTGCGACTTTGCTTCCCGGACTGATTGACAGTCATACGCACCTGCTTCTCGACATCATTGTGCCCCCAGAAGCAGAAATCGGACGCCACTACATGGAATGTTTGCTCCGGGGTTGTTGCTGGCCGTTGTCGAGTCGCCCACGAAACGCGTGTTGCAGGGCGCACAATTGGCGCGCGAAGATTTGGAGAGTGGCTTTACCACGGTTCGCAATCTCGGGCACTCCGGTATTGACGGCGATGCCGCGCTGCGGGACGCGATCAATGCCGGCCGCGTTCCCGGCCCGAGACTCCTGGCATCCGGACGTAAGGTTATTGCGTTGGATTCATACCTTCAGAGTCTGAATCCCGCCGTTGCCCAGGCGATCATAGAACAGGAATTTCTTTCCATAGATACCCCTGACCGAGCGCGGCAGGCGGTGCTACAAAACGTCTTCTATAACGTCGATATAATCAAGGTTACAGTCGGCGATGGCATCTCACTCCCGGCACTGACGGCGATGGTCGAAGAGGCACACCGTGAGCACCTCAAGATTGCCGCCCATGCCGTCGATACCGTCAGCATTCAGACCGCCATCGAAGCCGGCGTTGACTCTGTCGAGCATGGCAACAAAGTAACCGACGAACAACTGATGCAGATGCGCGATAAAGGCATCTTCCTCGATCTGACGCCCACTTGGTATGGCAGCTTTTTCATGAAGATCACCGAGCCAAGCATAATGATGTCTTCCGCTTTCCACTCTTCCAATGCCAGCTCTGATGCGCGCGCTCAAAAGCAATACGACGAATTGGTTCCGCGGGTTTTGAAGTCGGGGGTGAAATCTGCGGCTGGATCGGATATGTGCTGGTTCTATCCTGGAAAGACGCGCGGCCAAGCAAGCGCTGCGACCTTGGTTAACCTGCGTACTGCCGGAATGCCGCCGCTCGACGTTATTCGTGCGATCACCGTCAATGCAGCAGAAATGCTGGGCTGGCAGGACCGCATCGGATCGATCGAGCCCGGGAAATTTGCTGATCTTGTCGCCGTTGCTGGAGATCCGATCGCCGATATTACCGAGCTCGAGCGAGTTCGATTTGTGATGAAGGACGGCCAGGTCGTCCGGAATGACCTTACGTCGCCTTGAAGCTCACGCTCACTCGGGGACCGATCTACTACTCAATCCCAAGGAGAAATTACGATGAAACAGTCTTCGAAGCGGTCTTCCTTCGCGGTGGTTGTGCTCACGCTACTGGCTGCCGCCGCAATGAGTCTTCACAGTCAGGCCCAAACGCAGAATCAACCTCCAAGTCCCGCGCGCGCTCGCTCCGATGAGATGTTGGACAGGTGGAACGACATCGGCAACAAACTAATCGCCATGGCGCAGGATTTTCCGGAGGACAAATACGATTTCAAGGTGCAGAAGGACGAGCGCACCTTTGCCCTGAATCTTCTGCATGCCGCCGCACTGGATTTCGTCCTGATACGTAGGATTTCCGGATCAAACGTAGGGCCCGACTTCGGCGAGGGCGACAATCCTTCGCGTGACGTTTTCAAGACCAAGGCCGACGTCGTCAAGTTCGTGCAAGAGGCCGTCGCGGACGGAGCGAAAGTGATTCAACAGCAAGGCGACGCGGGGCTGGACAAAACCACGAAATTTTTCGGCAACCGGATGGCCCACAACTCCTCCATCTGGACGTTCGCCATCGAGCACAGCGGCGAGCACTACGGCCAGCTTGTCGTGTACTATCGCGCGAACAACCTCGTGCCGCCAGACTCGCGTCGGCAATGAGGCCCTGAAAACACATAGACACCACCTCTGAAGTGGGTTGTTGAAGGCAATCGCGATAATTCCTGACTCCACCATGTCGGCAATCCGGAAGTGTCCAAATGGTCGCCAGCTCCGATCGGTACCGAGAAGTCCTAGTGCTTCTCGACCCTAACTTCCGGCCCGCCAAGCCAAATATCTTCCGCTGCCGCTCACGAATCAAGCCGCATGCGGCCAAGCAGGTCGCGAAAGCGCGGCTCACCTCGCAGCCCATCGAGCCGCGGGTGCACCTTGAGCCACACCAGCGTTCCATCGCGCTCGGAGTACGCCTTCTTCAGCGAATCGAGCGCGCGGTCATTGTCCCCGATGACTGCGTAGTACGAAGCGATGCCGTAGGGCGAGACGAACTGCTCCCGTGCCAGCGCCTGCACTTCTTCTAGGGTGGCGCGAGCCTCGTCCAGCCGCCCGGCGCGGGCGTAGAGGATCGCCAGTCCGGACGAGGGCCGCGGCAAGCCATCAGGTCCCGCGGTCCCTCGCACGAACTCTTCGATCGCTTCGTCTGCCCGCCCCACTTGCTCCAGCGAGCGCGCAAGATCAGTGTGGGCCGCTCCAAAGGTCGGGTCCAGCTCGAGGCATTTCCGGTATGACGCTAGGGAGCGATCAAAGCGGCGCGCGTAGAAAAGAGTATCGCCCACTACAGTGTAGGTGAGCGGATTCAGAGGATCGAGCTCGTACGCCCGCTGGGCCTCGGCAATGCCTTCCTCGTGGCGCCCCATCCCCGATAGCAGTAGCGCATGTCGGCTTCGTCCGAACGCATAGCCGGGATTGAGTTGCACCGCGCGCAGGGACTTGCGCTCGGCGGCCGGCCAATCCCAGTCGAAAAGACGATGAATCCAACCGAGGGAGGTATGGAGTTCGGCTAGCGACTCATCGAGTGAGAGCCCCCGCGCGGCGGGAGGATGTGGTGGTTTGCGAGCATGATATAGCTATCGGCGAGACCGGCGTAGGCGGCCGCGTAGTTGGGATCGATCGCCAGCGCCTCCTCCTAACGCCGGATTGCCTCTTTCACCGATTCGCCGGTGAACCGGTTCCACAGGAACGATCCCTGTAGATAGGCGACGTGCGCCGCGGGATTGACCGCCCCCTTGGATCGCAGTCGCGCTCGTTCGTCGGGTGTCACTTGGATCCGAATCTCGTCGGCGATCGCGTGCGCGACATCGCTCTGGAGGGCAAGGATGTCAGTAAGGCCGCGCTCGTAACTCTTCGCCCACAAGCTCCGGTCCGCCACATCGACCAACTGCACTGTGATGCGCACTCGGTCGCCGACCCGCAGCGCCGAGCCCTCGACTACGCCATCCACACGCAGGTCCCGCGCGAGTTTGGACAATGGCGGATGGGTCCCCTTGAACCGCATTGCCGAAGTGCGCGAGATGACCCGCAGCGCCGCGATCTGCGCGAGGTCGGCGATTAGCGCGTCGGTCATCCCGTCGGCAAAGAACTCCTGGGTCGGGTCGCCCGAGCGATTCTCGAACGGCGGCATCACCAGCGATTGAATGCCCCTACCCGGACCGGACTCAGGGGCCCCGCCTGCAAACGACGAGGCTCGGGTGGGCAATCCCCGACCGTCGTCTGAGGAATCACCACGCAGCGCGCGAAGCAGGGCGCCCGCATCTGAAAAGCGGCGCAGCGGTGCCTTTTCGAGGCAGCGCGCCACCACTGTGTCGAGCTCAGCCGAGAGCCCCGGGCGCACAACCCGCAAGAGCGGCGCGGGCTCGTGGGCAATCTGGTAGAGAAGCGAGAGCACATCGTCGCAGGCGAATGGGCGCCTCCCCGTCGTCATCTCGAACAGCAGCGCGCCAAGCGCGTAGAGATCGGAACTAGCGTCCACGCGGCCGTCTCGCACTTGCTCGGGGGACATGTAGGGCACGGTGCCGACCAGGGCGGACGGGCCGCTGATGGGGTTCGACTGCGTGAGGCTCGCGGTTCCCGGCGTCACGCGGGCGAGACCGAAGTCGAGTACCTTGGCGCGCCCGCGCGGCGTGATGATGATATTCCCAGGCTTGAGGTCGCGATGGACAATGCCCTTCTCATGCGCTGACTGGAGGCCCTCGGTGACATCCAGTACGATGGCGCGGGCCCGGGTCTCGGGGAGCGGTTCATGAGCGTGTGGGCCAGCGACTCGCCGGGCACGAACTCGAGCACAAGGAAATCGACACCTCGGTCCGAGTCGAAATTGAACAGCGTCGCGATGTTGGGGTGGAGCAGTTGCGCAAAGGCGCGCGCTTCCAGTCTGAACCTACGCTTCGAATCTTCGTCGTGAAGCGCGTCCTGCTTCAGTACCTTGAGCGCCACGTCGCGCTCGAGTCGCGGATCCTTGGCGCGGAACACTACGCCCATACCACCTTCGCCCAGGCATTCGACGATCTGGTACCGGCCGAGCGTTTGACCGATCATGGCGGCTGCGGGATGGTGTGGGGTAACCAACGTTCCCGAAGTTTATTCCGCGGGACGGCACCGGGCAAGTCGGCGGGCATTGAGCATGACCTTTCCGGGTTTGAGATCGCGGTGCACTGGCAGATGCGACTATCCCGGATGGTTGGTCGGCCAAGCCTTCGTAGTACGCCACAGGATTGACTCGGTAATCGCTTGGCAGCGAGCATGACCCATAGCGGAAAGGGGACGCCATCACCGCACTTGAGCGACAACAGCAACGTCAAGCTTTGAATAGTACTTCTTCACGTCGTTTGCCCCGTACTTGTCGCGGAGTTTCTCGATCACGGACTTCACCTGCGTGGCGTCAGTGACAGCAACAACCTTAAGTTCACTCTGTGCACCCCCAGCATCAATCCGAATTGAGAGGTTCTTCAGAACGTTCTTGTACCACTGTGTATCTGACCCCCTCACCGGCAAGAGGTACAGCTTGCCGTCATCCCACACGAACCAGATTGGCTTACCGGCCGGGCATGCGCTGCAGCTCTTCGGGATATCGCGCACGCTGGCAAGATCTTAACCCCGCCATTAGCTTTGGCGATCACGATGATCCCGCCGCTGATGGAGTGCCCGTACGCGCATCGCCATCAATATCGATCATGCGGCGGGCGCTCGGTCGAAAGCGAGCGACGTCGAGAGGTCCCGGTTAGCGTCGATCTGCGCCTTCAGATCGGCGACCTTCTGCTCCGCGGTGGCAATGGCATCGGCACCGGCGATAAAGCGGCGCGACGGTGGCTCCTGGTTCGCAATGATGATGAGCGCTCGCGCGAGCTTCGCCGGGTCGCCGGCCTGCTGGCCATTCTGGCCTTTCCAAAACTCGAGCTGCTTCGCTCTGCGCTGGTCGTAGTCCTCGATGGACGGCTCGGCGTAGTTCGTCGATTGCTCCGTGAGGAGCTCCGTGCGGAAGAACCCTGGGTTGACGATGGTAGTGGTGATGCCGAACGGCGCGACCTCGGCGTGCAGCGACTCCATCCAGCCCTCAAGGCCGAACTTCGACGCGGCGTAGGCGGTACAGAACTCGAAGCCGACGAGGCCCGCTGACGAGGAGATCGAGATAATGTGCCCCAAGCGCTGCTTGCGCATCACCGGCAGGACAGTGCGGGTGACGTTCATCGGGCCCATGAGGCTCGTCGCCAACTGCCGCTCGATCTGCTCCGGCGTCAGCTCCTCGAAGTAGCCGGCATAAAAGCTGGCGGCATTGTTGACCAGCACGTCAATGCGGCCGAACCGGTCGACAGCGGCCCGCACCGCCGCCTCGGCATCGGCGCGCCTGGTGACATCCAGCTTGACGGCCAGCAGGTCGTTCGAGTGACCCAAGGCCTTGGACACGACGTCTTTGTCCCGGCCCGAGGCCACAACCGCGTGGCCCGCCGCCAGGGCGGCCTTGGCGAAATCGACGCCCATGCCACGGCTGGCTCCAGTGATAAACCAGATCTTCTTGTTACTCATGACATCTCCACGCCGGCGCGGGCGTTGCCTTGAGCATCGCGCGCCAGCCGCTTGAGTTTTGGTTGCTCCGCGAGTAGCTGAACACGACTTCATGTCCAGCTCGGGCGAAGATCGTTCCAAGCTTTGCACCCATCAACCCGGAACCGAGAATCCCGATTCGCATGCTGCTTCTCCCGAGAGACCTGCCGACTTAGCGATTGACCAATTTCTGTAGGTTCTCCGGGTACCGCGCTCCTTGCACCGGAATCTTCGAAGTGGCGCTGTCGATTTGGCGGAGATCGTCGGGTGTTAGTTCAATGGCAGCGGCGCCGATGTTTTCTTCCAGCCGGTGCAACTTCGTTGTGCCGGGGATGGGAACCATCCAAGGCTTCTGGGCGAGGATCCAGGCGAGCGCGATCTGCGCGGGTGTCGCCTTCTTCCGTTCGGCGATCTTGCTGAGCAAATCCACCAAGGCCTGATTCGCTCTGCGGTTCTCCGGCGTGAAGCGCGGGACGATATTGCGGAAATCGGTCTTATCGAACTTCGTTTCTTCGTTGATCTTGCCCGTGAGGAACCCTTTTCCTAAGGGGCTAAATGGAACGAATCCGATCCCGAGTTCCTCGAGCGCCGGTAAAATTTCCTTCTCAGGCTCTCTCCACCAGAGTGAATATTCACTCTGGAGTGCCGTGACCAGCTGGACTGCGTTTGCGCGGCGGATCGTTTGCACGCCTGCTTCAGAAAGGCCGAAGTGCTTCACCTTACCTTGCTGAATGAGCTCCTTCATCGCTCCGGCGACGTCTTCGATGGGCACGTTCGGGTCAACTCGGTGCTGGTAGTACAGATCGATGACGTCAGTCTTGAGCCGCTTGAGCGAGCCCTCGGCCGCTTCCTTGATGTGCTCTGGCCGGCTATCCAAGGCAGTCCACTTGCCTTCGTCCTCCGGATTCGGCGCCCAGCCGAACTTCGTTGCGATCACCACCTGACCGCGGAATGGAGCAAGAGCTTCGCCCACTAGCTGTTCGTTCGTGAATGGACCGTAGACTTCGGCGGTATCGAAGAATGTGACGCCGCGTTCGACTGCCGCTCGAATCAGCGAGATCCCTTCTTTCTTGTCCACGGCGGGCCCGAAGCCGAAGCTTAGTCCCATGCAGCCCAGCCCGATGGCTGATACTTCCAAATTGCTTTTTCCAAGTTTGCGTTGTTTCATTGCTTCTCCTTACAAATTGCTGCCCGGTTACGATGCTGCCCTTGGACGATTGTTTTCGCGCCAGCGGGCAGGTGGGACTCCCTCCCAAGTGCGGAAAGCACGAACGAAGGAGTTTCCGTCCTCGTATCCCAGGAGGTAGGCAGCTTCATTCAATTCGAGGACGGAGTTGTTGAGATAGTGGCGAGCAAGCTGATGACGGGCTTCTTCTAAAACACGCTGAAAGCTGGACCCTTCGTCTTGCAAACGCGGGCGCGGGTAACAGAAGGGGGCATACTTCGCAACACTGGCAATTGGCGAACGCAATATCGAGTTTGCGCTTTTCCCGCTTAATTTGTGCAAAGAGAATCCAGGTCGCCAAGATTCGACACATCCCCTTGTACGCCTGTTACATTTCTTCAAAGGATGGCGCACTCGGCGCAAATCATGACTCTACTACTGCGGGCTCAGCAAAGGAACAGTCGCAGTATCGATGGCACTGGGATCATCCCGCAATTTAATGTACAGGGTGTTGCCCTTTGGCCAAGGGATGGTTAACGTGGCTTCCACAAAACCTTCCGGAACGGGGACCGAGTTGGTGAAATCCGGATCTGTGCTTACCGCATCGAGAAGAAAAAGCTTGTCGCCGCTGAGGGCACACTGATTATTAGGGGCCGGGACACAGCGGACTTCCTTGAGCGTAGGAACCCTTACCAGATTCGCTAACGGTTGCCAGTCTCCTTCGATACCGTCGGCGGTGACGGGACGAAACTTCAGTGGTCCGAAGGCTGATGGTCCCAGGAGCTTCATGGGATCGAGAACCGCCAAGACAGTCTTCGAGTCTTGCAACGTGAGATTGCCATCCTTGACGCTCAGGACCGTGCGAAATGATTCGTCCGCGGTCGAGACCTCGACCTTTTCGGTTGGAGGAAATGCCTCCGGCACCTGTGTCTTGAGAAAGAAATTCAGACGCGCGTCCTGCGGCAGCTCATCCTGGTTACTGAGATGGATCAATGACGGAGTTGAGGCTGGATCCAGTTGAGCGCTCTTGCTCAGAATGCTCATGCTTGGGCGTGGGGCTCCGACCGAGCTTTGCAGATCGAGAACGCGGCCATCTTTAAGGTTTACGTGAAGACTGACGGAATCTCCGGATCTTAAGGCGGCGGCAGCCGCCGACTCCTTTGTGACAACTTTCAATTCATCTTCTTGATTCGCGCGAGAAAGTTTCCCGGGATCAAAGTGCAGCCCGCTGAATTCGATTCCAGTGACCTGGTCGAGCCGGGTTCCTCTGAGGACACCTTCCGCATCGCCCGCATGGATGCTGAAACCATCCAAGCGGCCCGCTTCAGCGTAGCTATGAAGTGGAATCTCATCTGATTCGCGCACTCCAAACTTCTTCACTGCCATTTTCATTGCGCCCATGCTCGCGTTCTGCAAGGAAACTTTGACTTCGAGCTCGTCACTTTTCGAAACCTTCCAGTTAGCCGGAAGAGTCTTGCCTGTTTCATCCCTTACGATCACTTCACTGACGCAACACACACCCGCAGATTGCAGGTGCAGAGTGTCCTCGCGTCCGACAATCAGCGCGCTGGCGTCCTTTGAAGCTAGTGCCCATGGTCCGGGGCGCGAAGCCCGCAGGCGGAAGCGGGGACCATCAAAGGAGCGGAACCCCCAAGTTCCGCGGAGGGTCCCAATTATTTCGCCGTCTATGTCCTTCGATTGCATCGCGGCTGTGTCAACAATAAATCCACCCTCGGCTGACGCGGCTTTGGCAGGAAGATCGACGATGACTGACTTAGACTCCACATGGAGAACAAAGTTATGCGCCAGTTCGGTTGCGAAGACCAGCGGAGCTCCTTCGACTGTCAAGACAAGCGAAGGCTTATTCAGACATAAAACTTGGGTCGCATCAACCGCTCGCAGTGGCGGCAGAGGCGTAGATCGAACCGGGGGCAACCCGATCACCAATACCGACTTTGGATTGCGGAACGAAGGCGGATTGTTGAGACGCAAATTGAGTTGATCGTGTGTGGGCAGCGCCAGTGCGGGAATGTACTGGTACTGCGCCGTGTGCGCTGTGCTGAGAATGCGTATCACGTCCACCGCAGCCCCGATATACGGACTGTAATATCCGCTTCTCGCTGTGGGAGTGGAGCTGATCTGGGCGAGTAAATCTGTAGGCGCTCCCGAGGTCAGCGTGGCAACCACTGTTTGGCTGTGCGCGTCATCTAACACTAATTGATCCGTATTCTGGGTCAGGCAGGGCAGCTGCTGAGCGCTGGGCTTGTCAAAGCATTGCTGGTCGAGACGGATATTCAGGCTGCGAGCGAGTAGCGTTGTGCGGGTCTTTAGCTGCTCTGGATCGCCGGTAGGAATCTCGCGGAGCGCGTCCAGATATTGCTCCAGACGGGAGCGCTCCAGGCTTGCCTGTTGCAGATCCTGTGCGGCGCGAACAAACGCACCTGGCTTGCCTCGGACGGCAGTGCGAATCGTGCTGAACGCTCCTCCCGTTTCAGGCGCCAGCAAGATCAGAGCATGCTCTGCCTCCTCTGGCACCTTGACGAAGACTCCCTCCTCGCGAACCGATTTGTCCCACGTGTCGATGTGGGTAAACCAGGAATCCGGCGGAGGGTTCGTGACTCCGCGCAAAAAGGCAACCACCATCACATAGTGCACTGACTGGCTATCGGGCAAATCAGGATGCACCCATAGCCGGTCTCCAGGTTGGAGATTCGGTACCTCGGAAATGGGCAGAGTCGCGCCCGATCGTTGCACTCGTACCTCCACTTTGGGACCAAGAAGGTCAAAGGGAGCAGCTTCCGCGCGCAGAACGCCGGTAAGCGCGAGCAAGAATAAAAAACAACTCAGCGAAAGGCCTAACCCTCGAGTTCCCATATTAAAAGATCGTTCGATACGTAATTGTTCTCGCCGGGCCTGTAGCGCTTCCTCCGCTGTGGGAGTGGGTGCCCAGTCTCGGACGTTGTCGAGCAAGGCGTGGTCAAGCAGGCGCGACGAAGAACGAGACGAATGCCAGACCGCGACGCAGTCGGAAAATGTGCATACAGACATGACTATCTGAGGTCTTGGGATTCACGCGAAGATTGGTTTAAGTGTACCTTCTTGCGGGCTATGGGACAAGGTTCTTTCTTTATGTTTACTTGCAGAAAGTGCTTCGCCAAAACCCAATTCGTCGCGGACGGCGCCACTGGACCAGAATCGCTGCTCTTATTTTCCGGTGTCGAATCGTTGCATCGTAAAGTTTGATCGAATAGCATGGTCCCTCGATGCGAGCGCGTGAACTCCTGCTGGGTTTCCTCTTGTTATCCATCGCGACTCTCGCGCATGGGGTGCAGGATCGTCCGGCTTTCGAAAACAGCTTAAGTTACCGGTCCTTCTACTACAGCGAGGGCTCCTTCGTATCCCCCAGTGAACTGGAGCTTATCGATGGCAAATTTCCCTCTGATGAAACTCATTATGTTAGTCCGCCCAACTCTCTGCGCCTGAAGTGGCGCTCGCAGTCGGGCGGTGACTGGCTCATGACTCTGAAGGTCAAGGCCCGGTATGGTACCGCCGACTTTTCAGGCAGTTCATTGTTTTTCTGGTGCTATTCAGAAACTGATCTTCCTGCAGATGAATCACCCCTGATCTATTTGAAAGACGTGAATGACGAAGGCACGCCCGGCATCCGGCTGATCGGTCGCCAGGACAAGCTTCCCGCCCGCACGTGGACAAGAATAAAGTTGCCATTCGATTCATTCGTAGGCCCTGTCAAGGAGACACGGGCGCCGCAGTTCGATCCGCGCGGTCTTGGACGGATAACGATCTTTCAGGGGCTGGACGATGGGAAGCCCCACACGATTTATATCGATGAGATTACGGTTGGCGATGACGTCGCGGATAGCCGCAACGGGCCCACGGCACCCACTGGCCTCAACGCGAAGGGCTATGACAGGCACATTGATTTGACATGGACTCCCAGCAACGAGGTTGGCTTACGTTATTACAAGATTTACCGCTCCTTCGACGGGAAAAAATACACGCCAATCGCCATTCAGAAAGGGAGCACCACTCGTTACGAGGACTTCCTCGGTGAAAGCGGCAAGACTTCCTTCTATAAGATTAGCGCCGTAGATGTGAACTACGACGAGTCACCGCTCTCCGCGGAAGTACAGGCTGGCACCCGCGCATTGAGTGATGAGGAACTCCTCACCATGGTTCAAGAAGCCTGTTTTAGATACTACTGGGATGGGGCGCACCCGATGGCTGGCATGGCAATTGAAATTTTGCCTGGCGATGAAAACCTGGTCGCGGTGGGAGCTTCCGGCCACGGAATCATGGCGCTGCTTGTTGGCCTGGAGCGCGGCTTCATCACCCGGGAGCAGGGTGTCGAGCGCATGCTGAAGATCACTCGCTTTCTGTCCAAGGCGGATCGATTCCATGGGGTATTCCCGCATTTCCTAGACGGCAGAACAGGGAAAATAATTGCGCGTTTCGGGAAATACGACAATGGCGGCGATCTCGTCGAAACAGCATTTCTCATGCAGGGACTTCTAGCGGCTCGACAGTATTTCACCCGGGATACCGCCGCGGAGCAGGAGATCCAGAAAACTATGACTTCACTGTGGAGATCAGTCGAATGGGACTGGTACCGCGGCGACAGCAACAGTAACTTTCTGTACTGGCACTGGTCGCCAGATTATGGCTTTTACTTACATCATCCTCTGATTGGATGGAATGAGACGATGATCGTTTATCTGCTCGCGATCGCATCGCCCACTCATCCCATCCCGGCCACGATGTATTACACCGGTTGGGCAGGACAGTCGGAGCGAGCGGTCCAATATCGCCGCTGGTGGAGTCGAACTACCCAAGGCGATCACTACGTCAATGGAAATAGCTATTACAGCATCAAACTCGATGTCGGAGAGGGAAATGGAGAAGAGCTTTTTTTTACCCACTACTCATTTCTCGGCTTCGACCCTCGCGACAAAAAAGACGCTTACACAAACTATTTCAAGAACAATCGCAACATTGCGCTGATCAGCCACGCTTACGCTGTCGCCAACCCCGGGAAGTATGTTGGCTATAGGGATAATTCGTGGGGGCGTTCCGCCGGCATCAATGCCGCTGGCGCGCGCGCGTACCCGCGAGACGACAATGGAACGATCACCTGCACGGCGGCGCTCGCTTCGTTTCCGTACACTCCTATTGAATCAATGAAAGCCCTGAAATATTTCTATCGAGATCTTGGCGAAAAGTTATGGGGGGTTTACGGCTTTCGCGACGGCTTCAGTCTTTCAGAAGACTGGTTCGAAGACGTCTACATGGGACTTAATCAGGCTCCCATTGTCGTGATGATTGAGAATTACCGGTCTGGTCTCATTTGGAAACTCTTTATGTCCAATGCAGAAATCAAGCCAGCTCTGGATCGAATCGGCTTCCAACCTGATTTGGAAAATAAGGCTTCCGCCAATCGATAAGGCCCTGAGATTCGCGAATCATGCGCTTCCGACTCTCCTCTCGAATCGCTCGCGAACGACGGGCAAACCCCACGGTCTATTCCTCACTTTACCAACGCAGGAATGAAAAACGAAGAGGACGCGATGATTGCGGAAAAGGACCTGGTGCCGATTCTCCACGGGGCACCGCATCTGCAGGAAATGTTGGCCGCGTCGGGTTTCACGCACGCTGACTGGGAAGCTCTGGTAAATTCTGAACTGGAAACATCCGACTGAATTGAACTGAAAGCCGCTCGTTTGGACGGTTTATCGCGAAGACAGCGAAGAACGACGCTTCTGGCCCAGAAAATGCATCGACTTCCTTGCGGGATGGCTTCCTCACCTTCTCCCGCGTACACGTTCTCCCGCGTACAATAGTGGGCTGGAATTGAGAACTGAGAAAGCGTCCAAGAGGGATTCATGACGGCCTCGCACTCCATCCGTTCCAAGACCGTGACCGCGGAGACCCCTCCCGTCCCGCTCACCACGGAAGGCTACAGCGTCCTGCACCAGATGATGCGTTTCCGCCGAACGGCGTGGCGCGTGCTGCCCGAAGCGGAACGCGCGGCCATCGCCGAGGAAGCATCCTCGCTGCTCGCCGCCATGGAGCAGAATTCAGGCGGACAGTCGGCCCTGTACTCGCTCATCGGACACAAGGGCGACCTGATGTTCGTACACTTCCGCGAATCATTCGCTGATCTGAATCAGGCCGAACTGAAGCTCGCCAATCTGCGCCTCAGCGATTATCTCGAGCCCATGAGTTCCTATCTGTCCATCATCGAACTGGGACTTTACGACTCCACGGTCAAGATATACAAAGAGCTGACGGATCAAGGGATCGAACCACACTCGGACCAGTGGAAAGCAGAAATCGAATGCAAACTGGGGCGCCACAGGGAAGCCATGCGCCCGCGCTTGTTCCCTGAAATTCCTCGGCATCGCTATATCTCCTTCTATCCGATGGACCGGCGGCGCGGCGAGGACAAGAACTGGTACAAGCTCCCCATTGAAGAGCGCGCCCGTCAGATGAATGAGCACGGCTTGATTGGCCGCCGCTATGCGGGAGAGGTCAAGCAGATCATCACCGGGTCAATCGGATTCGACGATTGGGAGTGGGGCGTCGATTTGTTCGCGGACGATCCACTAGTATTTAAGAAGCTAATATATGAGATGCGCTTTGACGAAGTCAGTGCGGTTTATGCGCTCTTCGGCCATTTCTATCTAGGCGTGCGCTGTCCGGCGGCGGGTCTTGATAGACTGCTGAGCGGAGAATTACCGAAGTAGCGGCTCGTTGAAAACGAAGACAGGTCCTGAGTCGCAGAGCTCGCTTAGAAAATCCGAAAAAAAACGCTGAGAACCCCACAATGCCCATACTGTTTTCTCTGCGCCCTCTGTGGGGGTTCTCTGCGGGCTCTGCGATAAAGTTTTTGTATTGATCTTTCGTAAAAGACTGGAGCAGCATGGCAACTTTCGGACTCATCGAATACAAGGATGCCAGCCCAGAAGTCAGGGCGATCTACGATGACATCATGGCTACGCGCAAAACGGATTGGGTGAATAACTTCTGGAAGGCAGTTGCTCATGATCCGGTTACGCTGAAGCGAACTTGGGAAGACATCAAGCAGATCATGGTGCCGGGCGCGCTTGATCCGCTGACCAAGGAAATGATCTACGTGGCGGTGAGCGTGAGCAATCAATGCGACTACTGCATTGCGTCGCATACCGCGGCCGCGCAAAAGAAAGGTATGACCGACGCCATGTTCAAAGAACTGATGGCAGTCGTGGGCATGGCCAACGAGACTAACCGCTTGGTCGCGGGATATCAGGTGGAAATTGACGAGCAATTCAAGAGCGGTCGTTAGCCGTTGGCCGTTGGCGGCTGAAGAACAGCGCGTCAACAAGCCGGTAACCGGCTGACAGACAGTAGAATGGCCGCGTGAAGGTTGACGCTGTAGGTTCGCAAGAATTCTTCTTGCCGGCTGGGCTCTACTTTTCGTTGGCACGTTGCTGACCTTGGTGCTTGCCATTCTGACTCCCGGAGTCGCAGACACCTTATCACCCCACTTTGGATTCTGACCATTTTCGTGGTGCTCGGATCGTTCTCGTACGTCGCTGCTTATACTATTGGCAGGCTCTCCTAATTTATTTGGGAACGGCGTGGCGGAGGGAGGAGGAGAAGTGTGGAAGAAGTGTGGAGTGCACCCTGCCTCTAAGGCCGGTTGAGGGGATTCTGATCGCTGGGTGTCTCCGGTTTATTGCCGCGGCTCTGGGAGGGTTGCGGTTCACGCGGGAAAAATGGGTTCTGGCCTCTGGGAACTGAGGTTCTGTTCTTGCTGTTTTGTGTCGTTGTCCTGTCCTCGGCAGCGTAGTGGCCAGGATGTGGGGAGGACATTGGAGGACATTGAAGGAATGAAACGCTAGTTCGGTCGACCCCCTCGCCCGAACTTAATCTCATGCCGTTTGATATCTACGCGCCGCCCCCGGAAGCGCACGCCCTCAGCCTCCAGTCGCAATCGCTGTTCGATGGCGGAATCGCCGCGCAACTTAATCTCGCCACCCGCTCCCAGCACGCGCTGCCAGGGAAGCCCGAAAGAGCGCCTCAAAACTGCAGCCACCTGCCGAGCTGCTCCGGGATATCCCGCGGCCCGCGCTATGGCGCCGTAGGTCGAGACTTTGCCACGCGGAATTGTCCGAATCGTCTTTTCGATCCGTAAGCGCATTCCTGCCGCGTTGCTTTCACGAGATTCTCTGACAATGGAACGCATGATTTTTTTCACAGCCCAATCCATCCCGTCCGAATCAGCCACAGCGATCCCACCGAGACCAGCAGCCACAGAAGGATGCCCTGCAGCAAGGGACGATGTCCTACTTCCTTCAGCGTTGCCACCGAAATGCCGCTGCCGATCAGATAGAGCGTGGCGGTCAGCCCGACCTTCGCCACTCTCACTAGTACGCCATAGACGGGCGCACCTGCAGAAAGATAGGTATTGCAGACTGCAGCCAGGCAAAACAAGCCGATGAACCACGGCCACTGGATCTTGGCCTTCGCGCGGCGTGCCATGGCGGTTGCCACTGAGAGCGGCACGATCCAAAGCGCGCGCGCCAACTTCACTATGGTCGCAACCGCCAGCGCCTCCACCCCGTACTTTGCAGCCGCGCCCACTACCGAGCTCGTGTCGTGGATTGCCAGCGCAGCCCACAGTCCAAACTGCGTCTGCGTGAGTTTGAGCCCCGCTCCAATCGCAGGAAAGATCAGTAGCGCCACGGAGTTCAACACGAATACAGTTCCCAGCGATACCGCCATCTCTTCGTCGCTCGCTTGCACGATCGGTCCAACCGCCGCAATGGCACTGCCTCCGCAAATTGCGGTCCCCGTCGAAATTAGAAATGCGGGCGTCTTCTGCACGCCCAGCAGCGTACCGAGAACCATCCCAGCGACCAGCGCGAAGGTAATCCCGAGGACGGTGTAGAGAAAACCGCTTCGACCGGCCCGCATCACCGCATGCAGGTTCATGCCGAAGCCGAGTCCCACTACGGAGGCCTGTAAAAGAAACTTGGAGTATTTTTTTGCTTCGCGGTCGTAGGGATGAGAAAACAGCAGCCCGAATACCAGCCCCATGGCCAGCGCCACGGCGGGAGAGACGAAACCGCTGGCGCTGATTAGCAGCCCAAGAAGGAAAACCAGGCGTGAGGCCATTCGAGAACGGACCGCGTGCGGCAGTGGACGCCGCACACGCGGCGACGGACTAAGCCGCCGCCCCCTTGCGGAAAGAGTCCAAGGCTTCAGCCTCGGAATTGTACACGTCGAAAACTGTCAACAGCTTGGTGACCTGCAATAAATCACCAACGCGTTCGGTTAGATTGGCAAGCTTGATCGTTCCTCCGGCGTTGCGCGCGGTCGTGTGCAGGGCCACCAGCGTGCCCAGCCCACCAGAATCGATATAGTTCACCTCACCCAGATTGAGCACGATGCGCTTATGCTCAGCGATCGCTTTCTTGATCTGGTCTCGCAGAAGAGATGATTCTTCTCCGAACACGATTCTCCCGTTGCAATTCACAGAAAAGATGCCATCAATGGTCCGGGAATTAAGCTTTAGTTGCATGAGAACGCTCCTTTGCGCGGTATCGGCTTAAAGCCGGACCACTGCCCTCCATAAGTTCCGACGCTTTAGCCTATCGCGTGGGTGGCGGCTTAGCAAGACCTTCGTAATCGCCTGTCACGCATGCCGTAGGTGTTTTTGAGTGGTTGAATCGATTCTCTCGGCGTCCCCTGCGGCGTTCCCCCGCGTCCTCTGCGACTCAAGGTTTTGCCCCCGCACTGCCCTGTGGACGCCCTAGACTATCACGTATAATCAGGGTTTCGTTCCCCATGAGCTACACCGTCCTGGCACGTAAATACCGGCCGCAAAAGTTCTCCGACGTCATCGGCCAGGAGCACGTTACCCGCACTTTGCAGAACGCCATCGAACAAGGCCGAACGGCTCATGGCTACATCTTCAGCGGACATCGCGGAATTGGCAAGACGACCGTGGCGCGCATCCTGGCCATGGCGCTGAACTGCCGCTCCTCTGAAAAGCCCGTGTCTGAGCCTTGTGGCATCTGCGAATCCTGCACTGAGATCCGCGTCGGAAATTCCGTCGATGTAATCGAGATCGATGCAGCCACCAACCGCGGCATTGACGAGATTCGCGAATTGCGCGAAGGCGCCCGCTACCGTCCGGCGCGCGACCGTTTCAAAGTCTACATCCTCGACGAAGCTCATCAGATCACCGATGCCGCCTTCAACGCGCTGCTGAAAACGCTAGAGGAGCCGCCTGATCACATCGTTTTCATGCTGGCCACCACGCAACCCGAGGACATTCCCCAGACCATTCGCTCGCGCTGCCAGCACTTCAGTTTTCGCGCCGTGAAGTTCGACGACATCGTGGGCCAACTGCGCGACCTCACCAACCGCGAGAATATTGAGGCTGACGATGACGCTCTCGCTCTGCTGGCCGAGGCCGGCGACGGATCCATGCGTGACGCGCTTTCGATTCTCGACCAAGCCATTGCTTCTTCCAGCGGAAAGCTTACGGTCGATTCGGTTCGCAACCTGGTGGGGGCTGCTCCCTCGCACATTCTCGAAGAAGTGATGCAGGCGGTATCAAGCGGCGCGAGCGAAGACATTCTGCGACGAGTGGATCATCTGATCAGCGAAGGTCACAGTCCTACTCATTTTGCTCGGCAAATGGTGCGCTTCCTGCGCAATGCCACGGTTGCCAAGATCGCAGGTAAGGGGTCTGGACTGCTGCAAATTTCCGGCGAAGAACGTGAGCGGGTTGCTCGCGTTGCTGAATCGTTCAGCGAGGAAGACCTGACCCGCCATTTGCAGATCATGCTGCGCACTCATGGCGAGCTAAGTTACAAGCGGGAGCAGCGCTTCCATCTTGAACTGGGCTTGCTGAAGATGGCCCACGCTCAACGGTTGCTCCCGCTTGAGCAGTTGCTCAGCGAAGCGGCTGCTTCACCGTCACACGCAACCTCACGTCAGCCGGCGGCGATCAAGAATACTGCCGCAGGTGCGCCCGTAACTCGCCACGCAGAACCAAACTCGCCCAATCGTGCCGCACAGGCTTCACCCTTCGCTGCCGATTCTGCCCGCAAGAGCGGTTCCAAGCCGGAACTCTCGGCCGACTCTGCACCTGCAAGCGGGCCGCGCATGGTTCCAGCTCCCAGTACAGCGCGTGTTGTCATGGGAGCTGCCGCCCCAGCAAACATGGCTGAAGACGAGCCCGAAAGCCAATCCCGAATCCCCACTGAATTCCGAGCCCAGTCCACGCCGCAACCACAATCTGACTCTGCGAAGCTGCAATCAGCGCCAGCTGGCCGCAACTCGTCTTCCACATCGGCCCAATTGGAAAACCTGCGGACCGCTGTCTTACAGGCGCTTACCAATGGCAATCAACGCGTGCTGATGTTGATGCTCGAAGCTGGCGAATGGGCGTTGGAGGGCAACGAGTTGGTCATCAGCGTCGAGGCTTCGGCAACGGTAATTGATATGTCGCTGAGTGCGGAGGCCAGACGGCTGGCAATCGCTTCGGCCAGCGAAGTTCTCGGTCGGGCGGTGAAGCTGAAGGTAGTCCCTGGCGCAGCGATCGCGACCAGCGTAGGAACGCAACCAGACGCAAAAGCGCGGTCCGGCAAGGCTTCCAATGGCGGAGGCCGCAGCCGGGCAGAACAAGATCCCGTGGTGCAGCGCATGCGGGAAAAATTCGGGGCGCAGATTCGTACGGTGATTGACTACAAGGAGAAGCGGTAAAGCCACTATGGGCGGATTCAATCTGCAAGATTTGATGTCGAAAGCCAAAGCGCAGTACGACACTCTGCAGAAGAAAATGCAGGAGACGGTAGTCGAAGCATCGTCGGGCGGCGGCACGGTCACGGCCAAAATGGATGGCCGCAAGCAGCTCCTTAGCTTGCGTATCGATCCGGAGGCGGTGAAGTCGGGCGATGTCGAGATGCTACAAGATTTGGTTCTCGCCGCGGTGAACGAAGCCGCACGCAAGATCGATACGATGATGCAGTCCACCGTCGGCGGCATGCTGGGTGGGCTCGGCATCGGCGGACTCTAGATGTCTCCCTTTACTGTTATCATTCTGAACAAAGTGAAGGAGCTCTGCATTTTCCCGCTGCAAGCAGACTGCATGGTCTTCACTCCGCTCACAATGACCATTGAAGTGAAACTGGACTGACGAATGTCTCGATTTCCTGAGCCGATGTCCCGGTTGATTGATGAACTCAAGAAGCTGCCGGGCATCGGCAGCAAGAGCGCGCAGCGCCTGGCGTTCTACATCCTCAGATCGAGCGACGAAGATGCGGAAGCCCTGGCCACCGCCGTCCGCGACGTCAAGGCCAACTTGCGGCTGTGCTCAGTGTGCAACAACATCACGGAGCTTGACCCGTGCGTCTATTGCAGCAGCGCCACGCGCAATCAGAGCCTGGTGTGCGTGGTCGAAGAGCCTACCAACATCGCCGCCATCGAAAAGACAAAGCACTTTAACGGCGTATACCACGTGCTTCACGGCTCGATCTCGCCGCTGCATGGTATTGGGCCTGAGCAACTTCGCATCGCCAACCTCATCACTCGTGTCGACGCGGGCAGCGTGGACGAAGTCATCATCGCCACCAACCCCACCGTAGAAGGCGAAGCCACCTCCACCTATCTCTCGCAGCAACTGAAGCGCGCGGGCGTGAAAGTCACCCGCATCGCGATGGGCATCCCCGTCGGCAGCGACATCGAATACACCGACGAGATCACCATGCTGAAGGCGATGGAAGGGCGGCGAGAGCTGTAGGCAGCTCTAGCACGTCTTTCTCTCGCCGAGAGGACATCTTCATCTCGTAAGACGGGCGTTCACACTTTGGTGAGAGTGGTGCACAGCATATTGTGCATCTTATGCAAGAGTTTGCTCTGACCCAAGCTGTTTTCTTGGCGACCATGGAATGTCGCTACACAGATAAAACGCTTTATCCACAGCAACTTACAAATAACCCATTGAGTTATTCTAGAATAAACGAGTGGACCATTACGTGCACTCTCTCCAGTCTGTGTGTCCGCGCTTCTCGGATCTGTCGATGTTTGGGCTGACGCGAGGAGGCCGTACCGGGTGACCGGACTGGTCCTAATCCAACCAGTGGCAAGTCACAGCGCCAGTCCGCGCCGAGCTGCGATGTAACCGCATCTCAACCCGACGCTCAACGAACCGGGCCAACCAGCCCGGTTCTTGTTTTTGGTTCTAGCTCTAGGTGTAGCTCTCGCCTTCGGGGTATCGCACTTCAGCCGCTCCCATTCACGGGCTAGCCAGACTCGCGTCCTCAATGCACACCCTTAACAAGTCAGGTCCGGTTCGAGGAACACGTTAGCTTCTTCCTCAGCTGAGCTAAGTCCTTCGGGAAGGCTGCCGCGGTTGTATTCCATCATGCGATTCTTCCATTTCAGGAAGTCGGTGATGCATTGAGGTTGGATGCGCAGTTCCACGCGGCGCAGGCTGGCGAGCAATAGGTTCATCTCGTATCGAAAGCCGGTTGGGGTGCGGAGATTCTTGGCTGAGGCATGCACCATCTGGATCCTGCCTCGGCGATATTCGAGCAATCCCCAACCGGCAGTCAACTCATCGGTGCGAATAAGAGATGCCGGGGTCAGATAGAAGCGCTCGCTGCCCACACCCTGTTCCGGCTTCTGACGACAGGACTTGGCGCGGTCGGCAAGAAAGTCGGCACGGGTGACCTTGCACTCGACGAGTACGGAGTGACAAGCGCGCTTCCAGCCAATGGCGTCCGGCATCTCGCCGCTAGCGCAGGCCTGTTCGGAGAGCACCACTCCGCAGCGATAGCGGCGAAGCCAGTGGACAGCTTTTTCGACCAGTTGGGCGTGAGTCATGAGATGTTTACGTTGTATCCCCCCGAAGCCGGCTGACGGAAGTGACTGTGGAGCTTCGGGCCGCTCACTTGGACCAGGCATGCGACCCTTTCGTGCTACTTCGCACTGGCATCGAGGAACGTCAGCTCAGGGCAAGAGTATGCCAATAACCGATTTGAATGCGGCGGAGCTAGACGTCTTGCAGGAGTGCTTACAGCAGCCGTTGATGGACCGTTCTTTCCGGACTGGAGTTCCGCGCACTATTTGGGCTGGAACGCGCTGAGGTGAAAAAAGTTTTGCAGTCTTGGCCAGGGCTCAATGAAGCTGACGACACCGCTATCGCGATTAACAACTCGTTCAACAACCCACTCGGATATCGGGTTCCTGACAAGAAAGAACTGTGGCCAAAGTTTCTCTCGGCTAAAAGGAGTGAGGTCGCCAGAATTTTTGACAAGTGGAAAGGAAAGCCGCGAGATCGCTCCAAACCACGCGACTATTTTGACGACTTGCCGTAAACCTCAGGGACCGACCGATGTTTGCCCTTGCCCAACGGCAAATTCCTCATCCGCCTAACAAGAACAGGTCGGCGTAGAACCGTTTCCAGCAAATGGCGCTCTGCAGCGATGGCTCGGGCATTTCGCCCAAACGCAGCGTATCCTTCGACCGCGATGGTGATCACTTGTTTCGCTTTGGAGCCGGAGTCCGGATGCGAAGAATTTCGCTCACCCTGCCCCGAACGAATTGGGTTTCTGCGGTTAGTGTGGCGGACATGATTTTCGAGCCGCACACGGCGAATGCGACCGTCATGGGCCGCGTCCAGAGCATTCGCCAGGCGCAGAATCGCCGCCAACTGAATCGTCAGTTTTTGTTCGGGAGGAGGAAGCTCCCTCAGCGCCCTATGCCTTCCCGTAGGCAACGCGCCACGGTGATAGCGGGCGACAATGGCGGCACGCCGCAGGTCTTCAGTTTTCCAGCCTAGCGGAGCATCGTGGTTGCGAATCCACTTGAAGGAGGCCTTATGATGTCCACTTTTTTGCTTCGACTTGCCGACATCATGGAGCAGTCCGGCGGCCAGCAGAGTCGAGCGGGCGTCAATTCCATCCGTCGTGGACAGCCACCCTGCCGCAGTCAAGTCTTCGAGTAGTTGCATTGCGAAGCTCGTGACGCGCTGTGAATGCTCGAAGTCAGGATCAAGGACCTTCGCCCACAGTTTCATGCGATTGGTGGCGATGGTATGAATCTGACGGCCTTGTGGCAACGCAGCGCGCCAAATGTTCCAGAGAGCATGAGCACCGACCATCTTTTCCCGATAGAGATCGATCCGCGCCGTCCGTTCGGCGAGGATTCTGGCATGCCAGCGACCTCGAGCTTCCTCATCAGGAAAGACCTGGCAGGAAGACGCAGTCGCCCACAGCACGTCCAAGTCATGCACTTCGCCGAGCAAATCCTGCAAATCTTTCAGATCGTGACTCCAGGCCAGATGCAGTTCGGGCAGAAAATTTTCGACAGTGTAGCGAAAACGCTTTATGCCGATGCGCAGTCTGTGGAAAGCCGTCTGTGAGCGGTTGCGGAGCCCGGCCCGGTGGAGCTCGTGGGCCTGCATCCAGCGCTCGAGAGCCAGATGCTTGAACAGGAGACTCCCCGGTCGGATACGAGCAGCACGTCGAGGCAGAGTCCTGCTCCACTGGCGCCACTGTTTGCGGTCGAATTCATCCAGAGCCACACGGGCAGTGCGCGTTTGTTCCTTCTCACGACGCGCAAGAATCTCGAGTAAAGCATGGGCGACCGGGTCCCTCGGATCTCCATCTTGAGATGATTCTCCATACGATTGCCCCCAAGGGTTGGGCGAACCTGTGCTCACCTCCTTTCCCGAATCGTGCGAGCGGCTGAGCTTCTCCACCCACTCCATCATGACGTGCGCATCTCGTAATTCGCCAAGTTTTCCGAACAGGCGCCTGCCCGCCTTCTTCATCATCCCCCATTCGGGATCGGGGTCCATTGCCATCATGCCGTCAGCCAAAGATCGGCAACGGCGCAGGGCAACGCGCAGATCATGCACAGGATCGGGGGTAAAGTCTGCGGCGGCGCGGTCGCACTCTTCGAGAACGCGTCTCATCCAGACACGCAGGCCGGTGGTTTTCCTGGCTGTCATCGGAGTTGCGGCTGAACCAGGCAAGTCAGTCCCTGGAATCAGAGAATCCACGTTACCATTTTCGCTACTGAACCGGCCAATCCCAGGATCAGGGCAAAGGCCGATTCTGCCGTTTCCTCACGTGTCTCGATGGACTGTTGAAATGGCTGATCGCAGCAGCACTGAGATTGCCGTTTCCGCGAGTTTGGCCGATCTGCCACGAGAAAAGCGCCAGGTCGTTCTATTACCTCCGTAATGTGCGAGGTCTTATCTCCAGCTTTAAGCTTGTACTGCAGAGCCTGCGGTTATAGGAGCTTTTATCGCTGCCACCAGCACAACTCATGAAAGCCGGACCGCCTCGGCTCGGGCCTTCGTCCATAGCCTCAACATCCTCATTAAGTATGCGCGGATGTATGGTTTCGATCACAAACGCACCGAAGGCCAGTTCGAGACCGCCTGGAGCGAATTGCAGCAAGGGTTACCCAAGGGGGGAGAGGGCGGGTTTCTCCTCGGGGTCTCCGACAACAAGCTGCTGCTGGATGGGATCCCGCTGGAAGCCGGACAGGCCGAAAAGAGTTTCGCCCAGCTCTTGACTACGGCAGGGCTAGCCAGCCTGCACTTCTCGAAAGAGGTTACGATCGAGGATTTCACCCGTCTGGTACGCGCCTTTACGGTGGCCGGCTCCAAGGCCCAGGACGTCTCCAAGCAAATCAAAGAAGCGTTGAGTGGCGGCAGCAAGAAAAGCACCATCAAGATCAACGAAGTGAAATTTGTGGCGGCCGATCCGTTTACGGGAGACGTTAGCATCGCCGCGCAGATCGCCGCGCAAACCCTGGGACCGGAGTTCAAGCAGTGGTTGAATGATCCCCAAAAATTGTTGCAGCTCATCGCTGCAGCCGAAGGTGCCAGTTCGGGGGGCGGAGGCCAAGCTGGCGGAGCGCCGCTGGGAAGCGTTCCAAACCTTCCGATTGGGGGAGCTGGCGGCCCGGTACCAGGAACGGGGACTGCCATGGACTGGAGCGGATCTGTGGTGCCGCTTCAGGAGGTCGAAGTAATCCAGGCCATAAGGCTGCTGACCCGGTTCGGACAAGTCCAGACCGATCCCAACGTTCGCCCCGAAGATCTGCAAAAAGAAGTAGGAGAAACCGATCCGAATATCCGGCTCAACCTGCAGCAATTGCTGGGAAGCCTGGCAGCGAGGACAACTCAAGACGAAAACGATGCTCCCCTGCTTATGAAGGCGGCGGAGCACATGGCGATCCGGTTTGCCATGGAGCGCTACCAGAAGGGCGAAATCAAAGTCAACGCCGTGCACCAGATGATGGAGCACATGAGCCGGCAGATGGACTCGCTGCGCCAGATTCTGCGCCTGCAGGAAGACAAGATGAGCAAGGCCGGCATGCTGGTCGAGTCACACGCCGACATTTTGGACCGCATGTTCTGGGCAGAAGTGCCCGAAGCCGGCAAAAAGAGTGTTTTGCTGTCGCACGAAGCTCCCTGCGTACCTCCACGCAACCTGCGGCAGTTCGTTGAAGTATTGCTGGAGCGGGATGACAAAGAAACAGCGACCGCAATTCTCAACAACTATTTTGCCTGCCTAAGCGCTAAAGAGCTCGAGCCACGCCGCAAGACAGCCATCGGACTGAGCCAGCTGGCGGATCTGTATTCGCGGATGGGCGGGGAGACGATGGGCGCGGCCATCCGCAAGCTTGGCGAACAACTAGCAGCGGAAAAAGATCCCGAACTGCAAAGTCTGCTCAGCGCCGCTTTCGTCCGCCTCAGCCAGGAAGCCAGTGTGTCCAAGAACTACGCCGCGGTAAACGAAGTTTGCACGGGCATGGAAAGGGTGGGAAAAGACCGGCCAGTGCTGGTGAATGACCTGCGCCCGCGCGTAGGCGTTGAAAACCGTCTGCCGGAGTTCATCGAAGATGCCTTACGCTCGGAATCTATCCCACCCGACTTGCTGACTTTACTTCGCCGCACTTCACAGGCCGGCGTGGAACACATCGCAGATCGTTTCTTCCGCTGCATGCGGCGTGACGAGTGCGATCGTATGGTGGAACTGGTCAAGGAGCTCGGTTCTCCCGCGCTCCTGCAATTGCGGGAGGTGCTGCGCACCGGTCAGGCGCGCCAGGCCTCAGGAGTTGTCGGAATTTTGAGCCGTTTGGATGTCGGCACATTGCTTGAATTGCTGCCCGTCCGACTGCCCGAATGGAATCGTTTTTATCACGATGTCGTGGTCCGGCAAACGGCTTTCGGAGCAGCGGCTGACCGCGGTCGCACGCTCTTGGAGCTGGCGGAGATTTTAGATCCACTTGTCCTGCCGGAGGCGGTGGACGAGATCGGCATGAGCGGTGACCTGACAGCCGCACCCCCGTTGGCGGCAATGGCACGACCGGGAGAGACCGCCTCACGCTCGCCTTTTCTGCAGCTCAAAGCGATCGAGTCGCTAGGCCGGTTGCGGGACACGGAAGCGGTGTCGTTGCTACGAGAAATTGTGGAATCTAAGAAGAGATTCGGCTGGGCGCATCATCGCGAGTTGCGTATCGCAGCGGCGCAGGCCCTATCGAAAACCGACCCGCGCTACGGGACACAGATTCTGAGCGATAGCGGGCTGGAACCGTCTGAATTGGCCATCGCGCCTCTGGATTTCGCTCCGGCGTGTCCCTGGGTAAGGCAACGTCGCTACGAACGCATGGTGCTTTCGCGCACCGTGGCGGCGACGATTGGGAGTTCCTGGGGAAAATCGCGAATATTGATCCGCGAGTTGAGCCTGGGCGGCGGCATGGGCACCAAAGAAGACAACCTGCGAATTGGTAGCGAGGCGAATCTGGAAATCCCTGTGGGCATGCGGGCGAAGATCCGCGCCCATGTGCTGCTACGGAGAGCGCGAGTGAATGAAGTAGGATTTGAGATCGTCAGCACCGACTTGGAGAGCCGCTACCGCTTACGCCGGCTGCTGGTGGAAGCGATGGATCGCGCTCCCCAGGCCAGGGGACAAGAGTGGGACGGGCAGCGCAAGGGGTAGGTTACCTCGGCCGATTCAGGGCTTGACAACAACTACCCACAACCACTAACCACAAAAAGGCCCCTACCGATTGAGCCGGCAGAGGCTTCAACTTGAAGTTCTTCCCCAACAGCGATTACTTCACCTTGGCGAAAATGATGACCAGGGTATAGAGGGCCAGCGACTCGATCAGGGCCAGACCCAAAATTAGGGCGAGCTGGATACCCGGACGGGCCGCCGGATTGCGGGCCAGACCTTCAGCCGCAGCGGCCGTAGCCTTGGCCTGTGCAATGCCACAGCCGGCCGATGCAATGGCCATGGAGAAGCCGGCAGTAATGGCTACCCAGTTGGTTACCCCAGCTTCGCCACCCTGTGCGAACGCCGGCACAGCAAAGCAAAACGCGGACAAAATCAGGAACAGATAACTCAATTTACGCATGGTGTTTCTCTCCTAGTGTTTATGAATTGCCGCCAGTGGGTGGTTGACGTCATCCCGTACAGACGCCCTCACGCTTACGGCCGTTTCTAGTTTCCAGTTTCTGTTTCAGCGCCTTGCCACAACCTCGCCACTCAGGTGCGCGAAATGGTGCGCGGCAATGCCATAGGAACCGGAAACTCAAAACTAGAATTCAGTGCTCTTCGCCGACTGCGCCGGCCAGATAAACCGTGGTCAATAGAATAAAAATATATGTCTGCAGGAACGACACACCAATATGAAGCCCCAAGAATATGATGGGAATGCCGATTGGAACCAGCGAAAAGAAAACCCAAGTCACCATGTCGCCGGCGAACATGTTGGCGAAGAGACGAATAGTAAGTGATAACGCCCGGGCCAGGTGACTCACGATTTCGATGGGGATCATCAACGGAGCCAAAATCGGCATCGGCCCCGCGAAGTGTTTAAGGTACGCCACTCCTGAATGTTTGAATCCCTGCACGTGATAATAAAAGAACGCGCACAGGGCACAGCCAAGGGGAACAATAGGGAGTGCCGTTGGCGATTCGAAGCCCGGGATCAGGCCAATCAAGTTGCAGAAAAGGATAAAGAATCCCAGCGTAGCGAGGAACGGTGTGTAGCCTTCGCTGTGGTGCCCGATGATCTCCTGGCTTTGCTGATGGATGAATCCCTGTGCACCTTCGAAGATATGTTGTAGTGCTCCCGGTCTTTCGACTGACAAGCGCGAACGTAGCATTAAGAACAACGCGAGCAGGAACAGGAAGACCAGCACTTCCATCGCGAAAGTGTTGGGAATGGGCGCCTGCGGGTGCCGCGGTTCCATGTGAATTGCCCGCAGCAAAGCAGTCACCGGGGCGGCGAACAGGCGATTGAGAATTGCGGTAACCCAGAGTTGTTCAGGCATGAAGAGTTCAAACGGTAATCACGCAGTCTCTGCGGGCTACGTGATCGCTCAACTGAACGCTAAACCCGTCGGATCAACGCTGCATAAGCTTCATATGCGGCTTCGCATGCGATGGCTCCAACAGGCAAAAACAAGCCCGCAAAAAGCCCATTCAGGCTCGCGGGCGAAACAGTCAATATAACATAGGCCGCGAGGGCCATCAAAACATAGCGTAGCAGGAATCGAACCACGATGCCGGCACCCGATTGCGGTTTACCAGCCTTAGTAATCCGGTCCGCCAGCCCGCTAACGCCGCGCTTGAGCCAGTGAAAGTTGAGATATGCGATGGCGCATCCAAGCGCAAATCCCAAAGCATGGCGGAGGTCCAAACGCCATGCGACAGTTGCCACTGAGACAAGGCTAAGCGCAATCATGAAGCGGCGGATCCGGTCGACAGCGCCCGCGTAAAAAGTTTCCGATGCGCCTGATTCGGCATTCTTCGAAGCTACGAGTTGAGTGGGGCCTTCTTCCATCGGGCAGATCTGTTGGGATCGCGGTAGGCGCTCAGCGACTCTGGCTGAAACTCTATGGCACTGTCGTTTCAGTCCGCGTTCTTCACCACAGAGCGGATCAACTCGACGAACCCCGCGGCTATGCCCACAATCAGTCCCGCCAAGTATAGCCATGTGGTGTGCAGCCAGCGATCGAGTCCCACACCAATGAGCAGGCCCACAACCGTAGCCGCGGGAAATATGACAGCCAACTGGCTGTACCGGGCAAGCTGTAGCCACATACTCTCGCGTTTATCTGGATCTCGGCGATTATCGAATTCGTCTAAGCCGGGCATTGGAATCAGCGTCCGAGTGCTGCAAGATCGTTCCGACAAGTTCGGTCTTGCAAACTCTTTCTACGCCTCTTTCGTCATGCGCACAATGGGGAGCGATTCGCCATTGGCCAACGGAACCTCGAGAGGCTCCGAGGCAATGTAACCTTTGGCCCTGTAGAAAGGGACGCCAGTCAAGGTCGCTCCCATTTCCAGCCGTGTAAAGCCAGCGGTTTTCGCAGCTTCTTCGCAGGCCTGGAGAAGCATGCTTCCGATTCCCCGACGCGCCCAGTTTGGATGAACAAAGAAAGCCCGAATCCTCGCGGCGTCATGGCGTAGATCGAGTAGTTCGTCGTGTCGGCCAGTCCAATGGTCGCCACCGTAGAGCGTCTTGCGCTTGCTCCATCCCCCGCAACCCACAATGAGCGGCCCAGACTGCCCGGACATCCGCGGGGCTTCGTCTTTCACGACTTCAGCGACGAAATACGTGCCATCCTCGATTAATTGACTGTCCACGCCATAGACCGTTTTGAGCGCACTCTCCATCTGTGCCGGAGAGTAATCCTGTGCCTGCAGGGCCCGAACTGAGGAATCGATCAGTACTTTGAGGGGCGGGATGTCCGAGTGAATGGCTTGCCGGATGTGGAAATTCACTGTTTAGCTTCCCTACGAGGAATCCTGCTAATTCACTCTAGCGGTTTGGTTCTGCTGTTATTGGAGCAAGCGCGCCTGACGGACTAATCGCGCCACCGCGGGATTTTGTGCCAAACCCAACGACCAATTCACCAGCCGAATAAATTGTTCGGGCATGACCCCGATGTAGAGCGTAGCAAAGCCGCTGAGGCCCAGCGCAGCGCGCATGCCGAGGCTCACTGGCAGCGGCTCTTTTTCTTCCGCCTTCCCCATGAACACGGCATTGGCTATTTTTAGATAATAGTAGAGTCCGAAGACGGAATACAGCACGCCCAGCGACGCCAACACATAATGGCCGGTTTCGATCAGACTCAGGAAGATGAAGTACTTTCCCCAGAAGCCTGCCAGCGGAGGAATACCAGCCAGCGAAAGCAAGAAGATCAGCATGAGCACAGCTTCCGTAGGTGCGCGCTGGTAGAGGCCGTTAATGTCGTCCAGTTCGTCGCCGATTACATTGCGGTGGCGCAGCGAGGTAATGACTCCGAAGGCGCCCAGGTTCATGAAGGTGTAGACGAGGAGGTAAATCAGGATGCCCTTAATGCCATCTGGACTCAGTTCAGTCGGAGACCCAGCCACCAGCCCCAGTAGCATGTAGCCGACGTGCGCGATCGACGAATACGCGAGCAGGCGCTTCACGTTGGTCTGGGTGAGAGCGGCAAAATTTGCCCCCGTCATGGTGGCGATGGCCACGAAGACGATGAGCGGTACCCACACCGAACGCATGGGAAGGAGTCCCCAGAGCAGTACGCGCAGCAGCATCGCCCACCCTGCAGCTTTAACAGCCACCGACATAAATCCGGTAATGCTGGTGGGCGCGCCTTCATACGCGTCCGGAGCCCACTGATGGAAAGGCACGGCGGCGATCTTAAACAGTAAGCCCGTCGCCGTGGTGAGTAGTGCAACGATCGCGATTGGGTTATGCGGATCCTTCGCAAGGATCCTGCTAAGTTGGCTCGCAATGATACCGAGGTTGGTGCTGCCGGTCAGGCCATAAAATAATGACAAGCCATAGGCGAAGATTCCTGAAGAGAACGCTCCCAACAGCAGATACTTCAGCGCTGCTTCGTTCGATCGACGGTCGCGCCGCAGGAATCCGACCAGCACATAAGTCGAAATCGCCATTAGCTCTAGCCCGATGAAGATGAGCACGATGTCGTAGCCGGCAGCCATGGCCATCATGCCCGCAACGGACAGCAACATGAGGGCGTAGTACTCGCCATGGTGCTCGTGCTCGATCTCCATGTAGCGCACGGAGATGAGAATGGCGATGGCCGTGCTCGCCAGGAACAAATAGAAGAAATAGATGGCGAAGCGGTCCACGATCATGGTGCGCATGAAGCCCAGCGAACCTTGGCTAGAGGTTGCGCTCATCCACAGCTGGATCTTGAATACGCCCGCCGCAGAGAACAACACTCCAACGAAAGCCGTAACTGCGTTGGCCCACTTGGCCTCGACGGGCAGGATGAGATCAATCAGCAGGAGGCCAAGAGCAAAGAGTGTCAGCAGGGTAAAGGGCAGAGCCAGCAGATAGTCCGTCCACGTGAATTGTGAAAGCACTCCCACTAGTTCTTCCCTTTCACCGACGCGGCAGGTCGGGCTTGAACAGCGGTTGGTGGATTCGCGGCCACGGCTACGGGAACGGTCAGCGCCGCAGGCTCATTCGTCGCGTTTACCGCGCCCGGAGGCAGCGGATAGTCAGGGCGTACCGTCTGGACTAGCTGATTTACCGGCTGTTCGAGAATCTCGAAAAACGGTTTCGGATACAACCCGATCCAGAAAGCCATGATGATCAGCGGCACAAAGGTCAGCACTTCGCGCGGGGTCAAGTCATGCAGTTTTTCATTCTTCGGATTCGTGACCTGTCCGAAGAAGACGCGCTGATAAAGCCACAACAAATACGCAGCCGCCAGTACGACTCCAGGAACCGCCCACGCACCCCACTTCCAGTTCTCCATGAATGTGCCCTGCAGGATGGTGAACTCTCCGACAAATCCGTTGAGCAGCGGCAGACCCATTGAAGAGAGGAACATGATCATGGTTATGGTGGCGTACACCGGCATTACATTCGAGATGCCGCCGTATTCGGCAATCTCACGCGTGTGACGGCGTTCGTAGAGGATGCCGACGATCAAGAACAGTGCGCCCGTCGAGATGCCGTGATTGATCTGCTGCAGTACTGATCCGCTTAATCCGAGCGGCGTGAGCGCAAAAATTCCGAGGGTGCAGAATCCTAGGTGGCTGACTGACGAATAGGCTACCAGCTTCTTCATGTCCTTCTGCATGAGTGACACGAGAGCGCCGTAGATGATCGCGATGATGGAAAGCACAATCATCCAGCTGCGGACTTTTGTGTGGGTGAGCACATCCGGGAAAAACGGCAACGAGAAACGGATGAAGCCGTATGTTCCCATCTTCAGCAGAACGCCTGCCAGAATGACGGAGCCTGCCGTGGGAGCCTCCACGTGCGCGTCCGGCAGCCAGGTATGGAACGGGAACATCGGCACCTTGATGGCAAACGCGAAGAAGAAGGCAAAGAATAGCAATATCGCGATGCCAGGACCATAGTTGGGATCGAAATAAATGTGCGGCGCGGTCTTGTACAGCTCCCGAATGCTGAAGGTATAAACGTTGGTCTCGCCATGGTGATGGAAGTATAGGAACAGGATGCCCAGCAGCATCAGCACGGACCCGGCCAAGGTATACAGAAAGAATTTAATCGCGGCATAGAGCTTGCGCGGGCCGCCCCATATTCCGATCAGGAGATACATGGGTACCAGCATGGCTTCCCAGAATACAAAGAAGAGGAAGAAGTCTAAAGCCATAAACACGCCGAGCATGCCGGTCTGAAGTATCAGGAACCAGATGTAATATTCCTTGACTCGGTTCTCGATTGCGGTCCAGGAAGAAAGGATCGAGATCCAGCCCAACAGTGTGGTGAGCATGATCAGCAGAAAAGAGATGCCATCAATGCCCAGGACATAACCCGCGCCGATGGACGGAATCCAGTTATTGGCCGCGCCCTCAATAAACTTGAAACCGGGTTCGAAGCGCTTTTCCCAGAACCAAGGCACCAGTGGCAGCGAAACTAGAAAGCCGGCCAGGGCGAAGACGTTCGCAATCCAGCGGACGGCGTCTTCATTCTGCTTGGGAACGAATAAGAGAACAATCGCGCCTACCAGCGGCGTGAACAGGATGATCGAGAGGATGTGAGATTGCATAGAGCAGTTCTCAGTTGCCAGTTCGCAGCATTCGGCACTCAGATATCAGCATTCATTCAGCCCATCGCGGTGAAGCTTGTCGGCAAGGACCCGTACTGGCTGAATGCTGAGTGCCGTTCATCACTGGTACACGTAATAGAAAACGAACCCGACCAGCCCCGCGGTCATGACCAGCGCGTACCACTGAACCAGGCCCCACTCGAACAAGCGGGCCGGATACGAAAGCATACGCGCAAAAATAGCCGGACCGTTGACCCCGACGCCGTCGATGACCCACTTGTCCCACCAACTGGAAATTGTGGCTGTAAGGCGCGTGATCCAGCCCGCACCGTTCACCAAGCTGTCTACGATGTTGGAATCAAACCAGGCCGAAGCCTCGCCGAGGCCAAGCACCCCCAGCCTTGTGTCGCCAATCTTGCGGCGGCCGGTGAAGACATAGTCGTAGCCCTCGTCTACGTAATACTTGTTGAGCAACGTGTTGTATACGAGCGGAGCGGCAGCGGTGGGCTCGACGTATCCCCTGTCGGCGTGGCGGTAAGCCTTCCATGCCATTCCCCAGCCGACCACTCCCGCCGCTACTGACATGAACATCAGCAGGTATTCAGTCGAGGTGGTGTGTTCTGCTTCTTTCTCCCCGGCCGCTACCTGCGCGGCTCTGTCTTGTTCGGTCAGAACCTGAGCTTCGCGGGCGAACACTGGCTCCAGAAATTTGGCAAAGCGGTCCGACCCTCCCAGGCTGTGCGGCCATCCCAGAAAACCGGCGAACACCGAGCAGACTGCAAGTACCACCAGCGGACCCGTCATTGAAGTAGGCGACTCATGAATGTGATGCTCCACTTCATGGCTCATTCGGGGACGGCCGTGGAAGCTCAGATACATCAGCCGAAACATGTAGAAGGCAGTCATCAGCGCCGTGAAGTACCCGACTACCCAGAGCAGGCGATATGCGCCGCCTTGAGAGGTCCAGGTCTGCCACAGAATCTCATCTTTGGAAAAGAATCCCGCAAAGGGTGGAATGCCGGCGATGGCTAGCGTGGCGATGAACATGGTCCAGTGTGTAACCGGAATGCGCCGATGCAGGTCGCCCATGTTGCGCATGTCCTGCTCGCCACTCATGGCATGAATCACCGATCCGGCCCCAAGGAAGAGCAGGGCTTTGAAGAACGCGTGAGTGAAGACATGAAACACGCCTGCTGAGAATGCACCCACGCCCAAGGCGAGAAACATATAGCCAAGCTGCGATACCGTGGAGTAAGCCAGCACGCGTTTGATGTCGTTCTGCACCAGGCCAATGGAGGCGGCGAAGATTGCAGTCAGCGCTCCGACGATTGCTACCGTTTCCATTGATGTCGGCGCCAGCACGAACAGGGCGTTCGACCGCGCCACCATGTAAATGCCGGCCGTAACCATGGTCGCGGCATGAATGAGCGCGGACACCGGCGTCGGTCCCTCCATGGCGTCAGGCAGCCAGATGTAGAGCGGCAACTGCGCTGACTTGCCGCACGCGCCCACAAAAAGCAGAAGCGTCGCAGCAGTGATGAGGGGATCGCCGATGGCGAATTGCCCGCTGTGCGCCAGGCGAGTAACCTCTGTAAACTGTAGCGAGCCAAAATACCGGGCAATGAAAAACATCCCCAGCAGGAATCCGGCGTCGCCAATGCGGTTCACGATGAAGGCTTTGTTGGCCGCGTCGCTGGCCGACGTGCGATGAAAGTAGAAACCAATCAGTAGATAAGAACAAAGGCCCACGCCCTCCCATCCAACAAATAGCAAGACGTAATTGTTGGCCAGGATCAGCGTCAGCATCGAGAACATGAAGAGGTTGAGATATCCGAAGAATCGGTAGTACCCGCCCTCATGCGCCATGTACCCAATGGAATAAATATGGATCAACATGCCGACGCCGGTGACGAACAACAGCCAGATGCTGGAAAGAGGGTCCAGCAGGAAGCCTGCGTCAGCTTGGAACGGGGCTGTGCTCTTGCCGTCGTCGAGCACATAAGTCAGATGTCGGGTGTCGGTACCGAGCCATGTGTAGAGAACCGTCTGATAGGGCCGATGAAAATTCTGCGGAGTCGAGGCCCAGTTCGTGTACTGCCAGACCGCACCGCAAGCGAAAAGAAACGCAACGACGATTGCGCCCGCGCAAACCGCGCTCACCGTCGCCTTCTGCAGCTTCCGTCCGAAACAAAACATGACGATAGCGCCGAAGGCAGGCAGCAACGGAATCAGCCAGATGTGGTCTAGAAATAGCATTCAGCACTCAGCACTCAGTCCCAGCCAGCAAACCGCGAATCAACACTCCGCCGAAATTCAAAATGGCTGAATGCTGAGTGTTGAGTGCTGACTGCTGAATGCTCATTTACCACTTCAGCAAATTCACTTCGTCCACATTAACCGTCTCCTTATTTCTGAAGAAGGCGATCAATATGCCGAGACCAACGGCCGCTTCGGCCGCCGCATCAGTAATCACAAAAATGGCGAACACCTGGCCGTGTAAACCGCCCCAGTAACGCGAGAAAGCAACCAGGTTCAGGTTTACCGCATTGAGGATCAGTTCAATCGACATCAACACCACAACCACGTTCCGGCGAGTGAGCACACCGATCACGCCCAACAAAAACAGGGCCGCGCCCAAGACCAGATAGTGCAAAGTCGAGATGTGGAGCATCGCGTCCATACCAAACGTTGGCACTCAGCGTTCAGCAGTCAGCATTCAACTCTTCCAGTCCTTAGGCACTCACAAAGTACAATGCAACTTTACTGGCTGACTGCTGAATGCTTTACTTCAGATCCTCTTCTTCGCCATCACCACCGCGCCAATAATCGCCACCAGCAACAATAACGAGGCGATCTCGAACGCGAACATGTACTGTCCGTAGAGCAACGTCCCAACATTTTGCGTATTTTGCGCTTCCACCGCGGGCAACGCGTGCTCGGGGAAAATTCCCCGCCCCTTTGTATATACAGCAATAAACAAACCGCCCAGCGCGGTTGCGGCAACCATGCCTACCACCCACTGCTTGTTGAACTGGCGCTCCCTCTGACTGCGTTCAATGCTGACCAGCATGATCACGAACAGGAACAACACCATAATCCCGCCAGCGTAAAGAATGATCTGCACTCCGGCAACGAACGGCGCGTAGAGCATCAAGTAAATGGACGCCTGCGCCAGCAGTGTGACAATCAGTGCCAACGCCGAATGCACAGGATTCTTGCGCGTGATTACCAGCACGCCCCCGATGAGCATGAGCCCACCGAGCAGGTAAAAGAAAAACGGTGTCGCTACCGGTTCCATATGGTTTGTTGGATCAGCGGCCACAGACCCACACCTGCCGTCAGGATAAGAACGCCCAACCCCATCGGCAGCAGGATCTTCCACCCGACTTTCATCAACTGGTCAAAGCGATAACGCGGGAACGTGCCACGATACCAGATGTACAGGTACATGAATGCGGCAACTTTCATCGAGAACCAGTAAATATCTTGCACCCGCTCACGCACAGCGGGGATGAACAAGATCAGGCCAATCAGACCGAGGACGACGCCGAATCCAGCCAGGCCAATGGTTTGAATTCGAAAAAGAGGGTGCTTCGGCATCCGCACCGTGCTGTAGAAGCACATCCCTGCCAGAAAAAGAAAAGTGATTCCGGGAAATAGGAAAAAAAACAGATCCCATTTCGCGCCGGTCAAAAGATTCGGAAACGGCCGCAACCATCCGCCCAGCCATAGGGTAACAGCGATGGACGAGACCGCAATCATCGCCGAGTATTCCGCCAGGAAAAATAGCGACCAGCGGAATCCGCTATACTCAGTATGAAAGCCAGCAGTCAGCTCAGATTCCGCTTCCGGCAGATCGAACGGTGCGCGATTAGTCTCCGCGACCATGGCCACTGCAAATATGAAGAACGCGATCAGTCCTAGGGGAAAGAATTTGAAAATGAACCAGATCCCCTGTGCTTGTTGCGCTTGCACGATGCCAATCATGCTAAGAGTCCCAGTTCCCTGCTGGTTCAAGCTGGTCATCATCACCGCCGAAATCACCGCCATACCCATGGCAATTTCGTAGGACACCATCTGCGCGCTCGAGCGCAGCGCGCCAATCAGCGGATAGTGCGAGTTTGAGGCCCATCCCGCCATCACGATCCCCAAGGCGCTCAACGACGATACGCCGAGCATGAAGAGAACCCCGATATTCATGTCGGTAACAGCGTGCGTGGGACCGAACGGCACAACGATGAACACGGTGAACGCCGCCAGCACCACAAATATGGGCGCCATCCAGAAGACAAAGCCGTCGGCCTCAGCCGGCATGATGTCTTCTTTAAGCAGCAGCTTGATAGCGTCAGCAATGGGCTGCAGCAATCCGTGTGGACCAACGCGCATGGGGCCAAGCCGGACTTGCATGTGAGCAAGAATCTTGCGCTCCAGCCAGTTCATTGCGATCACTGCAACGGAAAGGCCGAGGAAGATAACAACGATATAAACGAAGGCCCAAAACATGTTTCCGGCGGAGCCGGGCGTGAGATTGCTGGTTAGGTACGACTTGATGTAGTCAAGCATCAGCGGTCGACCTCGCCCAAAACAATATCGAGCGTACCGATCACCGCGATCACGTCGGCCACGAGCTGGCCGCGGCACATCTTGTCCAGGGCCTGGAGATTCACGAACGAGGGCGGCCGCACGCGCAAGCGATAGGGCTGCGTAGATCCATCGCTGACAATGAAGTATCCCAATTCGCCCTTGGGCGCTTCGATCGAGTGGTAAACCTCGCCCACCGGCGGTTTCATCACCTTCGGCACCTTAGCCATAATGGGGCCTTCCGGCAGCGCATCTACTGCCTGCTGGATGATGCGAAGCGACTGCCGCATCTCAGCCATGCGCACCAGATACCGGTCATAGGTGTCGCCATTCTGTCCGACGGGAATCTCGAAGTCGAAATTCTTATAGTTGGCGTACGGCTGAGCCTTGCGCAGATCCCATTTCACGCCGCTTGCCCGCAACACCGGGCCGGTCACGCCCAGCGCAATGCAATCCTGGCCGGAAAGGATACCCACACCCTTCGTGCGCTCCACCCAGATGCGGTTGGTAGTAAGCAGTTCTTCGTACTCATCAATTTTTGGAGCGACAAAGGTAAGGAAGTTCTTTACGTCTTTCTCAAAACCGTCGTAGGTCTCATATTGCAGGCCGCCAATGCGGAAAGCATGCGTGGTGAGGCGCGCCCCGCAATATTTTTCGAAGATTTTCAGAATCTCTTCGCGATCACGGAAGGTGTAGAAAAGCGGGGTGATGGCGCCAATATCAAGCGCATGCGTCCCCAGCCAGAGCTGATGACTGGTCAGGCGGTTCAGCTCCGTCAAGATTACTCGAACATGCTGGGCCCGTGGCGGAGCTTCGACGCCCAGCAGCTTTTCGACCGCCTCACAATATCCCAGCCCATTCGAGACCGCGGCCACGTAATCCATGCGGTCGACGTAGGGATTGAACATCGCGTAAGTACGGTTCTCGGCAATCTTCTCCACGCCTCGGTGCAGGTACCCGATAACACATTCGAGCCCCAGAACCTTCTCGCCATCAAGCCGCAAAATGACACGCAAAACGCCGTGTGTGGCCGGATGTTGCGGCCCCATATTAATAACGAGTTCATTAGCGTCAAGAAACGGCTTCTCGCGCTCTTCCACATCGAGATGCGAGAGGGAGGATGTCGGCTCAGTCATTGCTCGTTCTAACTCAGTGCCCGGTTCGTCAGTTGTCTAGATCAGTTTCCGCCATCGACAGCTCTCAAGTGTTTATTGTCCACTTTCAATGCCCAGGTTAATCTGCACCCACTCGTTGTCCTGCTGCAAAATGCCGTAGTCCTTGCGCAGGGGATGCCCCTTCCAACCCTCGGGCAGCAGAATCCGCTTCATGTCTGGATGTCCGTCAAACTTGATGCCAAACATGTCGTAGACTTCGCGTTCCAGCCAGTTCGCCGCCGGCCATATAGGAACAGAGCTTGGAATACTCTCGCCATCCCCGATCTGGGTCTTCACCCGGATTCGTTCGTTGCGAGCATAAGAATAAAGTATCCAGATCACATCAAATTCTTTCTTTTCCCGTTGGGGATAGTGCCCCGCAGTCACGTCCACGCAGTAATCGAACTGCTCGTCGTTGTGGAGAACCTGCAAGATTTCCGGAATCAGAGAACGGTCCACGGTCATGTAGTTCTGGCCAAGATAGGTGAGCGCCTCCATGCCCGAACCAAACTGAGCCTTGAGCTTGGCCACCATCGGCGAATTCCAGGCAGTTGGCACGGGAGCAGCGGGCTTCGCCGGCGCGGCAGGTTTTGCTGCCGGAGTCCCGGCAGCCGCAGTGGGTGTTCCCGCAGCGGCGGGCGCGCTGCCCGCCTTTAGCGGCGGAGAAGTCGGTGGAGGCGCCAGCCCCGGATCTGGTGTTGGAGGCGTTCCCGGCAGCGGCACGCCGCCCGGTTCTCCCGACTTGGCTTCGGACTGAACCGAGCCGGAAGTAGTCGCCTTCACTCCTCCCAGAGGAACAGTTTTATCCGCCGTCGGCTTGGGCTCAGCTTCCGGGGGCGATGAAGCGGGCGGCTTGGTTTCGTCGGGCATAAGTGTCGACGGCGCAGACCTCCGGCGTTGAGGTGCGCGAGAAGAACGTTAACTTCTATCAGCTTGAGCAAACTGTGTCAACGAGAGAGGTGAAAGGATGGTGTCTTAAATCCAGCAGCTACAAACTGCACGAAGTACTTTGCCCACAATAAATTGCCCCTCATAAAAGGACGGGCTGCACTAAGCAGCCGGTCCTCGACTTCAATGCTAGGCCTCAAGGCTGATCCCACGGCGTTGAAGCACTTCGCAATTACTCACTCTCGCCAACCCCAAGGCCGGGCAGCGGGTGAGTCTTCTCCACGCGAACCGACCTGAGAGCCTGGGGATCGAGTCCCAAGGCCCGCAGGATGGTCGGCGCCACCTGCGCGGTCGTTACCGGACTCTTGATTGTTTTCGCTTGCAGCCCAGGGATCGAAACGAGCAGGTCGACATTGGTATCGCTGTAGTTGTAGCCGCCGTGCTCCGCATTTTTCGCCGTCGAGCCTGTATAGATCGTGCCATAGTTCGGACGCACGATGATATCGGGTGTACGGCTGTCCTTCGGCGGATCGCCGAACCTGAGCATGATTTTGTCTCCACCCATTACTTCATCGATAAATAGAGGAAGAGCGTTGGTGTTCAGGTAGTCCGTGACCTGCTGACCCATGGTCTGATCGGCAAGCCAGATGAGGGCGATGTCATCGTCATTCACGAATCCGCAAGGGCTTGTGGCGCAAGCATTAGCACTGGTGATGGCGATGGCCGCGAGGTTTGTCTTGCCATCAGGAACAGAGGCAACTACGTCGGCGAAGTGACCCGGCTTGTTCGTCTTGACCGGATTGATGGGCGACTGCCCGTGCTTGGCGGTAACGATGAACAAGGTTGAGTCGTAGATCTTCTCATTCTTAAGGGCTTGGATCAGGCTCGCAACGGCGTCATCGGTCTGATCCAGCGCGTAAGCGAGAACTGCGGTTGGTATGCCCGAGCCGTCCTTGTAGCCGCCCGGTTGCCCGTTCAGGCTGCCCTTGTAGGCAACACAAGTCCCGTCATAGTTGTCGATGACCAACTTTTGTCCGACGCTCACAGCCTGGAAGTTCATACCGAAGACGTCTGGAACGCCGGGGCCAGGCTTGCCATCGTGTCTTAGACCGTGAATTTCATTGATGATGCCATGAACCTTGAGTTGATCATTCTGAACGGTGCAAACCACGCTATGGGTATTGTCAAGTCCCCCGACATTTGTGACTTCCGGAGTGTAAAGATCCTCGACTGTGACTTCCGGAGTGTAAAGATCCTCGACGCCGAACCCGGAAGGCCCATTTACCAGGTCGTAAGCAGATGCTTGTCTTCCCAAGCGGTGTGTCCACCGGACTCCCGAACCACTTCGAAGATCGTATTCGTCCGCAGCGCTTGGTGAGGCCACAAAGCTACACAGTTGCCGTTTGGGTTGCGGTGCCGAGGCAGTTTGGCCGGATCGATCACGTTCAAAGAAACGTTCTGGGCGTCGTACTTGTCGATGCTCTCATCAAAAACCATCATGTTGCCCGCAGTCCCGGTGCAGGTTGTGTTCGTGGGGTCGAAGATAGTGCGGTCGTAGCTGACGTCGTAAAGCAATCCGGAGGTAACCGGCGAGCCACCCGTCAAAAGAGCGAGAAGTCCGGGAAACGAGTCGGAATTTTGCGGAGTGTTGGCGCCGGAATAAGTGACGCCGTGGCTGGCAAGCTCTGCTAGAGCCGAATGAGGATGCGATGCAGCGTATTTCGCGACGTCGAGTGCGTGCAGACCATCGACGCTGATCAGGAGAACATGACGAACCTCTTTCTCTGCCCCGCCTTTCTGACGTTCCGCAGATACCGCAAAGGCAGCAGCAGACAACAGAAGCGAGAATCCAAACACGATACTGCGTTTTCTCACGGTGGTGCTCCTCTCAGTGCAAAGGCGGAGTAGACACTGTGATTGCTACAAAACTGTTAACAGCGAACGAATTTCTGATTAACGAGAGCGGTGAAGGTATGGTGTCGAACTTAAGCTCGCAGATCCAGGTCCAATCCCGGTTCTACACGCGGGATTGCGCCTGGTAGGTCTCGATCAGATCGCGTATCCGCCGTGCGTCAGCTTTGCGGTGGCCCTGGCTGGTGATGGGATCGGTTCCGCCGCTGGATTCGATTCGGATCTCCGACCAGAACACGCCGGTCGAAATATGTACCGATGCCACTTTCGACATGGCGATGCTCTCTTCATTGCTGCCGAACAGCCGAGACTTCACCCGGGTAACACGCTGCGGGCTTACGACGAGACGAGTGGGGAAAAGGAAGTTGCCATGCGTCCAGCGGCTCGCGCTGAAGCTTTCGGACGGAGAGCTGTCCATCTGGAGATCGGGACTTAAACCCATTCGAGGGCGCCCTTCTTCCAAATCCAGATATAGCCCACGATCAGAATGCCGAGGAAGATCAGCATCTCGACCAGGCCAAAGATCCCAAACGCCTTGAACTTCACCGCCCACGGAAATAGAAAGATGGTCTCTACGTCGAAAACCACAAACAGGATCGCCACGATGTAGTAGCGGACGGTGTAACGTCCCCGCGCGCTATCGATGGGATCGATACCGCACTCGTAAGGCATCAGCTTCGACTTGCTGGGGTTGTCCGGTCGCACCAGCTTGGCTGCCAGAAGCGTGAGTGGAAGCAGCACACCCACGAAAGCCATAAAAATAAAGATGGGAACGTAGTTTTGCGGCATTCCACTTCCTCGCTCGAACGATCCAAAACCACTCCAGCAAAAAGTGATCCCGGAGACCGGTTCCAGCCGGCAAGTCATACTACCGCTGATGGCGAGGCACTTCAAGATGCGCGAAAAAGATAGGCGCGCAGACTTTCGACTTCCCTGTTGAATCTCATCCGATCAATGCAGCAATCCGAAAATCCCCAGTCTGGTGTCATAGGTCGTAACCACTCGACCATTCACAGCCACCGGAGTAGAAAAACCGATGCCATCTCCCAGCGCGTCGCGCGTTACGTTCATCTCGCTGTTCCAAAGCTCGGTCGAAACCGACGTAGCATCGTAGGCGTGCAATATCCCCAGGCCGGTGGCCGTTTTTTCGTAGACCCAAACAATCGTGTTCTGAGTTCCGTTCGCGGACACAACTGTATTGGCCCCGCGATAGCCGTAGGTCGTGGGTGACATTGCCACCGGCGTTGAGTTCAGCAATCCATTCTGGAATTGGTATTGCATCAGCGCCATATTCGATGCACCCATATAGACATTTCCATTCCAATACGACGCTGTACCATACAGACGGTTCCAGTTGGGACCATCTGCGCCCGCGCCCGTGGTCGTGGCCGAGCAGGTGTAAGCCCCAACCATAAATTCCTCCTTAATCTGGTTGTCTCCCCCGGCATTGAACTTGCCGAGATTGTCTGTGTTGACCAGAAAGAGGCGGCCTTGTTTACTCAAGGCGATGGCCAGATTGGCGCCGTTCGTAGAGTCCGTTGGCAGCAACGCAATGCCTGCGGAGCCAAGTTCCAAATCGTCGAGGTCAATGCAGGCCTCATCGTAAGGGGTCAACCAGTCCACGACTTGAAAGCTGCTGCCGTTAAGCTGCAACTTCAGCAACGTGTCTCCGTAATTATTCCCATCCTGGTCTGCATTAAAACTGCCGTCCGCGGAGTTGAGGTAGATATTGCCGCTGGCATCAACGGCCGGCGCCGCTCCCCCCTTGCCAGAATGCGCCACCACGTCTGGCAGCGTCGTTTTTTATGACTTTCGTAGTCTTCAGCGAAAGCAAGCGCATCGAGAAGTTGCGCTACATGGCGGGCTGGCCCACCTGTCCGCGCGTCGTTTTCAACGCGTCGGAATCCAGAGTGCCGGCATCAGAAAAACTCGGGCCGCCTCGCGGCGGCCCGTCCTTCCTGATAGCTGATAGGTGAAGCGTGAAAGCTGCTCTTAATCTCCCGCGACCGGCTCGGCAACCTGCGCCTTCTCCTGCGAGGATGCCTCATCCTTCGCGTCCCTTGCAAAAGGGGGGAGCCCGTGCCCGTTCCCGTTTCCCTTAGCCTGCAGCAGCGCTCCGAGCGGGATGAACCCGTTCTCCGCCACCACCGGCTTCTCTTTCAACACAACTTCGCGATATAGCGACGCCATCCGCGCGTTGTAAGCCTCATCATGCTTCTGCGGCCCACGATGCTGCCCCTTGGCCACACTCGTGGAAGACGGAACCGCAGAGTCAGTCGCTTCTGAAGCCCGAAGCCCGGAGCCTGAGGCCTGACCGGCAGCCTGCTGTTTCTGTTTCAGATCCCTCGCCCGCGTCTTTTCTTCACGAGCGTTCTTCGCGATACCCAACTTGTCGAGATCATGTTGCAGCTCGGTAGTGACGATGTTGTCACGCAACAGCAGCGAATGCGCCACATCGTCCAGCTTCACTTTCTTGCCGCCGGCAAAGATTTCATGCCGCCCATGCTCTTCGTACCACTTCGTGAGCGTGGCCGTCATGTGCATCTTCTCGATAATGTTCCGCCAGCCCACACCCGTGTTGTAGGCGCAGAACGAAATCTCGCCTTCTTGCGTGGCGTAAGGAATAATGCACTGCTCCGTCCGCCGGAAATCATAGTTGAACAAATCCTGAAACCACATCCCCGCAATGAACAGGAAGTTCCAGCGGTCGTTGCGACGCTTCATTACATCATCAATAGTCCGGTCCGGACCAACCTTCCCATAGTTCTTCCCGGTCGCATTGAAGTTCTTGTCAAACTTCTTCAAAAGATCCATCAACTTGAAATGAGTCGGCGACTGAAACGGATCGTAGTTCTTCATCAAACACAAAGCCATCCCAAAAACCGTCAGAAACTTCCCTCGAGCCGCATCATTCACCTTAGCAATATCCTTAGCCAGCTGATCTCCTTTAAGAAAAGCTGTAACCGGAACTGCCTCCTTGGTCTCCTTATCAATCATAATCGCCATCCCCGTCCCACAATTCGGATGACAACCGCAACTTAGTTGGCCCCAGTCATTGTTGTTGTCTTCTACGTGCATCAGATCGGCCCAGTCGCTGAAGGTGGACATGAAGGAGATGGGGAACCAGTCGCGGCTGGGTTCGCCCAGGCCGGTCTGATTTTTTACGTCGTGGGCTAGATGAGAGAGCGTGTACCGTTGGGCTATACGGCGGTCGTCGGTTATAGCTTCGTCGCGGCCGGTGAAGCTTACGGGTTGGAAGCTCAGGAATCCAATTCTTTTGGGATTGTCTAAGGCGAACTTGATAATTCTTCCGACCTGTTGGTTGTTGATGCCGTTGACGATCGTGACTACAGGGACGATTTCTACTCCGGCGTTGTGAAGGTTTTCGATGGCTTTCAATTTTACGTCGAACAAGTTTCCCACCATCCGATGGGCGTTGGCGGCGTTGCCGATTCCGTCGAATTGCAGGTAGGCGTAGCGCATGCCGGCTTCGGCGGCTTGTTGGGCGAATTCAAAACTCTTCGCGAATTCGATTCCGTTGGTCGCGGCCTGCACGGAGTTGTATCCGACTTTGCGGGCGTAGCGGACGGCGTCCAAAAAGTAGGGCGACAACGTGGGCTCTCCGCCGGAGAACTGGACCGACATCTGGCGGCGGGGTTTGATGGTGATGGCGTTGTCGAGCATCTGCTTAATTTCTTGCCATGTCAGCTCGTGGACGAAGCCGACCTGGTTCGCGTCCATGAAACAGGGATCGCACATCATGTTGCAGCGGTTGGTGAGATCGATGGTGAGCACGGAGCCGCGTCCGTACTTCACGGTGGAGGAGCCGTGATGGTGCAGCTTCTCGTCGTTGTGGGCCTTGATATCGCGACCGGGGAAAACGTCTTCGAGATGGCGCGAGAATTCAGGGTCAATCGACATCACATCTTCGAAGTGACCGTGCGTGGGGCAGTCCTTGACCATGAGGATTTTGCCGTCGCGCTCGACGATGGTGGCTTTAATCTCGCCGACCTTTTCGTTCATCAGAACTTCGTGAGGCAAGTGTCCATCGAGAATCTGCTGACGGATTTCCGGTACACACTTCGGACACAGCGAATCCGTGGAGCGCGGCCAGCCGAGCGGTGGCTTGGACTTTTCGTAGGACTTGAGCAGAGGCTTGTCGGACCACTTGGGAGTTGGCGAGGGGTTGGGCTGGATCCGGTTGAAACGATCGAAGACAACCCAGGCGCCTTTGGCGACGACGGTGACTGCCTTTTCCACGTACTTGATCGGCTTGCGCATGTTAGCTTTTAGCTCCTAGCATTTAGCTCTCGACTTTTGGCCTTTGTTAGCTCAAATTCAACATCTCGGGGCTAAAGCCCCTCTCAATTTACCGCGATCCTGAACCTGTGACTTTCCCGTGGCATGGCTTGAAATACACGTATAGCTCTGGGGTCAGTAACTGAGGTTATGTTATTGCAGGGCTAGGTAATGACGCATCCATAACCCAACGAAATGAGCAGAATTCGGGTTGAGTGGCGCTATGGCGCATTAAATGGAGTTAAGTTGTTGAAAGGAAAGGGGACTCGCTGTCCGGGCAGACGCTTCGCGCCGGGGGCTTCCGGATCATCGTGGAATACCTAGGCCTCACTTACGAAGAACGGGTGCTCTCCTTGATTGGTCTTTAAGGATCGTTTCCCCCTCGGTGAGCCGAAGTTCGCAGACGAGAGCATCGCTGGTGCTCATAATTTCCCCCCCGACGGTCTCGTTTTGTGCGGAAGTAAACTGAGCCCTGGGCAAATCCTTCTTGCGGGGGGTGGTTATGGCACGCCTGTAGGCGTGCCCTGATACGAATCGTAGTGCTCAGCGAACCGGCAAAAAAATGCCGAGCTTTGCTCGACTGGACAACCGGGGGGCGGCTGGCCCCACATTTGTTTTTACCAGGTGACTCGCATGTCGCTGGAGGTGCCTCCTGCGGCGGGGACGTAGCATTTCAGGGTGTAATCCATGACCATGCGATCGGCGTTGAAGCGCCAGCCCAGAGTGCGGATGGTGCGCTTCATGCGCTTGATCCAGCCGCGGGGCAGGCCGTCGCGGTCGCGCTCATAATAAAGGGGAATGACTTCTTCGCGAAGGGTGCGGTGAAGATCTTCGCCGTCGCGGGCGTCGTGAACATCGGCATTGGAGTGAGTTCTGCCGGTGCCGATGGCGAATCCGTTCATGCCGTCGTAGGCCTCGGCCCACCAACCGTCGGGCACGGAGAGATTGAGGCCTCCATTCAAAACGACTTTCTGGCCGCTGGTGCCAGAAGCTTCGAGAGGACGGCGAGGATTGTTCAGCCATACGTCGACGCCTTGCACGAAGTGGCGGCCGACGTTGATGTCGTAGTCCTCGATGAAGACAAATTTGTCGGAGAACTTTGGATCGCGCATCAGCATGGCGATCTGCTGAAGCATCCGCTTGCCGGGCTCGTCCTTGGGGTGGGCCTTGCCAGCGAAAACGAACTGAACAGGACGCTTGGGATCGTTCACCATGGAGGCCAGGTTTTCGATGTCGGACAAAATCAGGTGAGCGCGTTTGTAGGTGGCGAAGCGGCGAGCAAATCCTATGGTGAGGGTGTCGGGACTAAGGACGCGGCCGAGGCGTTGCAGGATTTCCGATGATTCGCTTCGGCGTTCGGCTTGCCCGACAGCGCGGCGGCGCACGAATTCGAGGAGTTGCGATTTCAAATTGAGATGAGTTTCCCAAAGCTCGCCGTCGTCGACGTTTTCGATTCCTTCCCAGATGCGAGCTTCGCTACTATGTTCGTGCCAGCCGGTGCCGAGGTGGCGGTCGTACAAACGAAACATTTGTGGCGCGAGCCAGGAAGGAACGTGGACGCCATTAGTGATGTGTCCGATAGGCACTTCGTCCTCCTGCCTGCCCGGGGTCAGACCTGACCACATGGCGCGAGAAACCTCGCCGTGCAACGCGGAAACTGCGTTGGCGCGGCGGGAAAGACGGAGAGCGAGCACAGTCATGCAGAAGTCTTCCTCGCCATTATTCGGATTTTCGCGGCCGAGACCGAGGAAGCTTTCCTGGGAAAGTCCGAGCTCTTCGCGGATAAGACCCAAATGTTCTTCCAGAAGAGCGGCATCGAAGCGATCGTGGCCGGCAGGGACAGGAGTGTGAGTGGTGAAAACCACCTCACGAGAAACGCGCGATACGGCGTTGTGGAAACTGACACCTTCCTCTTCCACGCGAAGGCGAACCGCTTCGAGAACGGCAAAGGCGCTGTGACCTTCGTTGAGATGGAGGACGCTGGGAGTGATACCCATGGCCCGAAGGGCGCGGAGGCCGCCGACGCCGAGTAGCAATTCCTGACGAATACGGTTGCGGCGGTCACCACCGTAAAGGGTAGATGTAAGTTCTCGATCTCCAGGGGCGTTGCCTTCAAGATTGGAATCGAGGAGAAACAAGTCACGGCGTCCAACTTCGACCCGCCAGACTTTGGCGCGGAGACAGCCGCTAATGGTGTCGACCTGGACAACTACGGGAGCGCCGTTCTTGCCGATGGCGGGCTCCATCGGCATCTGACTCACATCGGTCGTGAGGTATTCCTCCTGCTGCCAGCCGTTCTGATCGAGGCGTTGACGGAAATATCCGCGGCCATAGAAGAGTCCGACGCCGACGAGCGGAATGCCGAGGTCGGAGGCGCTCTTGATGTGATCACCAGCGAGCACGCCCAGGCCTCCGGAGTATATGGGGAGGGATTCATGGAGGCCGAATTCCGCGGAAAAATAAGCCACTGGGCGCGGACGAAGAACGCCGGCGTGGCGGGCTCCCCAGGTGCGGTCCGCTTCCAGATATTCCCGCAGACGCCGGTAGGCGTAGTTGATGCGACTGTGCAATGCCAGCTCTGTGGCCCTGCCCTCGAGTTTGGCGAGCGGAAAATCGGCGAGCAGTGCGACTGGATTGTGATTGACTTGCTTCCAGCGCAGCGGGTCGAGATCGAGGAAAATGCTGGAAGAATCGTGATCCCAACTCCACCAAAGATTGCGCGCCAATGACCATAAGCGCTCCTGGACCGGAGCAATAAAACGATCGAGAGTCCGGGCCTCGCTCACGATGGGGGCGACTTCGGTTGCGGCCTCAGTCAGCATGCGGATTTCGTCTTCGCGAAAAACCCGGGTCTCGACAGTTTGAATCACCAGAACGCCTTGCAAGACACCACGCTCGATAAGCGGTACGCCCAGGAACGACTGTAAGTTGTCTTCGCCGGACGCCTTGAAATATTTGAAGCGGGGATGGGTTCGCACATGTTCCACGGACACAGGGCTTACCTGTTCCGCGACCAAGCCTGTGAGTCCCTCATGAACCGCCATACGCAGGGTGCCGATACACTCCCGGCGAAGTCCGACAGTGGCAGCCAGCACGAGGTTGGCACGATCCGGTTCCAACAAATATGCGGAGCAGACATCGGTTTGAAAGCGCTTAGCGATGAGAGCGACCACGTTCATGAGGGTTTCGGCGGACTTGCCGCCACCGGCCGCCAACTTCGCACTTTCTTCCACGGCCAAAACATCGCTCGCCAGGCCGCGGAGAATGTTGGAACCGATTTCCTTAATTGTCTCTTTGTTTCCGTCCAAGGTCACATCCTGATAATCGATTTTGTACAGTGGTTCAAAAAGTAGCCGCCCGCGAGCCTAAGATATGGCCGGCACTGGATGAATCACACTATTTTACGGATAAAAATGAATTTGAGGGGCTTTGGGGAAGAAATCTGGAAGGGTTGGGGCGTATTCCTCATCATTTTGGCGGAAGGAATCAGGAATAAAACGTGAAATTCTTGTCGGCGCCGAATCTGCAACGAACTCAACTTGCGCGCGGCTGCACAGCCGAGGCAGAGGCCGCGCGCAAGCAGATTCATCGCAGGGGCAACCCGCCACCCGTGGCAATTTGTGAAACCGCTGCGCTCTTTACAGGCGGCCAGTCAGAGCCAAAATGAGGATGATCAGCAGGACCAGACCGAGTCCGCCGCTGGGGTAGTAACCCCATCCGGAGCTGTATGGCCACGTGGGAAGGGCACCAACCAACAGCAAAATCAGAATCACCAGCAGTACTGTTCGCATTGGGATCTCCCTTCGGATAACGCTTCTATAACAGCGAGTCTTCGAACGCATCAGCTCGCAGAACGCTCAACTTGCCGCCTTGCGTTCGGTCTTCTTCTCGTCCCTTTTCTCGTCTTCGCCAATTGATTCCAGCAGCGTCTTCATTTCCTCGGCGTGTTCTTCTTCGTTGGCGAGGATGTCTTCCATCAGGCGGCGGCTGGTGGGATCGTTGTCGCCGAGATAGCGAATAATCTCGGAGTAGGATTCGATGGCAATGCGCTCGGCAATTAGATCTTCGCGGATCATCTCGACAAGCGTGTCGCCTTCCACGTACTGCGAGTGACTGCGGCTGGCCAGACCTTCGGGATTGAGGTCGGGATCACCGTCGAGCTGGACGATGCGCTCGGCGATACGGTCGGCGTGTCCCTGCTCTTCATTGGCGTGTTCGAGGAATTCTTCGGCCACGGCCTGAGAATGAATGCCCTTCGCAGTGTAGTGATGGCGTTTGTAGCGGAGAACACAAACAATCTCAGTGGCCAGGGCTTCGTTGAGAACCTTGATGACGGTTTGACGATCGCCTTTGTATCCCCCGGTAACGGCGCCGTCCAGGATGTGCTGACGAGCGCGTTTGCGGATTTCTTCAATGTCGGCGACAAATGTTGGCTTCGGTTTGGGCATCGGCTTGGTGGTCATAATGAGCCTTCTGAGCGCCTTCTTTTGTTTTTTGTGCAGTCTTAACGGGTTGCCTTTTGGCTGTCTTCTTCGTGGCCCTGCTGGCCGCTGCTGTTGTCAGCTGGGTCGTCCTTTTACAGGTTGTTGGTTAGGGGAAACCCCGTAAAGCAGTGCCCAAACTAGACGGGCACATCGATCGCTTAGTTGCGGAGAACTGGCTAAAGGCAGCCATAAAAATGCAATCAGATTGAAAAAGTGGGGGTTTACTGCAATTCTCCGGGATTAATACCCCCCGGACTGGATTGCTCTTTTTCGAGTGCAGCCGGAGGCTGGGGGGAAACGAGGAGCGATGCCACCGAGAATCCTTATCGTCGATGCTAACGCCCGAATGCGACGAACTATCCGTCAGGTGGTCGAAGACAGTACCGACTTACAGGTCTGTGGAGAGGGCACGGACGGTCAGGACGCCGTCAGGCAAGCGGAGAAGTTGCAACCCGATCTGGTTATTCTCGATCTCACAATGCCGAAGATGAATGGATTGCAAGTGGCGCGAGCCATCAAGAAGCTGCTGCCCAAGGTGCGCCTGGTTTTGTTCAGCCTGGAAGAAAATCAGCTTGTGGGCAATGCGGCGAAAGCTGCTGGGATTAGTGCCGTGGCCTCGAAGCGAGAGGGCAGTCGAAGTCTGTTCCAAGGCTTGCGAACGGCGCTGCAGTCGGCGGCATGATGGTCGTTTTATCTCCTAATCACAGATACCTTTCAACGGACAGTCTCCGGTACGTGGCTTTCGCTGCTGAGGAGTCAGCCGGACCTGCTCATCCCGATGACAGAATGTGACTCTGGCTGGGCGCTCAATTCCTCCCTGGGAGTCGCGAGGAAGACTTCTCTGCCGCCGAGATTGCAAGTTCTGGCACTTTCTCGAGAGCGGGTTTTTTCTTTCGAGCAGAAGGTGCCCTGCTGCTGCCACTATCCCCGATATTTTTTCAGCAATTTCCGGCGCTCACCTTACTTCGTCCCACAGTAGGCTGCGACACCGCTCATCGAGTAAGATACTTCGGCCGTGGCGGAGACGTTCGAAGCAACGTCTCGACGGAATTTCCCATGAACCGCGAATATAAGAAAGCACATAGCCACGAACTCCACCGCGACGTGGAGTTGCTGGTGTTTGGGCACGCGGGTTCACCTTTGCTCGTGTTCCCTACTTCCATGGGAAGGTTTTTTGAGTTTGAAGACCGGGGAGTGATTGGGGTGCTGTCGCCCAAGATTGAGCGCGGCGAATTGCAGGTTTTTTGTCCCGATTCCGTCGATACTGAGAGTTGGTACAACAAAAGTGTTCATCCGCGGTTGCGGGTACTGCGGCATCTACAATACGAGCGCTACATTCTGCACGAACTGCTGCCGTTCTTGCGCTGGAAGAATCAGTCTTCGCAACTGGCGGTCACGGGGTGCAGCTTTGGCGGTTACCATGCGGTCAATTTTTCGTTGAAGCATCCTGACGTGGTCACGCACTGCGTGAGCATGAGTGGAGCGTATGACATCCATCAGTTTCTGGATGGGTATTACGATGACGACTGCTACTTCAATTGCCCTCCGGATTTTCTGCCCAATCAGAATGATGATTGGTTCTTAAGCCGGTACCGGCAGATGAAGATTGTGCTGGGGTCGGCCGACTGGGATATGTGCCTGGATCAGAACGTGAAACTGTCAGCGATGCTGAATGCCAAGGCGGTTCCAAATTGGCTGGATGTTTGGGGGGATAATTCGAGGCATGACTGGCCTTTGTGGCTGAAGATGGCGGGGAAATATTTTTAATGGTCGTTTGGCGTTCGCTGTCGGCCGTGGCCGGTGGCCGTCCCGTGCGAGCAGCGTGAGAACGGCTGGCGGTGGTAATTTATGAAGCGAGCAGTACAGGGGGCCTTCGCTTCGCTGAGGATGACGAGCGAGAGCGGTGGTCGTTTTCAAATGCGCAACACGCGGTGAGGAGTGACCAGTGAGTGCTAAGAAGATTGGAATTGTTTTTGGAATGGAGAATACGTTTCCTCCGGCGGTAGTGGAGAAGATCAACTCCATGAATGTCGATGGGGTAACGGCCGAGTTCGTGAAGATGGGCGGGATCAGGATGGATGAGCCTCAGAAATATGCCGTCATCATTGATCGGATTTCTCAGGACATCCAGTTTTATCGAGCCTATCTGAAGAATGTGGCGCTGCAGGGGACGATCGTGGTTAACAATCCGTTCTGGTGGACGGCGGATGACAAGTTCTTCAACTACGCACTGGCCTCGAAGCTTGGAGTGGCGATTCCGCCGACCGTGCTTTTGCCGCACAACAAGCATCCGGAGGGAACTACGGACCAGTCGATGCGGAATTTGATGTTTCCGTTGAATTGGGAAGAACTTTTTGAGTACGTCGGCTTCCCTGCTTTTCTCAAGCCTTATTCGGGCGGCGGGTGGAAGCATGTATACAAAGTGCACTCGCCCGAGGAGTTCTTTCATCACTACAACCAGACTGGCGATTTGTGCATGACTCTGCAGCATGGGGTGGAGTTTGATGAATATTTCCGTTGTTATGTAGTGGGGCAGGAGAAAGTACACATTATGAAGTACGATCCGCGGGCTCCGTTTCATGAGCGGTATGTGAAGGGGAACCCTCCGCCCTCGTCGGCGGCGCTGAAGGAACGTGTGGAGAAGGATGCGCTGACTTTGTGCCGGGCTTTGGGGTACGACCTTAATACTGTGGAGTTTGCCGTGGAGGATGGCGTGCCCTACGCGATTGATTTCATGAATCCGGCGCCGGATGCGGAAGTTACGTCGGTGGGCCGGGAGAACTTTGAGTGGATTGTGAATGCGGTGGCGGAGATGGCGGTGAAGATGGCGCTGAGCGCAGAGAATCCGGCGCGGGAGTTGCGATGGGCGGGGTTCTTAGCTGGGGGACAATCTACCGCCGGATCCGCCAAGGCTTCGGCACGGAGAAAATCAAAAGCGCAGGCGCCAGTTGGATGAGCTGAAGAAAAAACGTTTTCTCTGGGGTGTGGCGCTGGCCTGGACGCCAGCGGTTCCGGCGCTGATCGGCCTCAGCAATGCGCTCAAAGGCATGTCAAGAGCAAAGGGCAACCGGGCTTGCCGCGGTGGCTGGCGGTCTGGCTGAGATGTTCGCGGTGTGTGGGATCGGCGCCATCCTCATTGACCAAGGAACTGCGATTTTCTTACTGCTCCGGGCATTCTCGCCGGGAGATTGGATGCCAAACCTGCTTTCCGATCCTGTCGATATGCTTGAGCGTATTAATGCTCCTTTTCGTTGGCTCCTTCCTGTGGTTGATGTAGTTTCAGACCCATCACACGTTCTGAATCACTATTCCTGGACTCATTCTAGGCCTCCTTCGTTATACTGATACCCTTGGTTTCCCTACCCTGTCGCAAACCACGCGACAGGGAGGGGCACCCACGTCTATGTTTGAAGTGATGCTATGACTCCTACTTTCACCATTGGGATTGAAGAGGAATATCAGACCGTGGACCCGGAGACGCGGGATCTGCGATCGCACATCCACGCTGAAATCCTGGAGAAGGGCAAGTTGCTGTTGCAGGAGCGGGTGAAGGCGGAGATGCACCAGTCAGTGGTTGAGGTGGGAACTTCGGTTTGCAACAACATTAAGGATTGCAAGACTGAAGTGAAAAAACTGCGCCGGGACATGGTGCGGCTGTCAAAGGAAAATGGACTGCGGCTGGCTTCTGTGGCGACGCATCCGTTCGCAGACTGGCGAGTGCAGGAAATTTATCCCGACGACCGGTATAAGAATATTGTCGAAGATCTGCAATTGGTGGCTCGGGCAAACCTCATTTTTGGATTACACGTTCACGTGGGGATTGAGGACCGCGAAACCGCGATCCACATGATGAATCATGCGCGGTATTTTGTGCCTCACCTTCTGGCGCTCTCGACGAACTCTCCATTCTGGCTGGGGATGAATACCGGACTGAAGTCTTATCGCTGCAAAGTGTTTGACAAGTTTCCGCGAACCAATATTCCTGATTACTTTCCGAGCTGGGGCGAGTACGAAAATTTCATCAAGCTGCTGATCAAGACCAACTGCATTGATAACGCGAAAAAGATCTGGTGGGACATACGGCCGCATCCGTTCTTCAATACCATTGAGTTCCGCGTGTGCGACGTTCCCATGCGGGTGGAGGAGACGATTGCGCTGGCGGCTTTGATTCAGGCTACGGTGGCGAAGCTCTACAAGCTGCATGCGGCGAACCAGGGCTTTCGGCTCTATCGGCGAGCGCTTATCATGGAAAACAAGTGGAGGGCGGCGCGCTACGGGCTGGATGGCAAGATGATTGACTTTGGCAAGCAGAAGGAAGTGGCGGCGCGAGACCTCATTCGCGAGTATCTGGATTTTGTGGACGATGTGGTGGACGAATTGGATTCGCGCGAGGAATTGGATTATGTTCACGACATTCTTGAGCGCGGCACCGGGGCGGACCGTCAGTTGCGTGTGTTTCAGCAGACTGGCGATTTGAACAAAGTTGTTGACTACATTATTGAGGAGACGGAGACCGGGCTGGCCGAGACGGGGGAGCCGGTTTCTGCAAGAAAAATAGGTTAATGACCATTCCTGAGGCAGAGCAAGTCCCCATTTCTCGCAAAGAGTGCGAGAAATGGGGCACCCGGTTGAATCAAATTTCGTATGATCCTGAATTTACTCCTGGCGCGCGCAATGCGGTAAAGGTGTGCCTGCGGGTGCAGCCTAGCGAAAAAGTTTGCGTGATCACCGATGAAGCGACGCTTGAGATCGCCGCGGCGATCGTGCACGAACTGGAGACGATGGGCGTGCCCTATCGCTCTTGGGTGTTGGAGGACGTTGCCGAGCGTCCGCTCACCGGCTTGCCGCAATCGATTCTGGACGATTTGGAAAAGAGTCAGGTTTCGATCTTTGCGGTGCAGGCGCAGAAAAACGAGTTGAAGTCGCGCATGCAGATGACGGAGGTTGTGAACCGGCGGAAGATTCGACATGCACACATGGTAAATATCAACCGCCAGATCATGCTGGAGGGTATGCGGGCGGATTTTCAGAAGGTAGACCGCCTCAGCCAGAAGGTTGTTGATATGGTGCGCAAGGCCTCGACCATTCGGGCGAAGACAGCCGCGGGCACGGATCTGACGGCTGATTTGAATCCGAACTATCGGTGGTTGAAGACGAGCGGGATCATCTCCGCGGAGAAGTGGGGGAACCTGCCGGGAGGGGAGATCTTCACGACGCCGGGCGAGGTAAACGGAACTTTTGTGATCGATGGCGTGGTTGGCGACTATTTGTGCGCGAAGTTTGGCAATCTGGAGCAGACTCCGCTGACGATTCACATGAAGAACAATCGGTTGACCGAGGCCCATTCAGATAACCGCGAACTGCAGGCGGATTTCTGGCGGTATACACATACCGACGAGAACAGCGACCGCGTTGGGGAGTTCGCCATCGGGACGAATATTGATTTGAAGGACGTGATCGGACAGATTCTGCAGGATGAGAAGTATCCCGGAGTGCATATTGCGTTTGGAAACCCGTATGGAGCGCATACCGGGGCAGAGTGGGATTCGTCTACGCATATTGACGTCGTGGGACGGAAGTTTGATATCTGGGTGGACGACCAACAGATCATGCGCGATGGCAAGTTTTTGGTGGAAGCGTAGGGGCGGAAAGCGGTTGCAGAATTCCTCGCGAAGCCGTGTAAGCCTGATGACTGCATGAGATCCTTCGACTGTGCGAGAGCGCCCACTTTTGTGGGCGTTTTTGCTGCGCTCGGGATGACAGGGCGTTAGAATAATCCGCCGATGGTCCGGAACGACCTAAATGATTCCCTCCTTGCGCAGGCGGTTCAACGAGAACTTCACTTCCGAGAAATACCAAACATTTTTGCGACAGATTGATGACGCGTGCGGGACGCATGTGCAATTTCGGTTATGCGAGACTCCATGCTTTTTTCCAAAGCAACTGATTGACCGGATGGCGGAAGACGGCAAGGAGCTGCTCCGACAGTTGGTCGATAGTCCAGAGTATTTAGAGCGCTCCGATGAGTCGATTCCGGCGGAGTTCGACGTTCCCAACGAAGCGGCGCATCCCATGTTTGTGCAGGTAGACTTCGGGATGGTTCGAGATGCGAGTGGAGAGTTGCAACCCAAGCTCGTGGAACTGCAGGCATTCCCCTCCCTCTACGCCTATCAAGCGGTGCTCGCACAAAACTACATTGACGTGTTCGGGTTGCAGCCACTGGCTGCGAACCAGCTAAATTATTTCCTGAGCGGGTTCGACGCCAGTTCCTATCGTGATCTTTTGAAGCACGCGGTCCTCGCAGACCATGATCCGGCAAACGTTATTCTCATGGAGATTCATCCTGAGCAACAAAAGACGCTGCCCGACTTCCTGCTCACGGAGAAAATGCTGGGGATCCGCACCGTTGATATCACGAGTATCAAGAAGAAAGGATCTCATCTTTATTATGATCGGGGCGGCGACAGCATTCCTATTCGGCGTATTTACAACCGGGCTATCGTGGATGAGTTGCAACGAAAAGGCGTGAAGCTGGCGTTTGACTGGCGGGATGATCTCGACGTGGAATGGGCGGGGCATCCGAACTGGTATTTCCGCATCAGCAAGTACTCCATTCCCTACCTCAAGCATGAGTCCGTGCCGAAGACGTGGTTTCTGGATCGGCTCGATGACATCCCGGAAGATCTCGACAACTATGCGTTGAAGCCGCTTTATTCATTTGCCGGCCTGGGAGTTGTGATTGCTCCAAAGAAAGAAGCGGTTCAGGCGATTCCGGCGGGGCGGCGGGGACAGTACATTTTGCAGGAGCGGTTGCATTTTGAGCCGGTAATTGAGACGCCGTTTGGAGGAACGAAGGCCGAGGTGCGGGTCATGTACGTGTGGGTTGAGGAACTCATGCCGGTGCTGACGATTATTCGCATGGGCCGCGGGTTGATGATGGGAGTGGATCACAACAGAAATATGCAGTGGGTCGGGGCGTCGGCGGGCTTGTATCCCGAGGATTGAGATGGGAGGCGCAGGAGCAAGACCGATGAACTACAACGGGCACGAAGACCCGCGTAGGAAATCAAGCCCTGCCAGGCGAATCGACCAATTGAGCAACCGCGAGCAAGTTCGTCTCCTAAACTTTGGCGCTTGAACCTTGCATCTAACCGATTGACCTGAATCCTCGCACGGCCTAAGATTGCGGGCGGCAGGGAGCGAGGACGCTCATGATCGGCCAAACTGTCTCCCACTATCGCATCCTGGGAAAGCTGGGGGGCGGTGGTATGGGCGTAGTCTACGAAGCCGAAGACATCAAGTTGGGGCGCCACGTTGCGCTCAAGTTCATCCCTGAAAATCTTGTGGGCGACGCCAAAGCGCTGGAGCGTTTCGAGCGTGAGGCGCGGGCAGCCTCGCAGTTGAACCACCCTCACATCTGCACGATCCATGGCATCGAAGAGAACAAGGGGCATCCCTTCATCGTTATGGAGAAACTGGAGGGTCAAAGCCTGAAGCAGCGCATTTCCGGCCATGCCATCGAATTGGATGAGGTGCTGGACACCGGCATACAGGTTGCAGACGCGTTGGCTGCATCGCACGCCAAAGGGATTGTGCACCGCGACATCAAGCCAGCAAACATTTTTCTGACCCCGGGCGGGCAAGTCAAAGTGCTCGACTTTGGTCTGGCCAAACTGGTGCATCAAACCGCAACCGATGACGGGGGGGATAACTCGTTAACTGCCGTAGGCGTCATTCCGGGGACAGCGGTTTACATGTCGCCGGAGCAGGCACGCAGTGAGGAAATCGATCCACGCAGCGATCTGTTTTCGTTTGGCGTTGTGCTCTATGAGATGGCCACAGGAAAGAAGCCATTCACGGGGAACAACTCGCTGATCACGCTGGAACACGTCTTGCATCAGAAGCCGGTGCCACCACGGGCGCACAATCCGAACCTGCCTGTGGAACTGGAAGGCATCATCGGCAAAGCGATGGAGAAAGACCGCAAGCAGCGGTACCAGAGCGCTGCTGACATGCGTGCAGACCTGCAACTTCTGCGGAGAGAAACTGAATCGGGCCTGGTGAAGAGTCCGATTGGCAAGACCGCTAAATTGCGGGTGGCGAGCAAGTCGTTTGCGGGGAGTAGCAGCAAGTTGCAAACCTACCTGCTCATAGGGATGGCGGCTCTGCTGGTAATGATTGTCGCTGCCGTGGGTGCGTGGTGGTATAAGCATCGCGCGGTGGCGAACTCGGCGGAGCGCAACGCGGTCGCAGTCTTGCCTCTACAGAACATGAACGGGGATTACAGTGTGGATTACCTGCGCTTTGCATTAGCGGACGAACTTTCCAGTGTGTTGACCTACGCGCGCACGCTCGAGGTGCGACCTTCGTCTATGACGCGCAAGTACGTGGAGTTGGATTTGGATCCACACAAGGTAGGCGCACAATTGCATGTCGGGCGACTGCTCACAGGACATTTCACGCGCCAGGGTGAACAGTTAACCGTAACGCTGGAAGCCGTTGACGTGGCCAGCGACAGGCTGTTGTGGCAAAGCAGCGTAAGGGCGCCTGTAAACGATCTCATTTCTCTGCAACAACAGCTAACCGCACAAGTGCAAAACGGACTCTTGCCGGTTCTGGGCAGTGCTGGAAGCGCGGTCGACACTAGTTCGCGTCCGAAAAGCCAGGAGGCATACGATCTCTACCTGCATAGCCTTGCCCTGCCTCATGATCCGGGGCCGAACAAGGATGCTATTGCGGTGCTCGAACACGTAGTAGGAACGGATCCGAACTATGCTCCGGCGTGGGAAGCGCTGGGGCTGAGGTATAACTACGATTCAACCTATAGCGATGGTGGCGAAAAAATGTTTCAGCGCTCGAATGCGGCCTATGAACGGGCACTGGCGCTGGATCCGAACCGCGAACTCGCAGCCAGTAATTTGATTACGAACCGTGTGGAGCGCGGGGAGTTGGGAAGAGCTTATGACGCGGCGACTGACCTGGTGCGGCGGCATCCGCGGAGCGCCAACGCTCACTTTGCGCTCAGCTATGTGCTGCGCTATGCAGGCATGCTGGAGCAGGCCACGGACGAATGCAACACGGCACGCGCGCTCGATCCGGGGAATTATAACTTCCGTTCCTGCGCGTGGGCGTTCCTGGAGTCAGGCAAATCTGAGCGGGCGATGGATTTTGTGCATCTGGACGCGGGATCGGAGTGGGCAGCGTGGGCGACTCCCTATGTGTTTCTGGCGGAGGGGAATTTGGTGGCGGCACGGGAAAGCGCGAAGGGTATGGGGAAGGCTCCCACTTATCATCGGGAACTGATGGCCGCGTGTGTCGCGCCGCAGCGGCCAGCAGATATGGAGAGGATTGTTCGGGATACGGAATCATCCGTTATGACGGAACCTGATCCTGAGGCCTGGTATCACGTTGGGACGCTGATGGCGTTTTGCCGACAGAAAGAGCCGGCGCTGCGTTTGTTGAACAGAGCGGTGCAGCAAAACTACTGCGCCTATTCGGCATTGCTGTCGGATCCGCTACTCAAGGAATTGCGGAAAGAGACAGCATTCAATGAGGTGTTGACGGCTGCGAGTGAGTGTCAGAAGGCGATTCCGAAGTCGAAGGGGCAGTGAGTTGGGGACTCCGGCCATCGATTTTCGGGCTCCGGTATCTCGGATCAGCTCTGAGTCTTGGTATTAAGGAAGTAACATTCATATCCGGCGGACGTCTAGTGGGTGAGACTCGAGACTGGAAAGAATTTGCGTCGGAGCAGGGAAAAGCGCCATCCTTGTAGAGTGAATCATCCGCGACCTGCCATCTTTGCGACACGGACCACACCGCTCGCTCCATTCATTCGTTACTTTTTTCAATCCACGGTCCATTTTGGACTGATGCTTACGCTGCTCCTACCTGCGCCCGCGCAGGAGAACGCAGCGTCGCCTAAGACTCCGCCATCAGCCAGTGTTTCCTCAAGTCGTTCCTCGGGGGGGATTGAGAATTCAAATGCAGTGTCGGCTCTTGCGAGCTCCTTCGGGACTCCGTATCAGCCGGTCGCCGGAGAACTTCCGCAGGATCAGGGAACTGCCGGGCTGCGTCAGATGCTTTTGCGGTTGCGCACAACTGCACGGGTGATGCAGGTAGTGGCGCATCCCGACGATGAAGATGGCGGCATGTTGACGCTGGAGTCGCGCGGTCGGGGTGCCAGCGTGGTTTTGCTGACCCTGAACCGCGGTGAGGGTGGGCAAAACAAAATCGGCAGCAACTTATCGGATGTGCTCGGTGTTTTGCGGGCGCTGGAACTGCTGGCGTCGGATCAATACTACGGCGTTGAGGAGCGATTCTCCCGCGTCGCCGACTTTGGATTCTCAAAGAGTCCGGAAGAGACTTTTCAGAAGTGGGGAGGGCACGATGTTGCGCTGGGCGACATAGTGCGCGTGGTTCGCATCTTTCGACCGGATGTGCTGGTCGCAAGGTTTTCCGGCACGGAGCGCGACGGTCATGGACATCATCAAGCATCCGCGATCTTGACCAAGGAAGCTTTTCGCGCAGCGGCCGACCCGAAGCGGTTTCCCGAGCAAATTGCCCAAGGGCTACTTCCGTGGCAAGCTAAAAAACTTTACGTGGGGAACGTGTGTGGCTTCGGGGCGAGCACTTGTCCCGGGGGAAATTGGACTGTAAAGCTGAATACGGGGGAGCCCAGCGAGGTACTGGGAATGTCCTATGTGCAGTTCGCGATGCAGGGCTTGCGGCACCAGCTTTCACAAGGCGCGGGGGTTTGGAGTGTGGAGCCGGGCGACCGGTTCACTTTCTACAAGTTGGTCGATTCAGTTTCACCGCCCGTGTTCGATAAGGATGGGCATGAGAGGGATTTTTTCGATGGAATCGACACTCCCCTGCCGGGATTAGCGGCGCGCGTGGGTGAAACGGAAGGCGATGTCCCTTGGCTACAGGAAGGACTGAAAGCCCTCGACGAGGAGATGAGACAGGCTTTGGCGCATAGCGGTGGGGATGGAAGCGGAGCCGTCTCGGCACTTCTTGGTGCGACGCAGACTTTGGACATTCTGCTGGGAAAGCTGCAAAACCGCGATGTGAATACCCCTGAGAGGAGTGCCTTACTGGAGATTTTGAGGCAGAAACGGCATGAAGCAGAGACTGCGGTGAATCTGGCGATGAATGTGACACTGCAAGCGACCGTGGCTTCACCCAAGGGTCCTGCGCCTCCGCTTCCCGAAGAGAAGGAAGCGCTTACGGTAGTTTCTCCTGGGCAACGATTCGAGATTGTCGCGAAGCTGCACAATGGATCGAAATACTGGTTGTCGGTTCGGAATGTGAGTCTCGACCCCTCGGAAGGCTGGCTCAAGCGCGAGCACGCAGAATCAATCACTATCGGCCCAGGAGAGGATTACTACTCCAACTTTGGAGTTGAGGTCCCACAAAATGCTGCCTTCACTCGACCGTACTGGCATCGCGATGATCCCGACCGAGAAGCAGTTAATACTATCGATGACGAGAAGTATTTGACTCTTCCCTTCCCGCCGCCTCTGATGCACGTGCATGCGGAATACGAAATTGCGGGGCGAAAAGGGATTCATGCGCCCGTCCCTGACCTTTACCGGAAATTTCGAAAGGGCAAGGACTCCCAGTCGGAGATTGAGGCGAACATCAACGCAGATGTGACAGTACATTTTCTGAATGAGCAAGGAAAGCAGCGAGAGCGAACCCTGGCATTCGCGCCGGCATTCTCGGTTGCGCTGGAACCGGGGACGCAGGTAATCCCCGTGGGGAGCGGGACGGCAACGGCAGTCAAGGTCGGTTTGAGTTGCAATCTGACCGGCGCACCGCCGGGGACGCTGCGCTTGGAGCTGCCGGCAGGTTGGCGGGCCGAACCGGCCCAGTTGCAGGTCAATTTGCCGAGACGCGGGGACAAACAGGATTTCGAATTCAAGGTCTTTCCCGCTGGCCTCGAGGAGGGCCGCGCGAATATTCGCGCGGTGCTGGAGTCTGGGGGCGAGCGGTATACCGAAGGCTACACTCTCGTGACGCGTGATGACCTGGGCAGCTTCTATTATTACCAGCCAGCGGTGCAGCGGGTGAGCATTGTGAATGTTTCCGTGCCACATGATTTGGAGGTCGGTTACATCATGGGCGCGGGCGATGACATTCCGACCGTGCTGAAGCAGGTTGGCATGGATGTGACGCTAATTCCGCCGGAGAAGCTGTCCGGCGAAGACCTAAACCGGTACGCGACGATTGTGTTGGGCATTCGCGCTTATGACACACAGAAAGAAGTCGCGGCCAACAACAAGAAACTGCTCGAATTCGTTTCGGCGGGTGGAACACTCGTGGTGCAGTACAACACCGGGGTTGGAGATTTCAACGGCGGGCATTTCACTCCGTATCCAGCACAGTTGAACCGGGCAAGAGTTTCCGTGGAAGAAGCTCCAGTGGATGTGTTGGCGCCGGACGACAATGTTTTTCATTATCCCAACACAATTACGGCACGCGACTTCGAGGGCTGGGTGCAAGAGCGCGGCCTGTATTTCATGGAGCAATGGGATGAACACTTCAAGCCGCTGCTTGCGAGCCACGATCCTGGCGACAACGCGCAGAAAGGCGGACTGTTGCGGGCGCAGTACGGCAAGGGGACTTACATTTATACCGGGTATGCGTTCTTCCGGCAGCTACCGGCGGGCGTTCCGGGGGCGGTGCGGTTGTATGTGAATTTGTTGAGCGCCGGACATGACAGGCCATAGGCCTGCTTGTCGCAAGTGGTGGTCAGAGTGTTTCCGTGCCCACCTATTGAAATTCGTGGCTGCTATTCCTAAATGGAATCCTCCGTCGAATCCGCATCCGGTTCCCCCAGCCTTATCCGCGGGATGGGCTTAGGCACCGCGACTGCGCTCAACATGATCGATATGATCGGCGTGGGCCCGTTCATCACCATGCCGCTGATCGTGAGCGCGATGGGCGGTCCGCAGGCAATAGTGGGATGGCTGTTAGGCGCCCTGTTTGCCGCGTGCGACGGGTTGGTATGGGCGGAACTGGGCGCGGCCATGCCAGGCTCGGGCGGGTCTTATCGCTATCTGAGGGAAATTTACGGGCGCCAAAAGTGGGGAAAGCTGATTTCGTTTCTCTTTATCTGGCAGCTTTCATTCAGCGCGCCGCTTTCGATTGCTACCGGCTGCATCGGGCTGGCGGGATACGCGGCTTACTATTGGCCTGGGCTGGAGACGGTGTACTCGGCGCATGATGCCGCGCTGCACATTCCGTGGGCAGGTAGTTTGCAGATGAGTTGGGTGGTGAGTCCAGCGACCGGTTTGGCGGTGGCGATCTGCATGCTGACAGTATTGCTGCTCTACCGGCGGATCACGGCAATTGGGCGCATGTCAAAGTTACTCTGGCTGGGTGTGATGGGGACGATCGGCTGGATTATCTTTGCCGGGCTCACGCATTTCAATGCCGCCCGGGCGTTCGATTTTCCTCCGGGCGCGTTTACAATGTCTCGCGGATTTCTCACCGGCCTGGGCGGGGCAATGCTGATTGCGGCCTACGATTACTGGGGTTACTACAACGTTTGCTTTCTGGGAGACGAAATAAAAGATCCGGGACGGAATATTCCCCGGGCTTTACTGCTTTCTATTCTTTTCGTCGCCGGTCTATACATGATGATGAACATCTGCATTCTGGCGGTGGTGCCATGGCGCGAGATGGTGCAGGTGGGACAGAACAATAATGGGTTGTATGTTGTCTCGCTGTTTATGCAAAGGATCTATGGGACTGCGGCGGCTCGGACAGTGACAGCATTAGTAATGTGGACAGCCTTTGCCTCGGTGTTCTCTCTGATGCTGGGATATTCGCGGGTACCCTACGCCGCGGCGCGGGATGGAAATTATTTCCGGGCGTTTGCCCAGGTGCATCCTGAGTATCGGTTCCCCTATGTCTCACTGCTGGCATTAGGTGGGGTAGCGGCGGCGTTTTGTTTTCTGCGACTGAAAGATGCGATTGCGGCTTTGGTTGTGATCCGCATTCTTCTGCAATTTCTGGTGCAGGCGATCGGAGTGATCGTCCTGAGAATTCGGCGGCCGGAGATGCCTCGTCCCTTCCGCATGTGGCTCTACCCGTTGCCGGCACTGGCCGCTGCTGCCGGATTCATTTTCATTCTAATCAATCGGCAGAATGCGATGAAGGAAGTACGCTACGCGGCGGTGATTTTATTAGCGGGCCTGACGATATATATGGTGCGGGCATGGCGGGGAAAAGAATGGCCTTTCAATGCGGCGGGCTCCGTCGTGGCGGAGGGCGCGTGAAGCGTGATTAGGCGAATGAAGGGACGCGGCTGACAATGGCGAACCACGTTACATTTCCGGCGGGCGAAGGAGTTGCTATCCGGCGAGCGGATGCCGCCTGGGCTCCTCTCGAAGAGCCGCTCTTCCGGTCGTTGTGGATCGCCGCTGTGATCTCATACACCGGCACTTGGATGCAAAACGTGGGCGCGGGCTGGCTGATGACGCAACTCAGCGCTTCTCCGCTGATGGTGAGTCTGGTGCAGGCCGCGGGTGCGATTCCTGTTTTTCTCGTGGTGCTGCCGGCAGGAGCATTGGCCGATATGAGAGACCGGCGACGCCTGTTGCTGTTTACGCAGAGCTGGATGGTGGCTGCTTCAGCCACGCTGGGGGTACTGGCGCTGATGAATGCGGTGACTCCCTGGACGCTGCTTGTCTTCACATTTCTGCTGGGCGTCGGCGCGGTGATGAATGATCCCGCATGGCAGGCGATCACTCCGGAAATTGTCTCGCCGCAACGGCATGCCTCTGCGGTGGCGCTGAATTCGGCGGGCTTTAACGTAGCCCGCGCCATGGGACCGGCGCTTGGCGGAATGGTCGTTGCTGCCGCCGGGGCTGGATGGTCTTTCCTGCTGAACGCGGCCTCGTTCTTCGGCGTGATCTTTTTTCTATATCGATGGCGGAGGGCGCCACACGAGCCGCTGCGTACTCGCAGTGTGCGTGATGCGATTCTCGAGGGCTTTCGCTATGTGAACACCGCACCACAGGTTAAATCGGTCTTGATTCGTACGGGCGCGTTCAGCTTAGGCGCGACTTCGTTGCTCGCGCTATTGCCGGTGATTTGCCAGCCCTATGGCGCGCGAGGTTATGGTTTCCTGTTAACCTGCTTCGGTCTGGGCGCGCTGGCCGGAGCGGCTATTTTGCCGCGCTTCAGGCTTCGTTATTCGGTCGATGGCTTGGTGATAGGAGCGACGGTGCTGTTTGCGGGCATGACCTTCGCCGCGGGATGGGTCCATCCTTTTGAGTGGCTCTGTCTGGTCTTGTTCACGGCGGGGCTGGCGTGGATCGGAATTCTCGCTTGTTTCAATATTGTGGCGCAGACGATGTGTCCGTCCTGGATGCGGGCGCGGGCGTTGTCGATGTATCTGCTGGTGCTGCAGGGAGGCATGGCTCTGGGCAGCGGCGTCTGGGGATGGCTGGCCGCGCGGTGGGGTGTACCTTCCGCTCTTAGCTGGGCGGCGCTGGCACTATTGGTGGGATTGACCAGCATTCAGCGGCACCGGTTAACAGCGGACGAATTGAAAATGTCTCCTGCCGTGGTGCGTGATTAAGTTTGCAGAGGAGATCAAAGGGCTGATCGCAGAGCTCGCTGAGGACGGCCGCGGAGTTCGCTGAGGAGAGATATAAAGTGAGGCTCTTATGAATATGAAAAGCGTTCAGTGCGCTGCATTCGGTTTTATCGCTCTAGTCACCATTGCCGCGGCGCAGAATCCGAAACCTGCCGAGGAGCACCGGACCGTCACGATGGTCCTGGACCATCTGACGTCCAACATTGAAAATGAGTTTGTGGCCGCGGCGGACGCTATGCCTGAAGATAAGTATTCGTTCGCTCCCACTAATGGGGAGTTCAAAGGTGTGCGCACGTTTGCCCAGCAGGTAAAGCACGTAGCGGCGGTGAACTACATTTTTGGGGCGGCAATTCTGAGCGAAAAAGTTCCGGTGGACGTCGGCGACGAATCAGGGCCGGCATCGCTTACTACCAAGGCAGACATTTTGAAATATTTGAAAGATTCCTTCGTCTATGTCCACAAGGCAGTAGCAACGATCAATGAGAAGAATGTAGTGGGGACGGTCAGAAGCCCGTTCGGAGAAGGATCGGTCAGCCGGCTTGGGCTCGCGACCAGCGTCCCCGCCCACGGTTATGATCATTACGGTCAGATGGTGGTGTACCTGCGCATGAATGGCATCGTGCCCCCGGCTAGTCGGTAGTGGCGGGGTTCGGCGTCAAGGTTGGCCACGACGGCGAGGGATCGGCTTCGCGATGGCAAACAAGCTGGTAAAGTGCTGTGCGAAGGTAATTCTGGGTTCCTGTGCGATGCGGTCGGGATAAGAGCGAACAGCCAGCAGAAATCTCCGCATGTCATTCCGGGCTTGTTGATTTTGGGGCCCGGAACTCGCACGCGGCTGGACGTGACGTCTTGTCGTCATTTTCACTCACTCCGCAATACGGCCCCGCCTCTAAGCAACGCCATCCATCGTAAGAAACACCGGACGACCGAGTATGTTTCGGGGAAAATTAAGTGTATCTCGTATCTTCCGCGGTGGGTAGGGTTTGTTAGTGCCGAAGATGAGACTCGGATCGCAGAATGGGTGAGGCGCAGCCTAACGGCGGGCGGATGGATTGGCCGGGCTGCGAGCTCCGCGCAGCGCCATGGACGTGGGACGCACTTCGGCGGATAGTCCATGGCGCGCGAGGTGCGACTCGACCGATTTGCGGGCCTTTTGGACAGAAGCCCGAGGATCGAGAAAGATGAGTACCGACGGACCCGCGCCGCTAAGGGCAACCCCGAGGACTCCTTCTTTACCGGTCAATGGCTGCAGCGCAGGCAATAAGGGACACAGCCGGCTGCGGTAGGGCTGGTGGATGCGGTCTTCGAGAGCCACTGACAGCAGGTCATGACGTCCTTGGGCAAAGGCGGCAAGTAACAACATGCAATTCTGCACGTTGACGACCGCGTCCGCTCTCGAATAATGAGCAGGCAGAACGCTACGGGCCAACTCAGTTGATTGGGCCTGCGCCGGAAGAACGAGAAGCAGCGGCCACTTCCCTTTTGGCTGAATGCAGACTGCCTGAACTTCACCTTCCCCCGACATCCGCGCGATGGTAAGTCCGCCCATCCAGCATGCGGAGGCGTTATCGGGATGGTGCTCGCGGCGGGCAGCTTCGCTGATGATCTGCGCGTCGTTCCAGCGAAGACGGCCGAAATGATTAGCGAGGGCAATGCCGGCCAGGCGGGCGGCTGCCGAGGAGCCACATCCTTTGCCGATCGGGATTTCGTTTTGCATGCGCAGAGCCCAAGGAGTTACTTCGCGTCCCTGGGCGGAAAGTACTTCGCGGTAAGTGTTGAGGATGAGATGATCTTGGAGGTTTTCGCAGACTTCGCGGTCGCGGCCGCTGGCGGCGATCGAGAAATGAGCTGCGGGACGCGCGGCAAGCTTGAGGTAAAGATCGAGGGCAATGGCCGCGGCGTCGAATGCAGGACCCAGGTTGGCTGACGTCGCAGGCAACCGCAATTCGAATGGGCGATTCGATCTCGCGGTATTTTTTTTGGAAACTTTCTTTCTGGGCATACGCTAACCGCTCGGAGCAGTCTTGTCCGCTTGCTCCAAGGTTCGCAGAACCTCATCCAGCGTGGCGTCGAGAACAATTGGCGGACGGCGTAACGTCGATAACGCAGTCATCGTACTCTCGTGCGGGGTGCCCGCGAATAAATCGCCGCGATGGAATTCGATTGTGAAGTCCGGATCCTTTAGCAGGTTCCCGGTCAAAATCAAAACCACACTTTCGCCGGCCTTCACAAATCCTTGTTTGACCAGTTTTTTCAGGCCTGCCAAGGTGACGGCAGAGGCAGGCTCGCATCCGATGCCTTCGGCGCCGATTTCTGCTTTGGCTTGGGCCATTTCGACTTCGCTCACTTGCTCGCAGGCGCCGCCCGTGGCTTCGAGAACACGCACCGCTTTCTTCCACGAGGCCGGGTTGCCGATGCGGATGGCAGTGGCTCGGGTTTCGGCGTTCACGCCGATCAGCCGCTTGCCGCCGGCTTCGCGCAGTGTGCGAACCAGCGCATTCGCTCCTTCAGCCTGAATGACAGACAGTTTGGGCAGCCGCGAAATCAGGCCGAGGTCACGCATTTCGAGCAAAGCCTTGCCGATGGCAGAGCTGTTTCCTAGATTTCCGCCGGGGACAATGATGTGGTCGGGAAGCTGCCAGTCCATTTGCTCCATCAGTTCGATTGCGAGGGTCTTCTGCCCTTCGATGCGGAATGGATTGATTGAATTCAGCTGGTGGACCGGCGCGCGCAGCACGAGTTCTTGCAGCAGGCGCAGGCAGCCATCGAAATCAGTCCGCAACTGACAAGTAACGGCGCCGTAATCGAGCGCCTGGGAGAGCTTGCTCCACGAAATTTTGCCTTCCGGGACCAGGACAAGGCTGCGCATGCCGCCGCGAGCCGCGTAAGCGGCCATGGACGCCGAGGTGTTACCGGTGGAGGCGCAAGCGATCCATCGATATCCCGCATGGTGGGCGAAAGACGCAGCCACCGTCATGCCAGCGTCTTTGAAAGATCCCGTCGGATTCATGCCTTGATGCTTTGCGGAGAGGTGTGGCACTCCGGCGATGCGGGCGCACTGCGGCATCTCGTAGAGCGGAGTGTTCCCTTCGCGCAGCGTGACGACATGCCCGTCGTTGAGTGCGGGAAGAAGTTCGCGGAAGCGCCAGACGCCGCTGAGATCCGCGGGAGCGGAGGAAAGACGCCGTTGCTTCCAGGTGGATTTCAGATCATTGGCACTGACGCCTGAAGCCCGTGAGCTCATGCCGCTCTCGTTCCATTCCGGATAAGAGATTTCGAGCAAATCGCCGCAGCGTGGACAGCGGTAATCGGGAGATGCGCTGTCACTCCAATGACTACAGTCAATGCAGTGAAAGCGGAAATCTGACGGGCGAACACCCGGTTCAGGAATGGCGGAAGGAGGCATGAAGGTTTTGGATTCTATTTCCGGCCTCGCAGGTATTGATCGGTTTTGTTGATCCAGTCGGCGCGCGGCGGAGTAAAGACGTCGAGATCCACGGTGTCGACGAGTGCCTCGGCCTTGTGCGGCATGTGCGGCGGAATGGTGAGGACCTCGCCGGCGTTCACTACAATTTCCTTGCCGTCAATCCAGAACTTGAGCGCGCCGTCGAGAATATAAGTCACCTGCTCATTATGATGACTATGCTCCGGCACGATGCAGCCCTTTTTCAGCAGGACTCGCGCCAGCATAATGTCCTGCCCGACGATGAACTGGCGCTGCAGGAGCGGATTCAGATTTTCAAGGTCAACCGTGTGCCACGGTATGTACTGAAGGTCAGTCTTCACAGCGGAAGTTTTGATTGCCCGCCTGGCAGTGGACTGGGCGGTCTTTCGCAATTTCGCACCTCGCCTCTGGGCGGGCATAGTACTTTTTCGGCTTGAGTTTCTCTTTCCCGCAGCATTCTTTTTTCGTCTCATTGAACCTTGCCCTCGTACAGTTTCACTGCATTGTCATGGAGATACCCGCGCGCGAGATCCATAGCCCGGGTTTCGGTGATTTCTCCCTCGGAAATCATCTCGGCCAATGCCGAGGCCAGTGCGGTGCGGGAAGATTCCGCGCCCAGCCAGTAGCTCTCTTCTGCGCCCAACACATCATTGTACGGGAAGCAATCAGTACCAAACGTGATCTTGTCGGGAAAAGTCTCCAGCCACATCTTCAACGTCGCCTTGAAAGCGGAAGGATACTGCGCCAATTCTCCAAAAGAAGAATCCAGATAAACGTTCTTCATCGCGGCCAGCCAAATCGCCTGGCGCTCCAGCGGATATCCGCCGTGGATCATTACGAAAGTGGTCGATGCGTATCGTGGATCGCGGAGCACACTCTCCAGGTTCATAATATTGCTCTGGCTGAGGTTGAAGTAATCTCCAATCCCGATGGCAGTGTGAATGTGCACCGGCAAGTGAAGACGGCCTCCTTCGAGAATGAGGTAACGAAAGATGTAGTCCTGAAAAGTACGGTACTCCTTCTCACCTGGGACTCCTCCTGCGATATATCGGGCGTAAATCTCTTCAGCTTGCGCCCGGGTGGGATCGCCGAAGGTGGTGGGACGGAAGTAGGCCACTTCAAATTTTTGTGCGATGCCTCCATGCTTCTGGTTGTCCTCCAGCACCTGGCTGACGAACTTCAAATAGTCGCCGAAGCCGACTGGGAGCTTGTCGACATGCTCCTGCTGCATCCAGCGGTGCAACATCTTTTCTTGCAGAGGAATGAATACTCCTTCATCGGGATTTCGCGCCGTCTCCCGCTCATTGTTGAACGGCCACATGAAAGCGTCGGAGAAGAATACCCATGGAAAACGCTTGGGATCGAGGTAGTCGGCCATCATCGCGCGGTTGGCGACTGAACTTTCGGTGTTGATCTTATCGAGAATCCTGTTGAAGTAGGCGGGGCCGGGATATTGCTTCTTCAATTCGGCTTTCTTATTCACCAACCACTTCGAATGCTCAGGGGAAAGGTCAGAGAATGGATAACCAAACAGCGCTTTCGCAGCGGACACCAGTTCGAGATTGTCGTCGCGCGTGCGTAGCGCCTCGCTCGCATTCGGAGGAGCAGCCATGGCGTCAACATCTGGATCATCCGCAAAACCTGGGTGGGCGTGGTGATCAAAAGCGGAAATCTTTTCGATCTGCGGCAGCAGGCGTTGATAAATCTGCTGAACGTCAGGACCGGGGAAAGGACGGGCCTGGCCCGCCACAAGGACTGCACTCACAACGACCGCAGCCATTGATCCACGCAGCGCGAAAGCTAATTTCAAGGCTAATCTCATCGATGTTTTTGCTCCCTTTGCTCGATCTTTGGCACTAGCACCCTTCAGCATCAACAGCGGCTGTCGCGCCATCTTGAACCAAGTCGCGTTCACTGACCAGCCAGTGTTCCCTGCCATGCCGTAGAGACCTTCATGATGCGGTCGACAGCTTCCTTCAAATTCGCCACCGATGAGGCGAATGAGAAGCGCACAAAATCTTTACCCGAAGGTCCAAAGGCTGCGCCGGGAATCGCCGCGACTCCACCATCCTCTAGGAGCGCTCGGCAAATTTCTTCGGCTTTCATGCCAGTGTCGGTGATGTCTACCCAGGCGTAGAACGCGCCATCGGGAGGCTGGCAGCGGAAACCCGGAACGCGATTGAGATCACGCACGAATTGTTCTCTGCGATGCGCGAACTCGGCGACCATGCGCGGAGTGGTGCCTTCCCTATCGCGCAACGCTTCAATGGCGGCGTACTGCGTGAATTCGGCGACACAGGTATAGGTGTTAACCGCCATCATCAACAGCGCGGGCGTTACTTCCGAAGGGGCGACAGTATATCCCAGCCTCCATCCGGTCATGGCGAAACTCTTGGAAAATCCGTCAATAATCAGCGTGCGCTCTTCCATGCCCGGGTAACGCAGCATGGAAACGTATTCATTGCCGTAGATTATGCGCGCGTAGATTTCATCGGAAAGCACCCATAGATCGTGCTTAACAGCGAGTTCGGCCAGCCCGCGCTGAACGTCATCTGTATATACCGTCCCGGTGGGATTGCCGGGCGAGTTGGTCAATAGCATCCTGGTACGGCGTGTGATCTTGGCGGCGATTTCATTGAGATCCGGTTGAAGTCGATTGTGCGCGGCCAGTTCAAAGGGTACAGGCACGGCGCCTAACCCCAGACTGATTGAGGGATATCCTGGGAACCCGGGATCCGGATAAAGAACTTCGTCGCCCGGCTCGAGCAGCGCCATCATCGCCAGAAAGAGAGCGATCTTACATCCCGGGGCGATCACGATGTTCTCAGCGGAAACCGTGAGATTGCGAGTGCGGTGCAGGTAGGCGGCAATTTCCTCGCGCAAAGCGGCAACTCCCGCCACAGCACAGTAACGATCTTTACCTTCAGCAAGTGCTTTGCCGGCGGATTCGATTACCGACGGGCCGGGATGAAAGTCTGGCTCGCCGAGCTCAAGATGAATGATGGAGCGCCCTTGCCGCTCCAATTCCCTGGCGCGCGCGAAAACAGAGAGCGCACCTTCGCCGCTCATGACCGACATCCGCGAAGCAATGGTTCTCATTCAGGTCTCCGAAAGGATCCTTAATTACGGACACGGGGCTAAGCCCCGTTCTACGTTACGACCTTAACGCGGCCCTGAAAGGGCCGCTCTTCCACGGTTGTGCCTGCGTCAATGTTGCGTCGTCCATCGATTCTTCAAATATCAACCCTGGTACGCATTATGTCGGCCGACCTGATATCTCGGCCGAAGCTAAAGTCCTTTGTACATGCCACCGTCGACAAGCACAGTCTGCCCGGTGATGTACGAGGCACGCTCCGAAGCCAGCCAAACAATGGTCTCGGCCACTTCGCGTGGTTCGCCCAGGCGCTTGAGTGGCGCGTCTGCGGTCCAGCCATCAAAAATCTCCTGTTCATTTTTTCCCAGTGCCGCAGACCGTGCCTTGGCCAACTCTTTTAACCGGTCGGTGGCGGTGAATCCGGGACCAACGTTGTTCACCAGTATCCCGTCCTTTCCGAATTCATTGGCCAGACTCTTGACCAATCCCACGACGGCGGCGCGCACGGCGTTCGATAGGACGAGGTCGGCGACCGGCTGCTTGGTGGTGATCGAGGTCAGCGTGATGATGCGGCCCCACTGTTGACGCTGCATGTATGGGATCACTTCGCGGGCGAAGTACACCGTACTGAGAAAGTTCGCATCGAGAGCCCTCTGCCAGTCTTCGAGGCTTGCGGTCAGAAATCCCTTGGCTGGCGGCCCGCCGGCGTTCGTCACACAGATATCCATGCTGCCAAAGTTTTTCACCACGTCGGCCACAAAACGTCCCACGGCAGCGGCATCGGTAACATCGAAGGCTTCCGCAAATACATTGGCGTTGAACTGCTTCCTTATCTTTTCGGCCGCCGCGTGCAGCGTTTGCTGATTGCGCGCACACATGGCCACGCGGCAACCCTCGGCAGCGAAAGCTTCTGCGGTCGCGCGGCCAATGCCCTGGCTCGAAGCCGCCACTAGGGCTACGCGGTTCTTCAGTCCTAGATTCATGAAGTCGGCATTATAAACGGTGCGCCCGGGGGTCTACCGACTTGTCGGAGTTGATTGCAGCGATTACTCTTTAAGGAGAGAGGTGCACATGAACCGGCACGAAGACAATCTCGACGACGGACGCCATCCCAGAGGGAATCACCGTAAAGCCGATGATTCCGCCGGCCGCCACACCGAAACCAAAGCTGTCCGGGGCGGAGCCCATCTCGACAAGAAAAATGGTCCGCTAGGCACGCCGATCTACCAGACTTCTACCTTTGAAGTTGCAGACAACGATGAGCAACTTCGCGTCACGCCCACCGACCGCTTCTACACGCGCTATGGCAATCCCACGAATACCGTCGCCGAAGAAACGGTCGCGCAACTCGAAGCGGTGGACGCGGCGCTGACGTTTGCCTCGGGTATGGGCGCGATCACCACTACGATTCTCGCGTTGCTGAAGTCAGGCGATCACATCGTCGCGCAGCGTGACATTTACGGCGGCGCAACGAAATTCTTTACGCAGTGGCTGCCCAAAATGGGGATTCAGACCACGCTCGTCGATACCACGGAGTACGAGCAGCATGCGCGGGCGATCCGCCCCAATACCAGGCTGCTATATGTCGAGTCACCGACCAATCCAGCGGTGCGCGTGGTCGATTTGAGGAAGGTCGCGGAGCTCGCGCGACAGCACAAGCTAATCAGCATGATCGATGGCACGTTTGGTACTCCAATCAACCAGCGTCCGGCGGAGTTCGGGATTGACCTGGTCATGCATTCGGGGACGAAGTACCTCGCCGGACACTCTGACCTGATCTGCGGCGTGGTGGCGGGGCGCGGCGACCTGATCCAAAGGATTCATTCCACGCGGACGACGCTGGGGAACTGCATGGATCCTCATGCTTCGTGGATGCTAATTCGCGGCCTAAAAACACTCGCGGTGCGCGTAGCGCGTCAGAACGAGAACGCTTTGCGCGTGGCGGAGTTTCTCTCGCAGCACGCGAAAGTGCGTAGCGTGCATTATCCGTTCTTGAAGAGCCATCCCGAGTACGCCGTTGCTCGCGCGCAGATGAGTGGAGGCGGTGGCATGGTCGCGTTTGAGGTCGAAGGTAGCGGCGAAGATGCGCGGCGGGCCAGCGAATCCATGCGCCTGTTTACGCTCGCTCCCAGCTTAGGAGGAGTCGAGTCCCTGGTGTCGATCCCGGTGCTCACGTCGCATGCGATGATTACTGCCGCTGAGCGCGAGAAGATGGGCGTTACCGAGCAGATGATTCGGTTGTCAGTGGGAATCGAGAATGCCGATGATTTGATTGCCGATCTGGAACACGCGCTGGAGACGGTGGCGGCAACACCGCAGCACGCGCAAGTTGGATAAGCCTTCCGAATGCGCCGCCACTTAGCCGCTCGTTTGCGAACAAACCTGGCCTCGTTTTGAGGACAGGTTTGTTTTTTGCGCGCGCACCGGCGCCTGAGTTAGAAGATGATCTTTGCTCCTAACTGGAGGATGCGTGCATTATGTACCGCGTTGATGAAGAGGAAATTACTGTCGCTAATCGTGGTGCTGGCGAAACCGTTCCACTCGGTATGGTTAAACACGTTATAAGCTTCCGCTCGAAATTCGAAGGCCAGGCTTTCCTTTATGGGGAAGTGTTTGAATAAAGCCATATCGAAGTTAGTACGGCGGGGATTGCGCAGACTATCTCGCCCAGAGTTGCCGAAAGTCAATCCTCGGGGGGCCGCGTATGCGGCAGGATTGTACCAGAGAGGTCCGAGGTCGGGGGCACTTACGCGCGATACTCCTGCGTTCGGATCACCGACAATGTCAGCACGCGCACCGGTGCCGACCCCGGCCGCCACGCCTGCATTGTCGTTAGAAACGAGAACGCTGACCGGCGTCCCGGTAGAGATGCCCACAATTCCCGTGAGCTCCCAACCGCCTAAGGCAGCATGACGGAGTCCAGATCCCCGGAAAAAAGGCAAATCCCAAACATAACTGAAGTTGAAAACATGCCGTTCATCGAAGGTCGAACTTGCGCGATTCGCCGGGAAGTCGTAAGCATTGACCAGGCTGCCATCGCCGCGGTCCGAGGAGTCATCGATCGAGTGGCTCCAGGTATAAGCACCGCCGAGTGTGAGTTGGCCTACGCTGCGGCGGAGCGAAGCTTGGAGAGCGTGGTAGATGGAAGAAGACTTCAATTCGAGATGAGTAATGGTTCCGTAGCCGGGAAATGGACGAAACGGGTCAGCCAGCGTGTTGCAAGCGCCGACACCTAGGTTGACAGCCGGGCTCAACACCCCTAAGCCGCCATACGGCACTGGAACTCCGCTGGGAGTGGTCGCATTTTTGGGTACCCCCAAGGCATCAAATGTAGTACCGCAGTCATTGGGGCCTATGGCCTCGCCGGACGCATAGGGATTCTGATTTAGAGGAGTTGGAAAAAGTTGATTCAGATCGCTCTGCCGAGTTAGATGGGTACCTTTGCTGCCGACGTAGGAAAGGGTGCCAACGGTATTGTGAGCGAGGTCGTGCTGAACATCGAGATGCCATTGCTGCATGTAAGGCCAAGTGACTTTGTTGGGGATGGAATTCACGTTTAGCGGGAATTGGGTAGAACCCCCGGCGGTGCTTCCGATATTGCTATACCCCACAATTTGAGTCTGGTTAACCGCCGTCGCCAGGGGCGGCGAGTTCTCGAGTGATTCGGTGTTGGCCTCGTTGCCGTTGGTGTGCTCGAAGAAAATGCCGTATCCTCCACGGATTGCCCATTTGCCGTTACCCCAAGGATCCCAAGCAAAGCCGATTCGCGGGGCGGGGTTGAACCAATGCCCCTTCAAGCAACCGTCCGGTACACCGGGGGTCACACCGCATTGAACCATACCATTGGGCAGGTCTGTAACGGAGGGAACTCCACCATCGGCGGTAAGGAAGTTGATGGTGTCATTCTGGTTCACGGTCGTCTGGCCAGGGACATAATGAGAGGGATCGAAATTGAAAGCCTGCTTCTGTTTCTCCCGATAAGTCTCGTAGCCACTGATGCGGATGCCCAAGTTGAGGGTCAGGCGGTCGGTAATACGCCAATCATCCTGGAAATAGGGTTCAAACAGCTTGTATCGGTTGTAGTACTTGAGCAAATGATCCTGCTGTCCGAAGCTGTAAATATTCCCCAACAATAGATCTGCAAAAGGATTGCCGGTCGTATTGCTGTCATTGTTGGGATCGAACGTGAGATAGCCAGGGAATGATCCCGCAGCCAGTTCGCCGCCGAACTCGTTCTTTTGGGCAAACGCCATATAGATGCCCATTTGCAGGTTGTGCTTGCCTACGATCTTGTTGACGTTATCGCGGAAGGTGTAGGTGGGGTTCGAGTTGTAGATCCCGTTTGGGACATACCCCGCGTCTTCCCCAAAGTCCCCATAAACTCCAGCAGGATCAACCAAGTTGATGCCGGGCAGAACGCCCCCTCCATTTCCGGGAAAAAGATCATGGAAGCCGGTGCTGAAACCACTGGGCCGTTTCCAGTTCCCCGTGTCGTTGAGAATGATGTGGTCGACGGTATAGCTGAATACGAATTCGTTCAAAAGCGTGGGGGAGGCTGTGGCGGTGAGACGGGCAACCAAACTCACGCCGGGGCCTTTGAATGCCGTGCCAATACTTGGGAAACTTCCCTGGTTGGTCCACAACGGAACTGCGGTCTGAGTTTGCCAAGAATCGTGGATGAAGCGGAAAGTGGCGCGTATTTTGTCGCTGAAGTTGTGGTCAACGCGGATCAGTTCTTCGCGCCAGTCGGTCTTCTGAGCCGGGGATGCGTTAAAGAAGCACGGATTGGTGGCGTCACCAGGAATACAGGTCGATGCGCCCGCTCCAGTTGGTTCAGGAATCATGGCCAACAGCGCCTGCGCCGTAGCCTGGTTGGCGGCAAACTGCGGAAACACTGTGAGATCGGCACCCACAGTCGGACAGTCTGGTCCAGGGCAAAGATCGCTGAAATTACCGCTGCGCTCGGCCAACGATGGGACCGGCAGGTTAAATGTCTGGCCAGGGACGAGATCCTTGCGCCATTCTTCGGACCAGAAAAAGAACGTCTTCTGCTTCTCTTTGTTGTAATGCCCGGGAATATAAATCGGTCCGCCGATGGTGTAACCGTAGTCGTTCTTTTTGTATTCCGGCACGACACCGCTCTGGAACCATGCGGGAGAATTGAACGCATCGTTCCGGATGAACTCGTACACGTCGCCGTGGAATCTGTTAGTGCCGGATTTGGTCTCGACTTCAACTGTGCCTGAGCCATTGCGGCCATACTGGGCTCCGTAATTTGAGGTGAGCACTTTGAATTCAGCGATGGCGTCAATGCTCGGATACACGTTCAACGTGGAGTTGCTGCCGTTGTCCATGTTGTCGCCGCCGTCCAGTTCCCAATTGTTGTATTCGACGCGCCCCCCGTTCATGCTGTAGCTGACGTTGCCATACACGCCGACGGTACCCTCATCTTGTCCGGTCTGGTTGCTGACGCCCGGCGTTAGCGTGACCAACTGGGTAAAGTTGCGACCGTTTAATTCGAGCTGCGAGATTTCTTTTCCCGTCACAGTAGCCGCCAGTTCGGAGGATTGGGTCTCCACCTGCGCTACGTCTGTGCCCTCAACGGTCACCTCGGTCGTAGCTGCGCCAACCTCCAAAGGGATGTCCACGCGCGCCTTCTGCGCCACGTCGAGCTTCACTCCCTTGGCCTGGTATTTCTTGAAGCCGGGCGCGGTGACGATGACGTCGTAGGTGCCTCCCGGCAACGCAGACTCGTTGTAGTCGCCGCTGGAGTTGGAGGTCGTATGGCGATCGAGACCGTGCTCTGGACTCGTGACCACCACGTCAGCGTTAGCAACTGCCGCACCTGAAGGGTCCTTCACCGTGCCAGTAATTGATCCGGTGTCTTGAGCTGACGCCGCCAGACATAGAGCGACAATAAGCGGGCCTGTGGCCAACATCACACGTTGAAGTTTCATAATCAGGTTTCTCCCTTTGCGCGCGGCCGCGCGTTCCAGCTAGCTTCGGGCGCCACAAACAGACTGCGAGCCCTTTTTTCTAATCCCCGGACCGGCGGAATTGCCGGCACTTTGTGAAGGAGCTATTAAAACGTATGAATAGTGCTTTTATACGATGTCCGATGTCAAGAAAAAAGCGACGGCGAGGTAGCCCGGCCTACAATAGGCTCCGGGTCGACTCCCGCACCACGAGCTCCGGCGCCACCTTCCTGTGGGTGGCTGCAACTTCACGTTTTTCGAGCACTCCATTGATGCCATCGACCACAATGCCCACGGCGGAGGCTCCCATCGCTTCCATGGGCTGGCGGACTGTAGTCAGGGCCGGCGTGTATAGAGTTGCGGTGGCAACGTCATCGAATCCGATCACTGAACAATGTTCTGGGACGCGCAAACCGGCTTTGGCCAGCGCTCGGATAGCTCCGAAGGCGGTCATATCGTCAAAGGCAACCAGCGCGGTGAAGGGGCGTTTGTGCTTCACCAGTTCCTCGGTGAGTTTGTAACCTGCTTCGAAACTAGAGACGGGGTCGCGCGATTCCGGCAGGTCCACAATGAGCTTGGGATCGAGTTCCAGGCCGGATGCTTTGGCGCAATTGCGTACGCCACGCCAGCGGGGTGCTCTGTCTACTAACGTCTTGGGGCCGCGGATAAATGCGATCTTGCGGTGTCCCAGAGAATGCAGGTGCTCCAAGGCCATGTATCCGCCAATTTCGTTATCGACGATGACCGAGCTCATGGAGTCGGTTTCCAGCTCGCAGCCAACAACGGCCGTGGGAATGCTGTTCTTCTCCAGGTCGCCCAGCAGGTGAATGTCAACGAAGAGCCAGTTGGCCAGAACGATCAGGCCTTCGATGCGGCGGTCGAGTAACATCTCCAGGTAGCGCTCGAAGCGGCTGCGCTCGTTGTGCACGTCGGTCAGAATCGGCAGATAGGAAGACTGGTACAGAGTATTCTCGATGCCGCGGAGCACCAGCGTGCAATAGGGATCGGTCATGTCGGCCACCATCACACCGACGGTGTGACTGCGCTTGCTCCTTAGCGAACGGGCAAATTGGTTAGGCCGGTAACCGAGTTTCTGCGCGGCGCGCTCGATGCGCTTCTTGGTGACCGCGGGAATGTAGCGCGCGAGAGGCGCGTTATTCAGGACAATGGAGACGGTGGTGGAAGAAAATCCACTCTCCTTCGCCACGTCGCGAATAGTGACTGTCAAAGCCTTTACCTTAAACCCTGAACGCTGACAGCCTCCGGAGCGGCTTCAGCCATCAAAACCACTGCTCCCCGTCGACTCGGAGCCGATCGGCCCAAGAAAGCGCGTTTGCCCACGAGCCGCGATCGCCAAGGCAACGCTTGAATTCGAGGCGATGGCTGGCGGACACTACAGCAGAGAGTGGAACCAGTGTCAAGCACACGGATCGTCTCGATAGTTTCAACTTTGCTTCTGGTGGTGGGCGGGGCGGCGGCAGAGTCGCAGAATTCCTCGCCCTCGACTACCGGAAATGCGCAGAAAAGCGCGCCTGCGACTTCATCTGGACTCCCCGCTGCGGCTGATCCGGCACAGCTTTTTCAGCAAGGACAGGAGGCGCTCAACCACGGGCGGCTCGACGAAGCAGACCGGACTTTTCGTGAAGTGCTGGCGCTAAACCCCCGGTTAGCAGGTGCCTATGCCAACCTCGGCGTCGTCTACATGCGGCGAAAGCAGTGGACGAAGGCCTTGGAAATGCTGAACAAGGCGGAGCGGCTGGCGCCTCAGGTCGCGGGCATCCGCCTGAACATTGGACTCGCTTATTACCGGCAGAGTGAATTCCTGAAAGCTATACCAGAGTTCGAGTCGGTGGTGCGGGATCAGCCGGACGCGCTCCAGCCGCGCCATTTGCTAGGCCTCTGCTATTTTTTTGCGGAGCGATGGGCTGACGCCGCCAGCACTCTGGAGCCACTGTGGACGCAGGAATCCACGCAACTGAACTATCTCTACATTCTTTCGATCGCGGCCCACCGGGCTGGCTTGAAGGAATTGGACGCCAAAGCGACGCAGCAGTTAGTGAAAGCCGGCGAAGGCTCGCCCGAATTCCACATGCTGATCGGCAAGGGCCATCTGAATCTTGAGCAGTACGACATGGCCCTCTCCGAGTTGCAAGCCGCCGTCCAGGGCGATCCTAAACTGCCGTTCGCGCATTTCAACCTCGGGCTGACCTATCTGAAGAAACAGAATTACGAGCAGGCCCGCGACGAGTTTCTGAAGGATGCCGCAGTCGAGCCCGATCTCGCGCTTAACTACGACGAACTCGGAGACGTCTATTCCTTCATGCAGCAAGATGGCGATGCGGAGAAGAGTTATCGCGAAGCCTTGCGGCGCGATCCGCGACTGTCGAATTCATACGTTGGGTTGGCCAAGATTTATCATCGGCAAGAGAAATATGCGCAGGCTCTGCGCGCGATCGATTCGGCGGAGAAACTCGCTCCCCATGCTAGCAACATTCATTATTTGCGCGGGCAGGTTTTGTTGCGCATGGGGCGAAAAGAGGAAGGCAAAAAAGAAATGGAGACTTCGATCCGCATGGACAACGAGCGCCGGGCCGAGCGGGAAAAGCAGGTGGAAAGCGGCACGCTGCCTTCGCCCGAGTTGACCGAGGATGAGCGGTGATAAACTTAAGGCTTAGCAGTTCTCCGCTGGGCTGGGATCGCAGGTCTGGTAATTCCTTCCGGAGGTGCACACCATGAAACGCGTTCTGAAAATCGTGGCTATTATCCTCGGCGTGTTGATCGTGATCGTCATCGCGCTTCCTCTCTTTGTGGACGCAAACCTGTTTCGCCCGCGAATTGAATCGGAATTGACCAGCGCTCTGGGGCGGCAGGTTCATGTGGGAAATCTTTCTTTGTCGATCTTGAAGGGCGGTGTGACCGCGGATGATATTTCCATCGCCGATGATCCAGCCTTTAACAAAGCTCCGTTTGTGAAGGCCAAATCCTTGAACGTGGGCGTGGAGTTAATACCTCTGATTGTTTCGAAGGCGCTGCACGTCACGGACGTCTCATTGCATGGTCCCGAGATTGCCCTGGTGCGCTCAGAAAACGGTGACAAGTGGAATTTTTCCAGCCTGGGCAATAACAGCGCGGCAGCGGCGACCGGCAGCCAGCCCGCGACTCCAGCGGCCAAGACCACAGATCAGCCGTCCGGCACCACTCCAGGCGGGAATCCCAATCTTTCGGTCGCGAAACTCAAAGTGAATGATGGCCGCGTCACTCTGAGCCGTGCCGATTCTTCCGACAAGCCGCGGGTCTACGACAAGGTGAATATCGAAGTGCGAAATTTCTCGTTCGCTTCTTCGTTCCCTTTCCAGGTGACGGCCAACCTGCCCTCAGGAGGGAGTCTCAAACTCGACGGCACTGCAGGACCGATTGACCCCAGCAATGCCGCGCACACGCCCCTGCAAGCCAAGGCTTCCGTGAAGCAGATGGATCTGGCCTCCTCGGGCTTTATCGATCCAGCATCTGGAATTTCAGGGATCGCAGACTTCGATGGAAATGTTGCCTCCGACGGCCGCGAGGCCAAGACCACCGGCACGTTGAAAGTCGTGAAGTTGCAAGTGGTGCAGAAAAATGGCTCGCCTGCCGGCAAGCCGGTGGAATTAAAATATGCAGTCTCCTACGCTCTGGCAAAGCAATCAGGCACAATTACCCAGGGAGACGTCGCCATGGGTAAGGCTGTGGCGCACCTCAGCGGTACCTACGATGCGCACGGCAAGACAACCTCGGTGAACATGAAGTTGGCCGGAACCGGCATGCCGGTGGACGATCTGGAAGCCATGCTGCCCGCGCTCGGAGTAGTGCTGCCTCCCAAATCCAGTTTGAAAGGTGGCACCCTCGCCACCAACCTGACCATTGCGGGCCCAGTAGACAAGTTAGTCACGACCGGCACAATCAAGTTGGAGAACTCTGCGCTGGCGGGATTCAACCTGGGATCCAGACTCTCTGCCATCTCGGCGCTCTCGGGCAAGAGCGCGGGAAGTAATGACACATCGATTCAGAACTTCAGCTCCGATGTGCATGTGGCACCCGACGGCACGCGCGCCGAGAACATCAATCTCACGCTTCCCGCCTTTGGCGTATTAACGGGTTCGGGCACTGTCAGTCCCAACAACGCGCTTAACTTTAAGATGAACGCCAATCTCAGCGGAGGCGCCGTAAGCGGCGTCACGCAGATGGCCGGGCTTGGCTCCAAAGGCGGCGGTATTCCATTCACGATTACGGGCACAACTTCAGACCCCAAGTTTATTCCGGACGTAAAGGGCATGGCTGGCGGGATGTTGCAACAGGCACTCAAGGGAAATGGCACTCCTGGAGCAACAGGCGCGCAGAATCCGCTGGGCGGGCTCTCGGGAATGTTCAAGAAAAAGAAGAAGCCGTAGTAGGACCCGCGGGCTACTCACTGCGTTGGCGGCGACTTTATCGTATGGTCATTCCTCACGGTTCGCGTCTCCAGGGGAAAAAACCCCGCTCTCGGAGTCAAGAGTTTTTCATCCGGCTCCGCTGATCTGCTTGGGAAATCGACGCTGCCGCTCGCTAAATATATTGTTTTCCGCCCGTTGCACTCGTCTGATCGGCATCGCGGTGGAATCTAGAGTGCAACCTTCCTTCCGTTGACAACCCCCGGCTTCCAGCCCATACTCCGGCCAAGTTGCAAAAGATTGCAGACTTCCGCTCATTCGCCGTCGCCTGGCGAAGTTTTTGTTGCTGGCGGCGTCTCGACGCCGAGTCTTATCACAGGCATTAGTGTTTCAGGGTTTCATCATAGGAGGGATCGTCGTGTCCAAACAACCTGCTAGAGGATTAGTTCGCGCCCGCTGGGTCGTCCTCACTCTCATCGCCGTCGCCGCGGTCGTATTCGCGGTTAGCCCAGATAGGTCGTTTATCCATCACGACGATGCCCGCACCGGATCGGTGGCTCGGGCCGCGTCGCAGCCGGCAGCAGTCACGCCCGCAACGCGAGCCCGCATCAACGCCAGCTTTGCCGCGCTACCTCTCGGCTTTGAGGCCAATGAGGGTCAGACAGACCCGCAGGTTAAGTACATGGCGCGAGGGAATGGGTACACGCTGTTTTTGACTTCGGGTGATGCCGTCCTCTCGTTCGCGTCAGCTTCTTCCTCGGTTCAATCTCGTCCGAAGGAGATGATGCAGCGCCGACTGCTCGGATATTCGCGGAAAACGAAGCGGCTGATTCGCCGTAGTCAACCACAATCCAGGCCCATACCGTCCTCGATGGCCTCCCTCCGTATGCATGTGGTCGGCGGCCAATCGAACGCTCAGATCGTGGGGAGCGGCCAGCTATCCGCCAAAGCGAACTACATAATTGGCAATGACCCCAGCAAGTGGCACCGGGGAGTCCCGCAATACGCCCGCGTGTCTTACCATGATGTCTATCCAGGTATCGATCTTACGTACCATGGTCAGCAGAATCAATTGGAGTTCGACTTCGTTGTGGCTCCGGGATCGACCCCAGACCCGATCAAATTGAGTTTCAGTGGCGCCAGCCGCATAAGAACCGACGCGGTGGGAAATCTCGCTCTCTCATCTTCCGCGGGCGACCTCACGCTGAACAAGCCGGTTGCATATCAGGAGCGCAACGGCGTCCGCCAACTGGTGGATGCAAGATTTATTTTGAAAGCGAATCACCAGGTTGGTTTCGAGCTCGGCACGTACGATCGGACCCGTGAACTGGTTATTGACCCATCTTTGTCTTATGCAACCTACCTCGGTGGAGCGAGCGAGGATGTCGGTTTCGGGATCGCCGTAGATACACTCGGCGACTCTTTCATAACCGGCCACAGCAATTCCGCCGCCTTCCCCGGTTTTTCGGGTACGGTTATTGGTCACAGTGGCGGGTTCAGCGCATTCGTCAGCGAGCTCGATCCGGCGGGTACGTTACTCTACACGACGTTCGTGGGTGGCTCGGGAGACGATCTGGGTGCCTCAATTGCTGTGGACTCCACTGGCGCGGCGTACGTTGCAGGAATCACATCGTCTACAGATTTCCCAACAACTAGCGGAGTGGTTCAGCCTTCATCGGGCGGAGGCGGCAGTACGTGCGGCACAGCCGGCAACGCGCAATGCCTCGACGGCATCGTGTTTAAACTCGATCCCACCGGCGCGAGTCGGGTTTATGCGACCTACCTGGGTGGAAACAATGACGATGAAGCTTTCGGGATCGCAGTAGATGGATCGGGGAATGCTTATGTCGCGGGAGATACATTTTCGTCGAACTTCCCGCCCACGTCACCGTTTCAGTTCAACAACGGTCAGGGGGCGAATGGCTCCGACGATGCTTTTGTGGCGGAACTCAATCCCACTGCAAGCGCCTTTGTTTATTCCACCTATCTCGGCGGGAGCTTCAGCGACTTCGCGAATGGCATAGCGGTCGACGGCAGCGGCAATGCTTACGTCACCGGCGAGACGCTTTCGACTGACTTTCGGACAACAGCCGGAGCTTTTCAAACAACTTGCGGAACTGACGCGAACTGCAACGCGGCTGGCGGCGCAGTTTTCAGCGATGCCTTCGTAACTAGAATCAATGCGAACGGCGTCGGGTTGCAGTATTCCACATACCTGGGCGGCAGTTCGGATGATACGGGCATCGCGATCGCTGTCGACAGCTCAGGAAGTGCCTACGTGACTGGCGAGACCACCGATACCAACACAAGCGTGGCCACCGGCGACTTCCCAGTAACCACCGGGGCTTTTCAGACCAGCTACGGTAATGGGTCTGCTGCGGCGGGATCGAATGCTTTCGTCACCAAGCTCAACGCTGCCGGTTCGGGGTTGGTGTATTCCACATACCTCGGCGGAAGCACTGCCGATGTAGCGGTAGGGATATCGCTCGATCCTTCAAACAACGCCTACGTCACTGGCACAACCCTGTCCATGGATTTCCCGGTCGTTAAGCCGTTCCAAAATGCATTGAGTGGAGCTAGTGGAGGCGCGGACGCCTTCATCACAGAAGTCAACACGAGTGGGGCCGGTTTGGTCTACTCAAGCTATCTTGGAGGCGACGGGGACGAGAACTATGACGCTAGCACCGGTTCGTTCTTCGGCGGCGGCATCGCCGTGGATCCCTCTGGTAACGCGCATCTGACGGGATCCACAACATCGATGTCTGGCTTAGCCACGACCGGAGCGCTGCAGGCAAGTTATGGCGGCGATCCGTTCGATGCCTTCGCCGCCGAGGTTCCCTCAGCCGCCTCGGTCGACTTTACGATCACGGCAAACGCTGACTTAGGCGCCGTCAATCCCGGTAGCTCCGCCAGTTCCACGATCACCGTCGCCGGAGAGAACGGCTACAGCCAAACGGTAAATCTGTCCTGTACCGTTTCCGGAGGCGGAACACCCGCGCCCACATGCTCGTTCAGTGCAAACTCTGTGGCCGGAGGCTCTGGCACCTCAACGCTTACGGTAGCAACGACCGGGCCCACCGGAGCCTTGTTCCACAGATCGAATATCTTCTACGCAATGTTTCTGCCTCTCTCGGGGTTGGCGTTGATCGGTACGGGCTTCGGCTGCGCAAACTCGCGACGTAGGAAAGTGCTGGGTTTCTTGATGCTCTATGCCATTCTGGCCGGGGTGCTGCTCCTGCCTGCGTGCGGCGGCAGCAGCAACCACACTACTGGCGGGGGTGGAACCCCAGCTGGAACCTACACCATTACCGTCACGGGAACCGATGGAACATTAAGTCACTCCGTGGCGCCGCCCCTAACCCTGACTGTCAACTAACTGAATCACGTATCATCGCGACCGTCTCCACCGGGGAGACGGTCGCAGTTTTTAATCCGCGGACAATCTGGGGAACGGACGCTTCTACCGGACTGGCGTTCGACGCAACGGTAGTCTAAGATTCTCACTGGCGATGGCGCGAGTGGGGCTCGCATATCCTCGACAGACGAGAGCACCTTGGGCAGCCCCTCTGCTCCGCGAATCGAACCACATTAATCGAAAAGAATCCAATCAATCTGCTCATGCTTAATTCCAGGCACGCTGCGCGGCACATCGTCACAGTTCTATTTTTCGTCATCGCAGTCGTGGTCATGGTTCCGCGCGCGTACGGGCAAGCGAATTTCACGCTGGCAGCATCGGCGGCTCACCCCTCCGCGGTAGACCCGGGCGGATCTTCGATTTCGACGGTAGCGGTCGGTGCCATCAACAACGTCTCCAGTGGTTCGGTTGCACTGTCGTGTACGGTCGCGCCGCTCGAAACCAATGGCGCGACGTGCTCCATCCTCAGTTCGGTGACGCCTCCCGCCAGCCCCACCCTGACGATTACAACCACCAGCCTCACTCCCCCGACGCTCTATACCATCACGGTGACGGGTACTGCGGGGACTTCGACCTTGACCGTGCCAGTGAATCTTAGCGTGCTTGCGGTGACTCCTGCGTACACGCTCTCGGACACGACACCTAACCCCAGCAGCGTTCACGCGGGCAGCGCGGCTACGGCGACCGTGACGGCGACGCCTATCAGCGGCTATTCTGGCAGCGTCACCTTTTCCTGCAGCACGATTTCGCCGACGGTCACGCCCGCACCGGTTTGTTCGTTCAATCCCGCAACCGTAACCGTGACCAACAGCGCGGCGGCAAGTTCGACTCTCACAATCTCCACCACTGGCCCGTCGGCAACGAGGCTGCACCGCTCAACCATTTTTCATGCATTGTGGCTGCCGCTTCCCGCACTGGCGCTGATTGGAGCCGGGCTGTCCACGACCAGCAGACTCTGGAAGAAATTGCTGGGTTGGCTGCTGCTGGGCATGATCGTCTCAGAGATCATGGTCACGATCGGCTGCGGTAACAGCACTAGCAGCAGCAGCAGCGTCACCAGCACACCCAAGAACACATATAAGTTTACGGTTTCGGCCATTGATCAAAACAAGGCGGCTCCGAGCAACGGGACACAGTCGATTAGCCTCACGGTGAACTAGTCCTTGTATTTTCACAGTTGCCACCTAGGTTGAAGCCCGGATTCAAGCCGGCTATAAACTTCCCTCGCATGCCTTCCTTTCGACATCTCGCGCGTCATGGTTTCGCGTTGCTCTTCGGTGTCTGCATGCTCCACGTTGCACCCGCGTGTGCGGCGCCGGGCAAGGAGAAAGCTCAGATCCCGACGTTGCGCTGGGACGAACAGCAACCAGGGTGCACATTCTCGATCACGCAGGACGGCAAGTATCATTACGGTCTATGGTCGGGCGATGTAGGCGTCACGCTGGCAGTCGATGCACAAGAACTGGCGAAGGTTCGCCGGCGGCACCAGCCTATCTTCGGGGTTCTGCTGACTGTCCGTTACCGCGGACCGGGCTCGCTCGATGTTAGCGATCAGAACATTTCGCTTGAATTTGTAAAACACTTCCATGTCATCCAGACTTCGCTCGATCCGGACGATTTCTCGGCGCGGATCCAGAACGACGCCGACGAACTTGACCACCAAACCATGCGCGAGATTGAAAAACATCCAGAACGCAAAGAGACGAAAGAGGGCTACCTGCGCGCGTTTCAGAAGGATGTGAGCGAACTATTGGAATTCCTTAGCAAGAACAGCCTGCGGCCCGCCGAGCTAAATCCAGGGAATCCCGAGATTAGCGGATGGGTTTTCTTCAATACCAACATCAAGTGGATCAGTGAGTGGAAAAAGCAGGAGGAGTTCGTACTGCGCCTGCCGCTCGGCGAAAAGATTTTTGAATTTCCCTTCCGGCTCCCGCCCAAGCAAGGCGAGTTGTTGCTGCGGCATCGGGAGTGAAGGGAAGCTTCAAGCTTTTGGCTCATGCTCGGCGGTTCGGAGACTTAGCCCTTCAAACTCGAACGCTTTCGGAGTGCTGAACCTGAAGCCCAAAGCCTGAAGCCCGATGCCTGCCCTATGACACTGCCCGACGCGCTTCCGTCTCGATCTCCGCCGCGCGGCGCATCAGAATATCGCGGAGTGACACCAGGCCTTTCAACTCCCGCCCGTCCACAATTGGAAGATGACGGAAGCCAAACTCGCGCATGATGAAGAGGCACTCCTCGACCGTCTCATCCACGGGCACAGCGCGTGGATTCGGGGTCATCACTTCCGACACCGCGGTCGTTCCGGGAGTGCGCCCCACCGCCACCACGCGATTCATAATGTCGCGCTCGGAAAAAATGCCGGCTAGCTCTCCATCGCGAAGCACAGGCAGAGCGCCGAGGTTGTGCTCCATCATGAAGCGCGCCGCCTCCAGCACGGTGTTCCCTGCATTAATGGAATAAACTTTGCGGTCCTTGATGAGGTCGCGGAGGGTCGCCATAGCAAACTCCTTGTTCATGGATGTCCAGCCCGAAATCGAACGGCCCGTGCCGCTTTTCGAGGACGGCAATACTGTACCACACAGCCGTCTCCAGCGGCAGAGTGAGGATCGCTGACACAAAAGCGCCAGAAACAGAGACGGCGGCCGATGTGGCCGCCGGTTGACTCGTACGAGGTCACGAATCGCACATCGTCAAAAGCGGATCTGCGGCCCCAAGGTCACGCGTAGATTGTTGTGGCCGCCGTGATCAAAGTAGATATCGTCGCCCGCTTCCAATCGAATGCCAATCGGCCCGGCGAAAGCCTCGACTCCTGCCGCGGGATATAGGGCAAAATCCGTCTTGCCATTATCCAGGCCCACGGTACTCTTGAAACCTGCTGGGGCGTTCTGGTTGTTGATGGTGAAATTGTCAAAGCCCACTTTTCCTGTCACGAAGAAGCGAAATGCCCCCGAGCCGGTTTGGAATTTCGGACCAAAGAATCCATGCAAAGTGCGGAACTGAGTGTTCACCAACTGCGTGGTCACGCCATCAGAGAAATCCTGGGTGAAGTTCCGTTTGAAGTCGTAGGCCATTTCCGCTTCCAACTGTACGTCTCGGTGCAGGTTGAAAGCGGCCCGTCCTCCCACACCGATGAAATTTCGCACAGGAGATGTCTGGCCGAAGCGAAAATAATCAGCGAAGGCGCCGACTTCGATGTGGTCGGAATGCTCTTGCGCCAGCAACACAGGAGCAGCAAAAAATAACGATGCTATGAGAAGGCCCATACAACGTTTCATAATATTTTTCTCCGTCGATCGACTGAATTTCTGCCGACAGTTATCCCCTTTCACGGCGGAGAGCGAGCGGGGATACGAGGCAGGACTACGAAACATTTGATGCCCATCACGGCCCGAGAGTTGGTTCGAACGAAAGACCGCAATCAGGGTTTTCCGTCGGAGATAGTGGGTAAAAACGCATGCATGAAATAAGCGCGGCGCGAATTCTGGAGAATCCGCCCCGGCCGAAAGCACTACACAAATGTTTTGTGAACGTTCTTGTGACGCAGCAGCCAATTTCCGGACTGCGAGCGGACTATTGCAGGTGATTCAAGCGGAGTGTGCTCGCCGCTTTATCATCGCCACGCGGCGTCATCGAAACCACCAAGTAGACGTGCTCTCTGTCGACCAAGCCTTCCACACGCAGGAGCATCTTGTCTTTTTCCAAACGAAATTGCGTGCGCTCACCTATCGGCAGCAGCACAGGATGCTTCTCGTCTTTAGGCCGAATACGATAGATCACCCTATCGGTCTGAAGTACATACTCCTGGCAGAGTAGCTCGTGCGTCTTCTTATGTCCGGAGTCGGTCCCCAGCATTTCGCCGGCGACACTTTTCGCGTCTTTTTCGTCCACACCACACGCCACTGAATCCATTTGCAGCAATTTGCCGGTCTGATAAGCCTTAGGCTCTTTGGCGTAAGCCAGGGAGCACAAGATAGCAGCCAATACGATGAGCTTGCGACGCATGATTCCTCCTCGAACTGAGACGAAATGCGGCCCCCGCGGCAGCACCACGGTTTCTCCACTCAAGTATTGTTGTTTAGCGGCGAGGTGATTAGATCACTACGGTCATCGCCCGAAGGTAACCGGGCCGTGGGATTCGACTCTATTGACTCTGCCTCTCTCTAGCGCTCGACCAGCCCTTCAAGTGTCGGGAAAAAAGCCGGGTAGGAGACAGCGGCTGCCTCGGCGCCGCGGATGAGGCTTTCGCCCTCAGCCCGCAACGCAGCCACGGCAAATGCCATGGCGATGCGGTGATCGCCGAATGACTCGAGCTCGGCGCCTCGCAGATTTTGCTGGCCGGGAATCTTCAGCCCGTCTTCGTTCTCTTCTACGTTCGCCCCCATCAGGCGCAGGTTGGCAGCTATGGCGGCGATGCGGTCTGACTCTTTTATCCTCAGCTCCCTTGCATCCCGAACCTCAATCCCCTGCTCCGTATAAGGGGCGATCGCGGCCAGCACCGGAATCTCATCAATCAGCGCCGCTGTATCCGCACCGGCGATGGTCGCGCCCTTAAGCCGTCCACCTTCAACTTGGATTGTGCCCACCATTTCTCCATGCGCCTCATCGAGTTGCGTCATTGAGATTTTTAGCCCCATCTGCATGAGAATGTCGAGCAGGCGCGCACGTGTTGGATTCATCAGCAGACCATCAATCAGCAGGTGTGACCCCGGAAACAGCGCCGCAGCGCACAAGAAAAAGGCCGCGCTCGACAAGTCTCCCGGCACGCGCGCCTCGATACCTCGGAGCGCTTGACCCCCACGGATACGAACCTCATTTCCGTTGCGCGCCACTTCCGCACCAAATGCCCGCAGCGCCAGTTCGCCATGATCGCGGGTCCGAACCGGTTCTTCGATGCGGGTTTCGCCATCCGCCAGCAGACCCGCGAACAAGAGGCATGACTTCACCTGCGCGCTGGCCACCGGCATCTTGTAGTCAATAGCTTTCAGTCCGGCGCCGGTGATGCGGAGCGGTGGCTTTCCACGGTGCGACTCAATCTTAGCGCCCATACCCGTAAGCGGCTTGATTACCCGCTCCATAGGACGGCGGCTAAGCGACGCGTCTCCGACCATCTCGCTCTTGACCTTCTGCGCCGCGACAATGCCACTCAGCATGCGCATGGTTGAGCCCGAATTGCCGCAGTCGAGCGGTTCGGAAGGCGCGGCTAACGAAGGTCCGAGCCCTCGAATCGCGATCACGCTCTCCGCGCCGTCTGTGCGCTCAGCGAACACACCCAGGGATTTCAGACAACGCAGGGTACTGGCACAGTCAGCCCCGGTGGAATAATTCTCCAGCCGGGAGCTTCCATCCGCGATCGCGGCCAGCATGGCGTAGCGGTGCGAGATAGATTTGTCCCCGGGCAGGCGCACGCTGCCGCGCACGGTGCGCGCTGGGCACACGATCGTTTCCGACTTGCTGACCATCCTGAATCAATATAGCGGAAGCATCCGTAATGCTGCTGCAGCGCAGCGGTCATTGCGGTGAGAATTATTGATTGTTGATTTTTGGATGAAAGGCTCAGGGCGCCAAGCTCAAGGGAATCCACAGAATTGGCAGACGGGACCGACGTTGACGGGATAATCGTCGAATGTGGATGGTTGATTCTGAATCGAATAGCAGTCTACACACGAGCAAGACCGCCGAACCCGAGGGGACATTCATTCAACCGTCCAAACTCAATCATGCATAATCCTAAGCCAGCGCCTTGGCTTCGGCCGTGACTTCTCTCAAAATCTCTGCCGGCACTTCCTTCAGCCTTACGCTGAATTCGAACATCGGCGTTTCCGTGCCTCGCCCCCAGCGAGCCACCTCCCAATGCGCCCGTACGAACTTCACGTCGGGATGCGCTGTCAGGTCCAGCAGCATCGGCGATTGCTCGCAATAGAACTTCTGCGGAAACGACATGATCGGCTTCGAACTCCATGTGGTTCCGTCGACTGCGCCATAGACGCTCAGTTCGAGGGACTCCTGTTCGATGATCTTGGTAATCTCCAAGCTCAACAGAAAGACGCGGTTGACAGCGCTACTCACGTCCACCGCCGTGCCATCTCCGTTGGCGTTGACCAAGGTTTTTTCAGGGACTAGGAATGTATCAATCATGGTTTTGAGGATTGTAGCAAAACAAAATAGCCAATGCTTACGAGGAGAACCGCCAGGAGCTTATGACACACCTCGCGGCCTTTTTTTAATTTCAGGCGTCAGACTCCATCGAGGAACTGCCGCAGCAATCTGCCCACTGCTTCGGGCTGTTCCCAAGGCGAGTAATGGCCAGCTTTCGGAAACACTCTCACCTCACTACCCGCAATGTGCCGATGCATCAGTTCCGCTTCGTTCACTCCAGTCAGGATGTCTTCTTCTCCGGTCACGAGCAGCGTAGGTACACTGATGGTCTTCAGCGTATCCACTGAGTCCGGACGCTCGGCCATGCCGCGCTGTACGGCGGCAACGTCGGCGGGCGACATTGCTCGCATCATCTGCAGTGCACCCTCGACCAAGTCCGGACGCGTCTCGCAAGTAGTTTTACCTAGCAGACGCGGGATCATACTTTGGAAGAACGGCTCAGTCCCGCGCTCCATAACGTCTGCCGCGGCTTGTAGGCGTCCAGCTTGAGCTTCAGGGGAATCTGCGGACGCCTTGGTATTGCAGAGACCCAGCGCAGCCACGCGTCCACGCTGTTGCCGCCAGAATTCGAACAACGCGTAGCCGCCGATCGAAACCCCAACCATCGGCGCGCGGCCTACATCCGCATCGTCCATTACGCGGGCAATGTCGGCCGCATGCTTCGCCATAGAGGCCGGGCCTTCGCCAATATCAGAGTCGCCGTGCCCACGGAGATCAGGCATGATGAGGCGGTATCGCGTGGACAGAGATTGCGCGACCGGCAGCCAAAATTCATGATCAGCGGGAAAGGGATGCAGAAGGACAACCGAAGGCCCATCCCCAAGGATCCGATAAACAATTCCCGCGTCGCCGCTCTTGATTCGCTGCATGCAGCCGATTTAATCACAGAGCGTCGCGAGCTGTCGCCCGAGCGGTCCTAGGAATTCGTCACGCGCTGCGCGCCAACTGGGGCCGTCAGCATAAGCGGCTCTTCCGGCATTACGATCCAGGCAATGGGGTATGACAACAAGCCAATTCCCGTCATCAACGATACGATTAGCCACACCAGCCGGACCACGGTCACGTCGATGTCAAAATACTCGGCGAAGCCGAGACAAACCCCCGCAATCTTGCGTCCCTGGCGAGGCCGCACTAAGCGCTTCCGCGCCACCGACGCTCCCACTCGGACGCCGCAATAGGCACAGACCGCCGCGTCCTCTTGAATTGCTTTTCCGCAATAGTTGCAGTACATAGTTCCGCCTCTCGCACGACCATTTAGCAGACTATACGTAATTGTAGACCGAAAGCTCCATTCACCTGACTTTACTCGCGATAGGCCTCCCGCATATGCTTCCTTGCCGCTTCTGCCGGAGGTGTGGTGCTGCTCTGTGCCAGCACCGTCCGGTATTTGATCAAAGCCAGATCGCGTTTCTGCATCAAGTCATACATCTCTCCGGCGGCGAGATTCGCCTTCTGCAACGTTTCCGGATCGGGTGCTGGAGCCTCATTCACCAGTTCGTACGCTACTGCCGCCCCGCCATAGTCTTTCTGGCTGCGCAATAATTCACCAAGACCCCACGCAGCCATTTCGTAATGCAGGCTGCCGTATTTCCCCTCGCGCCCGCTCTGCCAAACTTTTCGATAGGCCGCTGCCGCCTCCTGAAAGTGATCTGACGCCCGCAGCAGATTCGCTTCCTCGAGGGCGAACAAGTAATTTCTGGGATAGCGCGCTGCTAATTCATGCATCATCGCGCGAGCCTCAGCGTAGCGCTGCTCGCGCCGCAAGAATAGGCTCAGAACGACTTTGGCATCCACGTTATTTTCGCCGCCACCATTGGCCACATCGCGCAGGTACTGGAGTCCTTTCTCCTTCGATCCGCTCAGCCCGACCATTGCTACCGCCACCTTCACACTCCAGGGAAGGCTCCCCATGACGTAGTTGTGAGTGCCCACGACTAACTTCGCGTCGACGTATTTGGGATCAAGTTCCAGGACGTGTTCGTGATCATGACGCGCGCCCACCGCGTTGCGCAGAGCGGAAAACCATGCCCGCTCGACCAGCCCCGTGTACAGAGCGAATTGCGCCCGAGTTACTCCTCGGGCATAGAGGGCTTCGACATTGTTGGGATTTACCTTGAGCTGCTGTTCTTCCAGATCCTCGGCCCGGTCCACGAGCCGCTTGATGCGCTCCTTGACCTTTGGATCGGGGGGGTGGTGTACCTGTCCGATGAAGCTGTCGCTCGCATACTCCCCGGTGTTCATGGCCCCCATCTTATCGAGCTCGCGCATGAGCAGCGACGTGATCAGATGATTGCAGGCAAAAACATCATTCGGATGCTTCTCGACGACCTTCTCAAACTCCTGTGTCGCCCGGTCATAGTCGAGATTGTAGAAGTGTTCTAAAGCGGCGTCGGTAAGCGGATCGTGACTGGAGACCTGGTTATCAGGAGCTGGCGCCCGGGGCGAGTGGAAACCCGGATGCATCGACACAACTGACGGAGAAGACCCGTGTGCGGTGAACTCCGCCCGCACCGCCATTCCGTTCGATATCAAACCCAAAATCGTTGCGCACAACAACATGGTGCTCGAAAGCACCAGATTCTTGGACGTGGTTCTCGCTTGCTTCCCCACTCGTGTTTCTCTAGTCTAACCGAACTGCGCTGCCCCTCGGAACGAACCAAGAACGTAATCCAAAAGGATCTAAACACCTCCAGCGGAACCGCGCACGGAGCCTATAATCTGCGCAGCTGCGAATCGGGTATTCGGCAATGCCACCGGCGGTAACCAGTGCATCTTTACGCAGGGGCGCGCGTAATTATTGCGCGAGGCAGCACAACAAAAGTGGCGAATAATTTGCTAAGTAATTGGTGAAAAAGGTGCTTAGCAGAACAGCGATTTTGGATGTCCGCTTGCGTTCACATTTCAAACGTCCCTAGCATAGGTTTAACGATGTCAGAAGTGATTCATGACGCGCAACAAGAGTTCTGGCGTCCGCCAGCGCCTCTCGAGGGCGCCGGCGGCGTAGCCACTTCAGTCGCAGCGCCTACGATGGCTGAAACGTGTTCGCACTGCGGCACGGAATTTCTGGTGGGCTCTCGCTTTTGTCACGCTTGCGGCGGGCGCCGCGCTCAATTAGCCATCGCCGGAACTGGAGTCCATGCAGGTTCTTCAGATGTCTTGTCAGACGGAATGACGTGGTTGCGGGGAGCGGCACAGGATTTCTCCTTTCCCAGGGTTTCCGCCCCAACTTGGCTTCGCTACTTGCACTTCCACGAAATCAAGCGTTGGGTCGGCTTGCCGACCGCGTCCCTGGTTGCTTTCATGATCGGACTAGGGTGCATCGCTGGAGCCATCTGCGTGAGCTTCATCTACAAGGCGCAGACCTTCGCTGATTGGCAGGCCATTCAATTCTGGCGCATCGAATGGTTGTTGGGCGCTACGGCTTCCTTCGTGGTGGCGATACTCCTAAAGCGATCAACCGACAGGTAAGTCATCGCCCGATTCGGCTCTGCCTTAGCATTCCCTGCCTCACTGCACATCTCGGTGACTACTGCTCACTCCCGAGAGCCCGCAGCTCGCCGCTGCTGGTACATGCGATACAGATGGTGCACCGGCCCCGTGCCCTTACCTAGAGGGTAGGCGTTGGCGATTGCAGATGTGACGTAGGTTTTGGCAAGAAGAGTGGCCTCGGCCAGACCCCGATCAAGTGCCAGATGGCAGGCCATGGACGTGGCAAACGCACAGCCAGTTCCATGCGTTGAATTGGATCGCTGCCGCTCCGCCTTGAACGCTTCTGTCTCGATCCCTCGCTTGGTGGAATAGCTCAACAGCTCGATGGCCTGATCGAGGTGACCTCCGGTGACCACGACTGCGGAGGAGCCCATTTTATGAAGTTTGGCCGCCGCTGCCTTCATCTCGTCCATGCCAGTTACCTTGATCCCTGTCAGCGCAAACGCTTCATCTGTGTTGGGGGTAAACACGTCC
>QIAN01000265.1 GCA_003225005.1 Acidobacteriota bacterium | reverse complement strand
GATTGTTGCGTGGGAATCTATTCGTCGCCATCCCTAATCTTCCCGTCACCGTAACCGTACGCACGCCGTCCGGCGTCCGGTCAATTAGAAAAACCGCTAACTCCCGATTACCGGAGATTACGACATATCGGGCAGTAGCGCCAAACCGTGATAAATTTCTTGCCAGTGCTCAGTCTGGATGATAAACGATGGCACGAATCTCAAAAGAACTGGTCAAGAGACACGACGGCAAGGCAATCATTCCCGCTCGGATCGACGCCGTTGACCGGATCGCCAGCGACATAGAGATATTTGTGCAGCGAAAGAGGATCGTTGCTCTCGCCTTCAAACGTATCTGCCGACCAGAAGCGTCCAGTGGAAACGTTCAGATACCGGGCGCGGTTGTAGTAGAGGCCGAGATCGGGGTCGAACTGTTCGCCGGCGAAGAGGTAGTTGTTGGGGGTCGAGCCCGTGGAACGGATCAAGTTGCCGAAGGCGTCGTAGTCGTAGGTAACTACTGACCCCACCACGATTTTGCAGCTACACTTCGCCGAACCCCAGTGTTGTTTTTCACTTAGCAGCAGCGTTGCCCTAATATGCAGCAGGATTTTTTCGTTTGAACCCCAGACGCGAGTTTTGGACAACGTTGCCGCGTCGTAGATGTGGCTTGGTGTGGAGCTGCTGAGAGGAGCTGCATTCGAACAGGCGGGCAGTGCAAGCACAGCGCAGAGTGTTGCCGCCAAGAGTTGACGAAACACGCTCCACGCTCGCATGAATGAATTTTACGCGAGCCGCTGCTGGCCAACCAACAGCGATCTCATGCCGTTGTCTTCAACAGCATCGGTGAACTACTCGAAGATTTTTTTTCTTAGCTGCTGCGGATTTCAGCAGCTAAAGGAAGAACTCCTTGCTGGAGGATCGTGGGACGCGCAGGACGCTGCGCACGGCGCATCCGATAACGAGCTCGTTATCCGACGCGGCCTCGAACCCCGCGAGCCTTCCCGCACTCCACTCGACAGAAGCTGCCTTCTGTCGCCTGCGCGCCCCACGGTCGGTCTATTCGGATTTCTTTCCAATCAGAACTGCACGACCGAAAGACCAGGGATACGACGAAAGTCGCGGAGATTGACGGTCAACACCGAGTAGCCAAGCGACAGAGCTGTGGCACCGATGAGCAAGTCTCCGAACGGGATGACCACACCCTTGCTCTGCTGCTCTCCGTCGAGTTTCCCGGCCAGCATCGCCGTCTCTTTCGTGTACGGGTACACAGTCAAGTCCGCCAGCAGTTCAGTCAGGAACGATTCACGGCGCAGACGCATGGCGGGACTTTTTGCACGATAGAGGCCGTGTATGAGTTCCGTCAGACCGATTGCCGACAGCGCTGCATCCTGGTCGCCAGTCGCGTTTACGACTCGCTCGATGAACTGCTCGACCGTATCTCCACGCCGCTCGGCAGCGATGACCACGCTGGAGTCGAGGATCAGTCCCATGCGGGCGGATTCAGCGGTTCACGGTGGCTGTTGATAACTTCTTCGAGATCACGGGCGAAGTCACCGTCAAGTGTGGCTGTCGAGCCGTGCTCTCTTGCGAGACGGAGAGAGTCCGATAGTAGCCGGACATGAGGTTCGGCGGGACGCACCACGGCCACGGGCCGCGCGTCTTTTTCGATGATGACTTCCGCCCCTTCACGCACCCGGGCCATCAGCGATGCGAAGTCGCTTGTGGCTTCTGCTTCCGAGATGTGGATCACATTCTTAGCCATCTTGCGATTATACACCGCACCTCTTCTCTTTGGACTGGGCGTTCACCATACAAGTCGAGTTGATCGAGGAGGTGGAATACGAACGAGTGCTACCCCTACCCCCACAGTGCACATCACGGTTTGGGGTGACGTGTCCCTTGCACACCCGGCGCAGCAGCGCCGCTCTTCGATATTCCGGAGCCGTACTATTGGATTGAGTGATTGGTTCGATCCCCACCGCCCCTAACAAGAACACGCGGGGGTAAAATGGGGCAGATTAGGCCGATGATCCGGTTCTGTGTTTCTTTCCAGCGGCAGCTGCGCTCCACACGCCGCCAGCCAGCGTGCCGCTGAGCGTTGCAATGTACCGAGGGCCTTGACGAACGTCCATACGACTGCGTATTGCAGCCACTTAATCATGCACGCTGTACTCCCTTTGTAGTGCGCGCCATCTGGTCGATGCGCTTTGGATTGTTGCCAACCATCCCTGAGCTAGAGTGCGATTAGCCATCGTTGCCATGTAGTGCTACGCGAAGTTTGTCCATCAGCGCGGAGGGGGACTATCCACAAGCGACACCCAGTGACCGGGATCGATCGCGGAGTGCGGAACTCGAAAGCGGTTGAATTTGTAGCGTCTCTTTGCCATTCCGTGCAGCTCATTACCACTTTCCACAAATGGGATAAGCCGCGAGGCTCGGCGAGCCAGCGACGACCGCTTTTCTCGAAAAGCGTGGCCTTCTTCCGGTCGAAACTGGGCCCAAGCAATCGAATGAACGAACCCTGCAGGTCCGAATCGATCTGAGCCGAGAACGTCTTCCACAAACACGCGGATTGGTCCGGGAAATGCATTCAGGGCATCATGAAACGCCACTACGCCAAGGCGGACCAAGTGAGGAAAGAATCCGTCTAGATCTTTTTTGGCGCCTCCGTAGCTGTGATCGCCGTCAATCCACAGGAGTCGGATGGGTCGATTCCACGAACTGGCCACGTCTGTCGAGTAGGCAACGTGCGATTCCACATGATTTGATACCCCGGCGGCAAAGATGGAATCGAGAAAATCCCGATACGAGGACGCTCCCGGATTGGCTTCATGATTCAAGAGAATGGGCGAGTTGTGGGGATCTATGGCCACAACTGGCCCGAGACTGTAGCGCGAGGCGACGTTCGCAAGCATGACAGTAGACCGTCCCTTGAAGCTGCCGATCTCCACAATCGCGCCTTTGGCCGGAACGCACGCGGCGAGCAAACCTAGAAAGCGAGCTTCGTTCTCGCCAAGATGACCTGGGACCTTGCGGGTTTCTTCCCACGCTTTGTTAAGGACAGCATCGAGATCTGCAGGAATCTTGATGGTCGCCAAAGGTCATCTCCCCGGATCTTCTATGCATTAAGAATGTCTGAACGCTTTTCGGAGCTACCGCCGTCATGCTCAGAATCCTCGAAGTGGATCCGAGTGACGCCGAAATTCCTAGGAATATGCGCCCTTTTTGGAGGCGTGTGTGGCGCATGGTCAAAAGTAACTTGGGTGTCTGCACGGGGTTAGAATACCATTCCGAAATTCACCGGCGCAGGAATGCCCACCTTCACAAGGTAATCGAAACGCATGCACTTTTTCTGCCAGATTAGCAGGCACCCGTAGAAGCGGTCAGTGCCTTGCGCTCACCTGGCCCCTCCCTCCAGTCCGGCCTAATTGCTCTGCCAACGGCCTCGCAGACCTCCGGTCCAGGCGGGACCGGGACCAAACGACAGAGCAAAAGATGTTGAGGGAGTGTGGGCAGCGAGTTGGGAAGAGCCCTTGCCTGAACTATTCTACTTAATAAATAAGATATTTTTGAACCACCTTTCTCTTGCCTCATTTTCCTGGCGCTGCAAGGGCTATAATCACTAAGTACCTGTTTCTTAAATACAGTCACGTATAATTTACTGCATCGAGGATCTTCCTTCTGGTACCCTTCTGCCAGGAGGTCAGTCCTTTGCCACGCAATAGCCCGTATAGAATCGCTCTCACCAAACAAGAGCGAAAGGAGTTGAAACGACGCGCCAATAAATATACGTTACCGTATTTTACAGTCGCTCGCGCCAAGATGATCCTCCTCGCTCAGCAGGGCTTGTCGAACGATCAGATTGCCGATTGCCTGTGCACGCGACGCGAGATCGTGAGTCGCTGGCGAAAACGGTTCTTTGAAAAACGTTTGGCCGGCCTGGAGGACAGACAGCGCCCCGGCCGACCCCGGGTTCCCCCCCCCCAGAACTGGTCGTGCGCGTTAAAGCCATCGCCTGCGAATTGCCCCATCGCTTCGGTGTGCCCCTTTCTCGCTGGAGCGTGGCCAAATTCGGCGCCCACGTCCGCACTTGCGGCCTGACGGCATCCGTCAGTGACACCACCATCTGGCGATGGCTGAGC
>QIAN01000026.1:2103-8936 GCA_003225005.1 Acidobacteriota bacterium | reverse complement strand
GGAGGCAAATCATGAAACGCCTGCTCTTCCTTCCTGCGCTTTGCGCAGCAATTCTCGGAGTCAGTTGGGGCGCCTACCGGGCGGCACTTCCGGCGGAGCCCGAACTTTCCCGCTTCGTTCCATCTGGCCCTCTGCTATATCTCCGAGCCGGCAATTTTTCTTCCCTGCTTTCCGATTGGGACGGCAGCGAAGAGAAGACTACGTGGGTTAAGAGCAAAAACTACGACCAGTTTTCCAACTCGCGCCTGCTGCTGAGATTGAAGGATGCAGGGACCGAATTTTCGAGTGCCGCTGGCCTTCCGGCCGATGCAAAACTTCTGCAACAAGTTGCCGGGAAGCAGACCGCCTTCGCTCTCTATGACATCGGCAAACTGCAATTTCTATACATTACGCGAGCGTCCTCCGATTTTTCCGGCTCGACGCTGTGGCAGACCCGCGCAAAGTTCGAGTCGCGCTTCGCGGGTGGCGTGAATTTTTACTACCGTAAGGACCCGGACTCCGAACGGGAAGTTGCCTTTGCGACGACAGGTGACTACGTCCTGCTCGCGACCCGCCTGGATTTGATGGTCGGTGCGCTCGAATTGATCGCACAGGGTAAGGGGCATTCGATCGAGGAAGATGCCTGGTGGTTGCGGGCAACGTCCGTTTCAGGTGCGCCAGGCGATTTACGTATGATTTTGAACCTTGAGAAGATTGTGCCGAGCCCCTACTTTCGCTCGTACTGGGTTCCACGAAACGTGACGGAAATGAAGCAATACAGCAGCGCGATTTCCGATCTCACGCGTGCCGGCAGCGAATATCGCGAGGAGCGCACCCTCTTCCGCAAGACGCGAGCACCCTCCGACGGAGCAGCTGGACCGGGAGCCTCGGCCGTCGCTGACCTGTTGCGCCTTGCTCCGAAGGATGGCGGGTTTTACGCAGCGACCGCAGATCCGACGCCGGGCTACTGCCTGGAACTCTTCGCGAGAAAACTTTTGGCTACACACGAGGGACCGGCTGCCCCGCAAAAAACCGCTCCCCAGGTACAGCTTGGAAACGGGGACGTCGGCGCGGCTTCCGATCTGGAAAGGCGCATCGACCAGCCCCTTGCAAAAAATACCGGCACGGCGGATAACCGCTCAGCCCTGCAGGATCTCTTCTTGAGCAACCGCGTGCTCGCGGAATTGCACGTTCACGGCACGGACCGCGATCCCGCTGGCGTGTTTGTACGGATTCATTCCGGCGTGGCATTTTTGAGCGAGGCGCCCTGGGACGAACGAAAAGTGCAGAACGCTCTTGTGGAGTTCGTGCGTCCGGAATTCACCACCGGACAATTGGGCCTCGGGTGGAAGAGCGTGGCGGGCTACAGCGTCCTGGACGGCCTGTGGCCGCTGGCCGTGGCGGTCCGCGGAAAATATCTAATCGTATCCAATGACCCGGCGATTCTAGCGTCGATGCTGGAAGGATTGAACAAGAAAACGGATGTTACCCCCGCCAATTTCGACGCCACTTTCCGCCATCGGCGAGAACAGGAAAATTTTGTTGTTCTGACGAAGATGCTCGATAGAGAAACGGGGCAGACCGGCGGAGGAGTCCCGGAATTCTTTTCTGAGAACATTGCGAGCCTGAGTTTTGCGTTAAAGAGTGTCGTGTCTGAAAAAATTACCATACGTGATTCAGGCGATCGCCAGACGCAAACGGTTGTCTACGCATGGGCTCGCTAGCCGCGCGGCGGATCGTTTGGTTCTTTTTGATTGCGTTCACCGCGACTCCAGCGTTCCCGCAACAGTCTCCGAAACCAAGCAATTTATCGCACTCACTATTTTCCCAATCCGCTGCCGAGACTTTGCAACGTGAGTACGGCAAGAGTGAGATCTCCTTCTTGCTGCTGGATGCGGGTTCCGGTGCGCTGCTCGCTTCCAACTGGGAGCGCGCCGATAAGCCGATTCCTATGGGTTCGCTGGTCAAACCCTTTACGGCATTGGCGTACGCCGAAACACACAATTTTCTATTTCCTACGTTCACTTGCAAAGGAAAAGCCAACCGTTGTTGGCAAGATAAGCCCCACGGTCCGCTCAACGTCGTTCTCGCGATTTCCGTTTCTTGCAACGCCTATTTCCTACAGCTTGCCGAGGCCGTCTCGCACGAGAATGTCTCCTCGGTGGCAAATTCATTCGACTTGAATGCGCCAGCGAAAGACGCGACCGCGGCGAATCTCATCGGACTCGGCGATGAATGGAAGATCGCACCATTGCGTTTGGCACGCGCCTATCTGGAGTTATTTCGTCGCAAGGACGCTCCAGGCGTCTCTGACATCCTGGAAGGACTGCGGCAATCCGGCATCCGCGGCACGGGCGCCGCGGTCGATCGCCAACTGAAGCATTCCGCAGCGCTTATCAAAACAGGCACGGCGCCGTGTACCCACTCGCGTTGGGCGCCTGCCGATGGGCTTGTAATGGCGCTGGTTCCGGCGGAGAAACCCGAATTGCTGCTGTTCATTCGTATGCATAGCGTCACAGGGGCGAAAGCCGCGGAAACGGCGGGCCTTATGTTGCGTGACGTGGAACAATGAACCGATGCGATGGATTTGCACAAGTCTTCTCATTCTGAGTTTTGCGCAAGCTGCCGCTTCGCAGGATCGAGTAGTGCGCATCGGTGTTCTCGGCATTTTTCATCCGCAGCATCTGACCGTCGCAACTTCTGAAACCGAAGATCTCGTGCTTTCTGTGGGCGTCCGGCGTGTGTTTATGCATCCGCGGTCCTCGTGTAGCGCGGCCGATCTGAGCGCCGCAGGCGATACTTTGGTTGTGCGCTGTGGACGGTTCGAGATTCGCACGGCCGAACTTCGCGCTGCGGCCCGGAATCAACAGGCCACCAAGTTTGTCCTGAAGATTCCGGGAAAGCTCGCGCGACAGTACCAAGGAATCCTCGAGGTCAAGGCCAAAAACGGAGAGATCATTCCGGTTGTCGAGATGGACCTGGAACTTGCTGTTGCATCGGTCGTCTTAGCGGAGGCCGAGCCAGATGCGCCGCTTGATGCATTGAAGGCGCAGGCGGTTGTCAGCCGGTCATACCTGGTGGCCGGACGCGGCCGGCACACCGATTTCGATTTCTGCGACCTAACCCACTGTCAACTCCTGCGTGAGCCACCGGAAGCTGACGGCCGAGCGGCTCAAGCGGCGGCAGCGACCCGAGGCATGGTGCTTGCCTATGCTGATAAACCGTTTGCCGCCATGTTTACTCGCAGTTGCGGAGGCGATACGCGAACTCCAGTTGAGAGTGGCCTGTCTTCCGCGTAATACCCTTATTACGTTGTACGTTGCGAAATTTGTTATAGGGACCCGGTTCGTTGGACGCGTACGCTTTCTCGGGAAGACGCCGCATTGCTGCTATCGAACCGGGAAAACGGAAAGATCGCGATTGGGCGAAAACTGGGCTGGGATGCGGTTCCAGGCGATAACTTCACGGTGCGAGAGCAGGGGAATGAAGTAATTCTCGAAGGCGTCGGCCAAGGACACGGTATGGGGTTGTGCCAGCGCGGCGCGCGAAGTATGGCGGAGCTTGGATCCGATTTCCAAACCATACTGAGCCACTATTTCCCGAATACGACCCTAAAATCGCTCTCATCCAGGCAAAGATAAACTCGGCGCCAAGCATTGAGTGCACGAGAAAGTGTGCCATAACTGTGACACGAAACCTGCTTTCGCTGCCAAAACTGACTTCGTTGACAGATCGCATTTGTTGATTCTACGGAAGCTATTGAAAACACGAAGGTACTCGAAGATTCCGGCTTACATGGCTCGCCCGCTTTCTTTTCAATAGCTTGCCGGAGTTTAAGCATCCCAGCTAACCACTCTTTGTCAACTTGACAGCGCCAGAAACGGTGCTTCAGAACCTTATTGTCTGTTTTCAGAAATTGTGATTTTGAAAAAAATCATATGCGGTGGGTTTCGAACATATAACTGAGCTTGGTGTCGTATGATCCCGTGCGCGGAGCCAGGGGGCAGGTCAAAGCGAAAAAGATCAGGTCGGCGCGGGCTGGACTGGGCGGCGACGCTTCGAAAAGAAGCCCTGCCCTCATCGATTCTGCGATCGGATGAGCTCGCAGGTCCTTACGGCATTGCCGTGGCGGCGGTTTGGAAAGCCTCGCATAAACCTGGGTCCGCTCCGTAGCGGATGACCTTTCGGTTCTGATCCGAGGAGTCATTGGTTCAAATCAGGCCCCGCAATCAGGTCACACTGGTACCGGCCTAGAGTCTTGGTGAACCGCTCCCATTTTCTGTCACAGCCGCAGCTAGAGATTTTGGGCCGCAACGTTCCACACCGCGCCATTGATACCGAAAGACCAAAAACTTCCGTTGCATTGCACGTACTTGAATACGGCAGCCAAAACGGCTAGTTGTATATGCTCCGCCCCTTCGGGGCGCTACTGCGTCGGAAATCCGGAAAATTTTGCAACGAAGGAGTGGTACACGTTGGGGCTTACATTGGGAGACGCCGTTTGGAACGCACCCGGGGTTGTCGGGAAATCGGCGGCATAGCTATACCCTGTCACGTATGCCTGTCCCGCCATATCCACAGCGATACTCCTTCCGTTGGAAGAGGCGAAAAAGTTGGGCGTACTACCCCCGAGGTAGGTCGAGTAGACGAGCGGTGCCGATCCCGAAGGATTCAGGACGGTTACGAAGGCGTTAAGCGAGTTACCGGGTGTGGTTGTCTGAAAGGCATCAGGTGTTGTCGGGAAATTGGTTGATAAGGTGTAACCCGCAATGTAGGCGTTGCCTGCGCTGTCCACATCTATCCCAGCGCCACGCTCAACAGTGCTACCACCGAGAAAGGTTGAATACACCAAACCCGCCAAACTGGGTCCGCTGGGATTGAGCTTAGTTACAAACGCATCGCACACGCCTCCGTAAACGACTTGGAACGCAAGTGGCGTGACCGGGAAATTGGAGGAACAAGTTTGCCCAGTCACGTAGGCATTTTGCTGTGTGTCCACGGCGATCCCGTAGGCCGCATCACCCTCTGGGGCGACTCCGAAGGACACGCCGCCTGACCCTCCGAGATAGGTGGAGTAAACCAAAGACGCTGGCCCTACCAGCACAGGGTTCAGCTTGCTCATGAAGGCGTTACCGCTACAGACAGACGTAGGCGAGCTTCGACTGCCTTGGAAAAACATCTGGAACGCAAGCGGGGTGATGGGGAAATCAACGGAGCAGGTCCGACCGGTCACGTAGGCGTTACCCTGCGCGTCCACGGCTATGCTAGAGGCAGTGTCGCCCTCGGGGCCGTTGCCGGGGCCCCCGCTACCCCCCAGGTAGGTGGAGTAGAGGAGGGCCGCGCCCTGTGCATTCAGTTCGGTCAGGAACGCGTTGGTGGTTGCGTTGACGCTTGCGCGATTAATAGGCTGGAAGGCGCCTAGGGTGGTTGGGAAGTCGGTAGAGAATGTCCAGCCCGCCACGTAAGCGTTGCCCGCTGTATCCAAGGCGATGGATTGTCCGATATCACGGGAGCTACCCCCGAGATAAGTGGAGTAGACAAGAGCCGATCCGTCGGCATTCAACTTGGTAACGAAGACGTTAGAGACTACTCCCGGTGCCCTTTTAACCTCCTGAAAGGCGCCCGGCGTGACGGGGAAGTTTGTGGAGCTCGTATTACCAGTGACGTAGGCGTTGCCGGCAGCGTCGACGCGAATACCGTAGCCGACGTCCCCTTGATTACCACCCAGATAAGTAGAGTAGACCAACCCTGAGCCTGCGGCATTCAGCTTGGTGACGAAGGCGTATTGGCCGCCGCTCGACGGCGGCGCCGCTGTTTGAAAGGCTCCTGGAGTCGCCGGGAAATCGACCGAGGAGGTCCAACCCGTCACATAGGCGTCACCAGTCGCATCCACGGCAAGGCTGTTAGCGCTATCAAAGCCTGTACCGCCCAGGTAAGTCGAATAAGAGAGGGTTGGGTCGATGACCAGCGATTTTGTGGGGTCATACGTAGGTATCTGGAAGCTAACCTCATGCGCGTTCTTGAGGACGTAGCCGCCTGAGATTTCCCGCCGCTCACCATTTATTTCCTGATAGATGAGGGGCTTCGCCAAGCGAAGATCGCCTTCTTTCATTTGCAGAACAAGCGCGCCTTGAACATCGATAGAAAGTTTTTTCACCCCGGCGAAATTCAACGCCACAGAACGCGGATCTGCGCCGGGAGCTACGATGAAGTCATATTCCAATTGCCCCTGGTTGCCGTAATAGACTAGGTCCACGCCCGGATAAACACCGCGATATTTCGCCTTTTCGAACACGGGCACGTTTGTACGCCAGTTCTTTGGGTCGTTGCCGATGAAATAGTTGGCCTTGCCGGGAAGCGCGTTCACTCCCGCTGCTGCTGCGTGGATGGCCGCGCCCGCCAAGCTCATGCGAATGACTTCGGCCTCGCGCTGGGGCGCATCTGCTTTGGTTGTGGGCTGCTTGGCCAAACTCAATATGGCTTCGGCGCGTCGCGTCAAAAAAAGCGTGTAGCCTTGGCCCCGCGCCAGAAATCTCACGCCTGGGTCGGTTTGCCCATGATTCGCTTCAAAGCTCAACGGCGGCTGTACGAACGATTCCACGACGTGCGACTTCGTCCCAAAGGGAGACAGCTTCGCGGACGGACCGGGAGAACGCGCCGGGACTTGGGCGCTCGTCGAACGCGCGTTTCCAAACAGAATGCCACTGGCCACTAACAAACACGCACAAAGAGAGACACGAACCTTGTGTTCCATACGACACCATTTCTGGGCTGATGAACTTTGTTAGTCCGCCGGATCGAGACGGCATGACAACGGAAAAGAGCCGAAGATACTTCGAGGCCGGGACGCAAAA
>QIAN01000026.1:0-2058 GCA_003225005.1 Acidobacteriota bacterium | reverse complement strand
TTCTCACTGCACTGACTTCTTTATGCCGAACGAGAGAAACCCGCAATCAGGTATTGAGCGGCATTAGTGCCCCAGTGAAGACTTGAACGAGTTTCGTAAATAAGACTGGAGTGTCATACCTCATCCAATGCCGAAGGCATCGCTCTTCTCCTAAGCCTCCGTATTCGGGGATTTGATGTGGTGTCAACAACGTCGATACAACAGTAGCGGTTTCGGAAGATTTAAAGACCTAGGTAGAAGAATTGCACTGAGGAGTGAATTTTAGACGGTCGGTGGGCAGTCCTAGAACCAGAACCATTTTCGGGACGAGGAAATCCGTTCGGGCTACACATCGCCCTTGCGAAAACTGTGCCATAACTGTGCCACCAAACCTGTTTTTACTGTCAAAACTGACTTCACTGACAGACCGCATTTGTTGATTCTACGGAAGTTATTGAAAACAAAGAACGGCTCGAAGATTCCGGCTTACAGGCTCGCCCGCTACTTTTCAATAGGTTACGAATTACGGACAAGTTTTGACCATCCTAAGAGAGAACCTACAACCAGAACTCGGAGACATCAGGAGCGCTCCAATTGCTTCCCGACGGTTTATCGCAACGTAGCGGTGCAGGATTTCCTGGAGCGCTTCAGCGTCCGTAACCAGACGCTGCCGGTCGCTGATCAATTTTTTCAAGTAACCGTTGCGCGTCGGCTTTGTGAGGATGAGGTGCGCCGACCAAATACGTAGGAACATTCGAATCGACGAAAATCACGTATGCGCACCGCTGCCATAGCCGCTCTCAATTTCCGCTAACATGTCTTCAATATCACCTGAAGGATTGTCGTATCGTACCGCCGCGCGGATAATCTCAATTTTTTTCCGACATCAGTTATAGGTTCACGCCGACGCGCCAGATCGAGCGCTTGACGGACGCACTCGGCGATCGACATATGACGCGAGCGTGCGATGCGCTGAATTTCTCGGTACTCTGGATCTCGCACAATCACCTGAAGTCGCTTAGCCATAGCATGAATCTGTCTGACTCATTTGGATGAGTCAAACTCGTTTCAGAGGAGTTCAGGCCACTGTGCCAGACTAGGGCGACTCAGCGGGTCGCGCTGGCGGCTACGGTGCGCACTATGTGGACCGCTCTGACCGCATGAGACGCGGCATAGGCGTGGGCGCCGGACCACATAAGTTGTAGTCCCGCGCAGATGGCGACTGTTGCGACGACAGTTTTTAGCTTTTGTGCGGGAACGCGCGTCGAGAGGATGCAGCCAAGAATCACGCCCGGAACTCCGCCGAGGAGTAGTTGGAACAGAACGGTCGTGCTGATGGAGCCGACGGTCCAGTGGACGGCGCTTCCGACGATGGCGAGCACGAGTCCGAAAACCAGGTCTGTGCCGACCACTTGTCACGGCGTGATTTCTGAATAATTCATCAGCAGCATGGTTCCGAGCGCGCCAGCGCCTGCGGAGGAGAACCCGGATTCTACTCCGATGGGAAACGCGAGCCACGGCAGCCAACGGGAATTTTTTCTGGCAAAATTTGGTGCCTGGACGCGCTTAATAAAAGTTACGCTCGAAGACAGCGTCAGCATGATTCCGATGACGATGATCACCACAGGATTGCGGCTGTCGCGCGCAAGCAGCTTTAGCGCGACCATGCCGAGAACGAGACCCGGCACCGCCCCGCGTAGCAGCAGCCACGCGTAGCGCGCGTGGACCTGCTTGGTCGCGTAATAGAAGGGCGCAGCGATAAGCCGCAATACGCCCGCGAAGACGAACGTCGTTCCAACCGCCTCGGCCGCGGGAAGTCCCGTGAGCAGTAACAGTGGTACGGTAAAACTGCCGCCGCCGATTCCAGTAACTCCGACGGCGAGTGCGATTAAGAATCCGAAAATCACCGGGGTCATTTTAAGGGCTCCGAAAAAGTGTGAATGCCGCACTCGAGTTTTTGCCCGCCCCAACGGCCGGAACGTAAATTGTTCGGATCGTTGGGAATCGCGGTGCACGGCTCGCAGCCGATGCTCGAGAAGCCGCGGTCGTACTGCGGCAGATAACTAATTTTGTTTGCGG
>QIAN01000264.1:4887-8762 GCA_003225005.1 Acidobacteriota bacterium | reverse complement strand
AGAGGATTGAGTTTCTGGGCAATGTCCTGCAGGGACAGCTGCGTTTGACGCCGTATGTTCAGGTCCCGGATCGCCTGGCGCATGACCTTCATTGCCGAGGGGCTGACTGCTGGATTGAATCCTCCAAACAGTGAGTTGTCTCGGAAATTTCGCACCAAACGAGGCCGAAAGCAGTATCCGAGGAAGTCAAATTTGACATTCGGATATTTGCCTTTTCGCTTCCCGTCTTTGCAGTAGACGACCTTGGTCTTCGTCGGATGCATTTCCAGGTGGCACTCCGCCAACCGGACCTGTAGCTCCGCCTTGAGGGCTTCTGCTTCGTGCCCAGTGCGGCAATGCACCAGCCCATCATCCGCATACCGACACCATGGGAGGTCCGGATGTGTCCTTGCCATCCAGAGGTCAAACGTGTAGTGCATGAAGAGATTGGCCAGGATTGGACTAACCACTCCGCCTTGAGGCGTACCGCGGCTTCGCTCAATCATGGTTCCATCTTCCTGCACCATGGGTGCCTTGAGCCATCTTTCGATGTACAACAGCGCCCACTTACACGTTATGTGTTTCCGAACAGCCCGTAGCAAAAGTTCGTGGTCGATGTTGTCGAACAGGCCCTTGATGTCGAACTCTAGAACCCAGTCATACTTCCAGCACCGCTCTCGCGTAGCTCCTACAGCGTCCAAGGCCGATTTATTCGGCCTGTAGCCATAGGAGTCTGCCAGAAAGATCAGGTCTAGAATCGGCTCAATTACCAGCTTGACGACCGTCTGCGCCACGCGATCGGCTACAGTGGGCACACCCAAAATCCTTTCTCCGCCACTCTTTTTGGGAATGGCAACGGCGCGCACCGGCGGTGGAAAGTAGGTTCCTGAACTCATCCGATTCCAAATCTTGTACAGGTTTCCTGACAAGTCGGCTTCGAACTGCTCGATCGTCTGCTCGTCCACTCCTGCCGCCCCTCGATTGGATTTGACTGCTTTGTACGCTTCGTACACCAAGCGCTTATCGATGTTGAACGGTTTGTTTGTCGCATGCATCGAGGTCATCCTGTTACCAGTTGTTTCGCTAAATGCGACCGCCTGACCCGACCCCTTTGCTCCAGCCCCATTACAGGGCCTTCATCGCTCATACGAGTCGGCCCGTCCCAGTGCTCCGCCTCGGTACTCTCGCCTCGCGGTTTTGGCCACTTGGGCTTTCTCCCTTCACATCGGAGCGACTGGTTCCTGCAGTTCCGTGCAATCGCCTGCATCCACTTCACGCCCTCTCCACGCCGGCCACCACCTGCTCAGTCATCAGGCATCCAGCAGGTTTATCCCAGAAAAGTTTCTCGCCTCTGGTTTTGACGGCACTTGATTTCTTAACGACGCGTCCTCAAGGGTTCACTTTCGTTCGTCTCTCGGATGCTCACCTGCGCGAGTTTTCCTCGCGCTTTTCCTCCAACGCTCACTACCACGGCTCTTGACCACAGCAGCTTGGAGGTGCTTTGAGACCTGCTCCTGAAAGTCGATCTCGAAGGGCCCACCTTCATCGATTGCACAGCTCGTCCACGAATTGATTAGGTCATCATGACCTCCTTATCCGTGTACCTCTGCAGCACACAAAAGCCGAGAAAATCTTCCTCGTAAATCTGGTTGAGGATAGTGACCGTGGCTTGCTGGACGATCTTATCTTCCAGAGCCGCGACCCCTAATGGGCGTTGTCGTCCATCTGCTTTCTCTATGTACACTCTTCGCGACGGCTGCGCGCGATATGCTCCACGATGAACTCGGCCGTGGAGATCGACCAGTCGATCTTCCACTCCGCGTTCATACTCCTGCCATGTGACTCCGTCCACTCCGGGTGCGGCTTTCCTCTTGAGGGAGTAAAAGCTTTCCCGCAGCAGATCAACGGTCAGATGGTGGAGCAAGGCGGTGAACTTCATCTCCTTATTTTCCCTTGCTGCTTTCCGCACGCTCGCCAGCCCCTGTGACACGCCCTTCCCGCTCTGCGTCGGGTACGTGTTAGATTGACCAGCGTTCTCCTTGGTTGGGATAGAACCCGCGCGCGCCAGCGGTAGGTGCAGGGTTACCGCACTTGCCCTTTCGGTTGCAAGACGGGTTCACAATTCCACCATGGCTGCGTTTCGCGGGGCCCCCCGATAATCCCGGACGGCCGGTTTTCCCAGGTCCGGTTCGGAACCATGGCATTTCTTCCATGGGCCTTCCCAGCTTGGTGAGGTTTAAGCGCTGATTCGCATACGCCCCAACTTCCGTGGTTTGCCCACGGCCTAGCGCCATCTCCAGCGTAAGGCTTATGTCGGCTCAGAGTCCGATCACCCCGCTGTACGTGACACCGCCATGATCCAGAGTCCCTTTGCCCGATGTAGGTGTTGCCTGCACCAGGGAGCCGAGTACCGTCTCCTGTGAGGACATTACTCCTCAGTCATCGCTCTTACGGACCCATGCGCCGATCCCGTGATCTCTCCTCGACTTCGGCCTTAGCCTCGTTGGAGGAGTCTCTGCAGGTTGCTATCAGCCCCTGCTGCTAACGGGACCTTCTCGACGTTATTCTGTGAATCTTTCCTCAGATGCCTGAGCCCCTACCACGGCGGTCCCACTGAGTGCACTTGCCTGGTTCTTCCCCAGTGTCTTCGGCCTTCCCCACGCTGATGTCGGGTCGGCTTCCCGCTTCTTTCCGCGAACGCGATTTTTCGCGGGGGAAGTTTTCGAGGTTGCAGCTATTTCGTTATGTTCAGGCCTCCGAGTTGGCTTGCCTCCCGGATCGCTCCTACCGCTGCAGGTTTCCCCGCAGGGCAGCTGAGGCGTTTACGTCCGAGCAGAACGTGCGTCGTTACCTTCGCACGCATCGGATATGCTCGCCGCCCGACTACAGGCAATTGGCGGCACGAGGACTCTCACCTCGCGAGATTCACAGCATTGTCGACTGCTCCATCAGCGGCCTTCCCTCCTCACTCTCCGCCGACGATCTTCCGTCTTTGTTCGAATGACTCATAGGTACTGTTCCGCTGTGTGACTCCTCAGAGACGTGCATGCGAGCCGTGTGGCCTAAGCCTTCGCCCGCCGACCTGTCGCCTTGTTGAGCCATAGGTGCCTCTGAGGTCTCCCGGTTCTCGTGTATGAAGTTTCTAGGCGTGCCTGGGGTCTTCGACTACGCCGGACTGAACAAGGACTCGCGCTATCGTCCCTGTCCATGTTGCCTTCCGCACATATTTACTGCGTCGGCGTCCGGGTTGTAAGTTTTCGCAGCTCAATTGCCCACCCCGCCTATACCCCTGTCTACGCTTCACTGTGTCCCTCGCGGTAACAGCGCAAGACTCGGGGCCGAGTGGATCGCTACTCCTTTCTCGTGAGAATTTTGCGTTCTCTGCTTCATACCGGTTTATCCCGGCGCACAAACATCCCCATTACGCTCATCGTCCTTCGCAGTGGGGTTTTGAGTGAAATCGCCTGATAGCGTCAACTGACCATATCGACGTAAAATTGGACCCACGCGACATGAAGTCGTTGTCACGTTACGCACTGATCGCCGCGACCCCACCTTAGCGAGAAAAAAAGCAGGCTTCTGATGGATTGGGCATTCCATGAGTCTCAAATACGCTTCGACATTCGCGCAGAACGCGAAGAATGTGAGCGGCTATTTAGGCACCCGGCAAGAATTTTGCAAGATCGGCTAGTGAGGTGCGGGAGTGGCGATCGGACGAAACGGCCCGCTATTCCCGAGTGGAAAAGAGTCTTCCTAAAAGAGGCCGAACAGCGAAGGCTGCTGCATCAAGCAAGGGTCCTAAGCTGGGGCAAAGAGAAGAGGCACTACTACGCGCACAAGATCGCTTGACTCTGTCTAGAGGACTTGCCTGACCCAACTGTTTTCGACAGGGCATG
>QIAN01000264.1:1147-4778 GCA_003225005.1 Acidobacteriota bacterium | reverse complement strand
TCAAGAAGCTCAACGGCGGGCTCGAGCCGGCCATCGGAAAGAAGACCCAATTTCAGCCCAAAAGATGGCGAGCGTGGCCGAAAACGCGAAAATCGCGACTGCCTCAGAACAGGCAGAGAACAGGCAGCCGGAAGCTGCGCAACGGACTCGATCCGGGCATCGGAAAGAAGAGGCAATTCCAGCCTTGCGACCTCCCAAAACTGCCAAGACGGGGGCGAAAACGCGAACCTCGCCCACGCCTCAGAACAGGCGTTAAACAGGCGTCAAGAAGCTGAACGGCGGGCTCGATCCAGCCATCGGAAAGAAGACCTCAATTTCAGCCCAAAAGATGGCGAGCGCGGCCGAAAACGCGAAAATCGCGACTGCCTCAGAACAGGCAGAGAACAGGCAGCCGGAAGCTGCGCAACGGACTCGATCCGGGCATCGGAAAGAAGAGGCAATTCCAGCCCTTGCGACCTCCCAAAACTGCCAAGACGGGGGCGAAAACGCGGAAAGCCCTGACGCCTCAGAACAGGCGTGGAACAGGCGGCGGGGATTTTCAAGGCATCGCAGGCTTGGTATTGGTCTGGACTATCTCTACTCCCTGCTTTGGACGGGCAAGCTTCAAGGCCGCAAGGTCGGCAAACGGTGGCGCGTCCCATCGGAGGCGGTTGAGTCCAGGCTTAAGGAGCGAGAATGATGCCGGACGTTCCTCAATTGCTCACGCTCCTCGCGGTCGCAAAGGCCCTGTGCGTAAGCCCGCACACCGTCCGAAGCTGGGTTAAGAAGCGAGCATCTCAGTATCCCATTAAGAGAAAGACTCTACCTGCTCGACCCGATCTACCCCGGCTTCCGTTCCGTCCAGATCGCCCGGCCAAAAGAACTGGCCATGTGGAGGGCAAGACCAACGCTACTTGTTGTGCCTCTGCAAGATTTCCAACACGTCCTTTGGATGTCGCGAAACATCGGCCGTCCACTCACCGAAACCACCGTGCCCATTCACCGCCCTGACCCATTCGGACAGGAATTCCCGCTTCGTTTGCTGTTGCTGGTCATCCTGGCCCTTTACCTCCAAAATCAGCGTTTTGCCGTTTGTCAGCCGCACTAGGTAGTCTGGCCGGAATTTGTGAATGATCCCTTTGAAGGAGTAGGTAATTTCAAAACCGATGTGATCGTTCTTTACCCAAGCGCGCACATTCTCATTGCGATCAAGCTCAAGAGACTCGTTGGCTTCCCACCGGCTATCGTAAACGCACATGTTTATGTGCGAGCGTATGCTCGCACGCTTTGCCGCTGTACCAGGGCAGCATGTCGCCAGTGGAACGGATCGGCCGCTCCGTGTCGAAGACTGGTTCCAAGGTGAGAGCGTTTTCGAAACGGATCGCTTCCCAGATGTGCTGCACAACCTTGGTCATGTTCAGAGTGATGACGATCCTTCTCCGTTTGTCGTCTTCATTAAATAGCGGTGGATCGACTACAACCCTTCCGCTATCGATATAGCGCTCCACCAAACGAACCAGCTGGGCAAGAAGGTATTCCCGACTGGCCTTCCACGTGGGAGCCATCAGGTCGTAAACCTCGCTCGCAGTTTCAAAGACGATCCGCTGCATTCGGAACCTTCGTGCCAGTTCCTCCAAATGGATCTCCTTTAGCTTCGTGAAGTCCGGCTTCCCGTCGATCATTGGTGCTAGCTCTGCGATCATTGGTGTCTGATAGGCGTCCAGTACGAGGCGCTTCACCGTATCGGTGTCCAGAGTCAACTGTGGCCGATATTCGTGGTCGATCCGAATCACGTTGGGCCAAGTCATCTCAAACTGTGGACGTCGCTCCGCAAGAGGCTCAATTCTGGTCTTGCCTGTGGCTGGCGGTGGCGGTGGAGCGTCCGCACTACCCTCGTGAGGAAGAAACGTGAACGGCACTCCAAATATGTTGACGTACTCTGGCCGGAAAAGCCCGGTCACCTCGTCAACCTCATACGATGTTCTGCGCAGGCCGCGCCCCACAACCTGCTCGCACAGAAGCTGGGACGTGAATGCCCGCAGCCCCATGATGTGGGTGACAGTCTTGGCATCCCAACCTTCTGAAAGCATCCCTACTGAAATCACGTTCTGAATTTGCTCGCCGGGTTGGCCTTCGCGTCCAATCGTGTCCACTGTTTTGCGCAGCAACTCGGCACGGTCCTTCTTCGTGAGCTTCTTTTTCGAACCGGTGCCGTTTTCTTCCGGGCTTTGCTCACCAGTTTCTTGGTCTGCTTCGTCAACAGCCGCGGCCTCAGCTAAAACCTCGGCTGGTTCCTCCTGCGCTTCGGCTTCGTCCAGCACTTTGGAATCAATATGCAGGATTTTGTCCGGATCGCAGAGCTCCTCAATGCGAATTCTCTTGTGCTCGAATGCATATTGCACACGCGCCGCCGTATGGGTGAGGTTGGCCACCGTAATCATCACAGGTGGCGTCTTGATGTTTCCTTCGTTCCATGCCTTCGCCGTTTCCAGCCAGTCCTTCCCCAGGAAGTAGTAGCCCTTGCCGACGAGATCAGGGAGCGGGGTATGTGGCTCCGCCTTGCGATTCAGGTCCGGCTTTACTTCCAAGTCGGTATAGATGTGGTAGAACTTCGACTTGTATTTGCTATTCAGTTCGCCGTCATCTCGCACCACCACGCGTGGTGTTTTCACCAACCCCGATTCAATTGCATCATTGAGTCCGAAGTCGCTCACAATCCACCCAAAGAGTGTTTCGTCGCCGCTTTTGCGTCCTGTGGGTGCGAATGGTGTCGCCGTCAGGTCATAACACATCAGAATTCCGCGCGCGCGGTGAATGCGATCCAGTCCGCCCACCCACTTTGTAGCTTCCTTCAGTTCGTCTTTTGAAATTCCCGCAATCTTTACCTTCGGTGGTACGCGCCAGGCGTGGTGGGCCTCGTCATTGATGACCAGCAGGTTCTCCGCGGAATGCATCTCCCCCAGCACCTCGCGAACATAAGCCTCGTCGCTCAGAGCTCCGCGCTTGTCCACGCTGCGTCTTTTGCTAATCTGTTCCTCGGTGTCCCAATCCAGCTTGTGCCAGTTGCGCACCTGCACCCGACACGTTTGCCCTTGGCGCAGCTTGTCTTCCAAGCCCGGTGGAATAATCTGGAACTCTTGGTAGTAGTTCCCCGCGCTTCCGGGAACCAATACCTCCAGACGGTTCCTGACTGTCAGGCCGGGTGCGATCAGCAGAATGTTTTTGGAAAAGCGCTTGTCTTGCGAATAGGTTACTTTGTTCAGCACCTGCCACGCGATGAGCATGGACATCAGGATGGTTTTACCCGAGCCCGTGGCCATTTTGGAACATAGGCGCGTGAATTCACCGCCATCGCCGGGGATCTTGATCCCGACCCGATCTGACTCCGGGGCCTCGGCAAGCCACATCAGAGTCTCCATCGCTTCAAGCTGGCAGAAAAAGAAGCGCCTGCTGCCTTCTCGCTGTTCCGTGTCGCGCCAGTGTTTCAGCAGGCGCCTGGTGATGCCGCTTGCTCCGGGATAATCGGCGCGTCTCCATGCATCCACCCGCGGACGAATCTTGTTCACCAGCGGCAACTCAACGAACTCGCCTGGATCGTCAAAGGATTTGGACGCATCGGAAGCGCGGATGTATCCTGCCGGGCGGCGTCCGG
>QIAN01000264.1:0-956 GCA_003225005.1 Acidobacteriota bacterium | reverse complement strand
ACTCCTTTTTTGGCGTTCGCTTGGTGCAGTTGCTGAGATATTGCGGCTGGGGTTTTGACCTCGTCCTCCAGTAACGGTGCGACGATCCGTAAGGCGTCGACTTCCTTTTGCACCGTCACGAGTTGTTGCTCTTTCTGTCTCAGAACCTCGTACACATTTTTCACTGCGTCCTCCTGGGCTAAAGAAGGGGGAGTGCCGTCTTACCCTGCCCCTCACTCAGCGAGCAAGGCTTTCCTTACACTATGCCTTGAAAATCCCCGCCCCGCAGGGGCGGAATCTACACTAACGGAGAACGTCGCTTCTCCATTTCACGCTGAGCCAGGACATTGGACAGCTTTTATGCGATGGGATATGCGATGGGAAGGCCGATGGAAGAGCGACTGTCAAGCTACGGTTTTCAGCGCCCGCTGTGCTACTTTTTCTTCTTGTTGCGCTTGGCTTTCATGGTGTCGATTGCGGAGAATCTCCTATCCTGATGGGGCGCAAAACACAGAGCGCCCGAATGCAGTTCACACGCTTCCCCAATCGCTGCCCAACAGGTCGTACAGGGCACGGAGTTAATCTGCTTCAGCGTGAGTTCTTTGGTCTTCATTCAGTCGTTGTCTTCCCGCTCAGGACGCACAAAGGTTAGGCCAAGGCAACGGAAAAAACTGAGCAATATTGAACGATCTGTTTTGAACAGTTTGTTTGTCCGCGACTGCGATAATGGGGTGAACATCAGACGAGAAGGAACAAGAACAAATTGAAGACCGTGAGTGTCGCGGCCATACTCGAACGGGAACTTGAATTCACCATCGAGGAATGGCTCAAGCACGTAAATCGGGTCCCAGAACTGACCAACATTCACGTGAGCGATGCGAATCGTACCGCCCATCTGCCCCGACTGTTCAACGACGTAATTGACCGCCTGCGACTCCCACGGCCTCAACGACTTCCGAGAGAAACGGAGCCACCTA
>QIAN01000263.1 GCA_003225005.1 Acidobacteriota bacterium | reverse complement strand
ACCAGCGATGCGGAAATCGTGGACAACCCACGTTGGTTTGGTACTGCCCAAAAGAAACTGCGCGTTGTGCAGCGCCACATGTCCCGCTGCACCCAGCGGTCTGGAGGCTGGCGTAAGGGGTGTAGGTTGGTTGCACAACTGCATCGCCACGTATTCAACCCACGCAACGATTTCCAGCACAAGCTATCTCGTGAACTGGTAAATCATCATGGCTTCATTGCCGTGGAAGATTTGCATGTGAAAGGCTTGGCTGGCGGAATGCTTGCCAAGTCAGTACAGGATGCCGCGTGGTCAAGCTTCATCGCAAAGTTGTCCTATAAGGCTGAAAGTGCCGATAGGCTGCTGGTGAAAGTGAATGCCCGTGGAACATCGCAACAATGCCCTTGTGGTGCGCCTGTGCCCAAGAAACTTTGGGACAGGTTGCACCAATGCGCGGCTTGCGGTTTGAAAACAACCTGCGACCACGCATCGGCATTGGAGATTTTAAGGCGTGGACTGCGCCTGAGAACCGAAACGCCTGTGATAGTGGGCGTGGCTCTTGAAGCCCCTAACTTTAGCTATGGGGTGTAGTCACCGGGTTTATCAGGATCCCTTGGATCTGCTCGAGCACCTGGACGAAGTGGGTATCCGGACCGCAGCTTGAGCTGGGTTAGCGGTGGTCGGTTCCGCGTCCTGGCCGGCAGTCGGAACCGACGGCAATCAGAAGCATAGGGCTGAACAACATCAGGAGAGGCACAATGAAAGTACAAGAAGTGATGACTCCACATCCGCTATGTTGCCGTGCCACGGATATGGCACAAGTGGTCGCACAGATTCTTCGAGACGAAGATATTGGTTCGATCCCGGTGGTTGAAGATGGGACGTCGAGGCGCCTGATCGGCATCATCACGGACCGCGACCTTTGCTGCAGTATTGTTGCGGAAGGACTGGATCCTAAGACCACATCCATTGAAGCTTATGTCACCCGCGATCCTGTGACTTGCAGGCCGGAGCAAAGCCTGGATTCCTGCGAGAAGCTGATGCAGATGCGTCAGATTCGGCGCATGTTGATCGTCGATCAGGATCTGCGGTGCATTGGGATTGTGTCGGAAGCCGACGTGGCGCGTGTGGACGAAAGCGACAAAGTGCACCGGACCGTGGCGGAAATATCCAAACCATCGCAAACGATCATAGCGGCTCCGAACGCAGCCTGACGCGTGTCTTCGACGACTCGGTTTAGACTGTAAGAGTTCAAGGGCTCTTGGTGAGTGAGTGGCCTCGCACCCACACCAGGGCTTTTTGTTGAAAGCGCGGGGTCCGGTTGGTACTATCCTCGCACATGGCTGAAGACAGGCTCCGCCCGCATCTTGACATGTATCTGGGAAAAGCGGAGGTGGGGATTTATGGTGTTCTCGCCACCATGGGGAGCGCGGGCAGGCTGCTCTGGGAAGCTCTCGGTCACGCCGCGAATTGCGGCCCAGACTCTGCGGGTATGGGATGAGTTGCTCGTCGCCCTGATGCTGGTGGAGATTCTGCATACCGTCAGGATTTCCATTTGTTCGCACCTGCTGGTCACGGAACCGTTCCTGGTGATCGGCTTGATTGCGTCAATTCGGCGGATGCTGGTGATAAGCCTGGAACTGGCCACCCTCAGCAAACAAGCGCATGGTCGACCGAGGGCGCGAGCCTTTTTCGCGCTTCGACATGATTGAGCTTGGTCTGCTTGGATTGTTGGTCTTGGCTTTAGTGTTTTCGATAACGCTGTTGCGTCGGTACCCAATTGTAGAGAAAGAAGCTAAGGATTGAACACCCCAACTCACTGCTCGGTCGACCGATTTTGTGAAAGGGGAATAGCTTCTACTCTACTCCCAGGCTGGCAAGAGCTTCTTCTAGCCATGCCGCATCAACAGTGAGACGACGGCCGTGGGCCATCACCTCTTCGATCTCGTCGAAGGCGCGGAACAAGCGTAGCTTGGCGGCGGCGTATTGTTCGGAGTCGCTGAGTGCGCGCCCATGAGTCGTCTTCCAGGCTTCTGCGGCTTTCTCGAGCAGGAAAACGCTGACAGCGTAGGTGAGCTTGCGGTCCGAGGTGACGTCGAAAACGTACTCCGTGGCCGGAGCCTCGGGATCGCCGGGGAGGGCAGGGCGCTTGCCGACAAAATAGTATTGGTAGACGTAGCCTGGGGAGCCGGCGTAGGTCTTCATGCGACGAACGGTCATGGGGATATTATGCACTCCCAAAATAATGAACCACAGAGGGCACAGAGGAACATGGGGGATGCCGTAGGACTATCTGCTCCCATTCCCGGGCGAGATCACGCGGCCGTACTCCGATGCTCGACTGAGGCGGTCGAACATACGAAATGCGGCGAGTGAGATCTTACTGATGGCTTCTTCTCCGTCCCGTTCATTGCGCAGAAATGTGGTCATCACGCAGATCACATAAGGGCGGCCTTCGACGAAGACAATTCCCGAATCGTTGCGGACGCCTTCCAACGCTCCGGGCTTGTTGGCGACCTTGACTCCGGCCGGCAGGTCACGTGGAATCCAGGAAGATTTGTTGGTGCTGAGAAGCTTGAAGAAGTCCGCGGTCATCTCCTGGTTCAGAACCTTACCCTGATAAATATCCTCGAGCAGGATCATCATTTCGCGTGGAGTGGAAATGTTTTCACGGCCGTGCTTGGCGGCTTCGAGGTCCATCATTTTGCGGCGAAGTCGAGTGTGCGGCAAATTGAGCGAGTCGAGCATGGCGATGACGTTGTCCATGCCGACGCGGTCGATGAGCACGTTGGTGGCGGAGTTGTCGCTGACCGCGACCATCATGGTGGCCAGATCGCGAAGCGTGATGCGAGTGACGCCGGGCGTGAGTCCGCCCATGATGTCGCTGTCGGGGACGAGGTCGGAAGCCTGCACGGTGTAAAGATCGGTAAGCTTGAGTTTGCCTTGCTGAGCCTGGCGGTAGAGTTCGGCGAGGACCGTGATCTTAATCGAGCTGGCCTGGGCGAGGACCTCGTCGGCGTGCAGAAAAATGTGATTACCGGTAGTCAGATCTTCGATGGCGACGCCCATAACGCCGTCGAGCTGGGCATCCAGGTCGCGCGTTGCGGCTTCGAGCTTCTGCCAGAGGACTTCCTCTTTTTCGCGCCGCGAACTCGTTGGCGCCGGATGCGACGGAGCTTGGGCTACGGCCGTGGCGATAAGCAGTGCGACGCACAGCAAGTTCTTCAAAGGAGAAGCCCTCCGGAAAGAATAGCGATTCTACTGTGCAATTGGACTATGGACAACCGGTCGACAGATGCCCATGCAGGGTAGCAACGAGACGTAACTGATTCGGACATTGTTTGACACAAAACGATACCGTGCGTCGTCGTTAATCGTCTCCTTATTGTACCCAGATCGGCTCCGCTGGAAGTTCCAGCAATATTTCCGGACAACGCCGCCGCCGATGCTCGCGGTCTGGGGCAAGAGTGACCCGTTTTTCCTGCCCCTGGGCGCCGAAGCGTTCAAGCGCGACAACCCGAGTGCCGAAGTCCATTTCTACGATACCGGCCACTTTGCGCTGGAAACGCATGCGAAAGAGATAGGTGCGGCGATTCGCATTTATGGACGCTAGAGGACGTCAGCACATCACTTTAACGGCTTCCCATCAGCGATGTTACGTGGCTGAAAGAAAGTGGGATTCGAACGAACCAAGGAACCAAGGCTTTCCAACGACCTTCGGCAGCTCCACCGCAGATACGTTAAAGTCTCAAGATGGCAAAGCGCGCACCTGCCCGACGACGTCCTCGCAAGGCCAAGCCTGGCACCAAGGGTCTCGAGCCGGCGGAGTGCCGCTTAGAACAACCACAAGGATCTGCCACGGAGGCCGCGGAAGCTGTCGAGAAGGCTGGGGGCTGCGTCGTGGGCCTCTATAAGGAACCGCTTGGCGGTCATCAGACCCTGCTCTCGATTCTGCCCATCGACAGGATCGAGCCTACGCCGTTTCAACGCGATCTCTCCGACGCTCACCACAAACGGCTAGCCGACGTTATCAGTAAGACTGGGCGTTTTCTCGACCCTGTCATCGCTATCGTGGCGCCGGGCGGCGACTTCTGGACCCCCAACGGCCGGCATCGCCTCGAGGCCATGCGCCGCCTTGGGGCTAAATCCATCACGGCTCTGGTCGTCGCAGAACGCGAGGTCGCGTGGCAGATCCTGGCTCTGAACACGGAAAAAGCCCATAACCTGAAAGAGCGCTCACTAGAAGTCATACGGATCTACCGTGGCCTGGTCGACGAGGATGCCTCGCGGCCCGAATCCGGGTTCGCCTTCTATCTCGATCAGGCCGCACTTGTCACCTTGGGGGGGTGTTACGAACGGGTCAAGCGCTTCGGCGGGGGCGCTTACCACCCGATCCTCCGGCGCCTTGAAAACTTCACTGATGACTCATTGCGCACCGCCCTCAAACAACATGAGAAGCACGCCTCTATGGTGCTGGAGCTCGAGGAAAAAGTCGCCGCAGTCGTCAAAAAGCTGAAGGAACGCGGACTGGTGAGTCCATACCTACGCTCGTTCGTTGTGGCGCGCATCAACCCGTTGCGCTGGATCAAAGGCGACCCTCCGCCTCTCGAAGAGGTTCTGCACACAATGCGCGAGCGCGTGGTGAAGTTCAGCGTCGAAAAGATCAGGCCTCAGGATCTTGCCGGCGCCGCGGGTCCGCCCGACGACGAGACATAGGAGAGAAGGCGGCGATGACCACCTCATCCGCCAGAAAACATACAGAAGCCGGGCCAGCGACTGACCAGCCGCCGGTCCCCGAGCCGGCGCCACACACTTGGCTTGTTCCCGTCCGGGTCCGCATCACCTCGATGAGAGGGACAGAAGAGACCGTTCGGTCGCAATACGTTCGCAAGATTTATTTTTGACGACCAGCGCCGCTGAGGGCAGCTCCAACATTCTCGAAGGAGCGGCCCGGAAGCCCGTTGGTGTGGCAAGGTGGCTGCGCTGAATGCGCAATGCTAAGCTGAGTGTGGGATTACCGTCCTGACGCCTTCTGGCCGCAAAGCACCATGCAAGTGGAAGCCGCTCTCGCGACCAGCCGGTTTTGCTCGTCGGTTATGTTGCATTCTACGTAGCCAATCGTGCGGCCTCGCTGCGCGACGGTTCCTTCCGCTTTGAGTTCTGCCTGCCAAATAGGGCGAAAGAAATTGATCTTCACTCTGCCGTGGTGAAAGATTCCTCCGCTGTGAGGGTGCTTGCAAATGCCATCCCCATGTGGGCGTCAGCAATGGCGCAAAGAATCCCGCCGTGCAATGTCCGACTTCCGCAATCTTCCGGGCTTCCTCAACTCTCCCCGCAATTGCGAACACCCGTCCGACGATCTCAAGATATTCTTCGAAGCTTCTGCTAATCTCGGCGCGAGTAATGGCCGTATTTAGCATGCTCTCCGCAGTCTGGCATCGCGAGTAGGCATCGCAATAAAAGTTATCGGCCGAGAGGAAACGATGTTGATCGCTCATTGAAGTTCCGCGAATCCAGGTCGATGACCGAAGCGAGTTGCGCTCTCGCGATCTCGCAGTGCTGTCGCCTGCTGCTAGGCCGCCGATCCTGGTGAAGGCTATTGGAAACGGGGTTTCGTTAGAAGCTCTTAAAGAACTCAACCACTGGGGATTTTCTTTTATCGACCTCTCGTCCCTTAACCTTCGCAACGCAGCGGGTGACGGAATCGAAGCATATGATCGGCGAAGTAGTGTCATCCTCCCGCTCGAAGATATTGAGTGATCCAGTTGAAGAAACGCGGATGACACCCCAGACGACAGCGCGTACACCGGACACCGGACTCACAAAGGCACCCTGAACTCGGCTCGATTCGGTGATGAGCTCATGCAACAGGTCATTTGGCTTCCTGCGGCGAGAGCGACTCTGACGGCATATTTCTCCAGGTGCTGCTGGGCGCCTAAACCATACGGCGAAGCGCGCTTCAGCCTTCAATCTTCGCGGCGCGCAGATGCTTTACCGCGGCTTCCGAGGTCACAGGCGAGTAATACACTTCTTTGAACGTGTACGACCGCGATTTAGAGCCGATGACGGGCAGCATCTCGATGTGCCAGTGGTAGTCGTCCTCAATGGTCTTCCAGAAACCCAAGGTCTTCGAAGGATGCAAACTGTTGGGCGAAGTGTGCAGCACGAGGTGGAAGTCCTCGCCCACGGTGCGTATGCGCTGCAGGGTGCGGCGCAAAATCGCGGCTAACTCACCTAGCATGTCGGGCCGGACCAACGCTGTACGCTCGAACCCCGCCTCATGGGTGCGCGGGAGAATCCAGGTTTCATAAGGAACGCGCGGCGCGTAAGGACAAAGGGCAACATAATCTCCACGAGCTTCCACGACGCGCACGGCTTGACGTTCCTCCTGGTTCAGAATGTCGCAGAAAACGCAGCGTTCCTTGCTTAGGAAATATTCACGGCTGGCACGCAACTCATAGAGCACGCGGCGAGGTACGAACATAGTCGCCGTAAGCTGCGAGGTCGGATGCTCGAATTCCTGCCCTGCGTGAGAGCCGTAGTCCTTGAATAGACTCACGTACTTGATCCGTGCATCATTCTTGAGGTCGAGGATGCGCTCGGCCGCGAGGCGCAGGAACTGCTCGATTTCGCGATCCGTCGCCTGCCACAAATGGCGCTGATGGTTAGGGTTCTCGACCAGCACCTCGTGCGCGCCCACCGAGCGCATGCGGTCGTAAAGACCGTCGCCGCGCCTGCCGGGATCTCCCTCGATCCGATACAGCGGAGTGGGGTGAACCACGGCGCGTGCGGCCCAGGCAGCACCCTGAGAGCCCATCTGGGTCGAAATGATCTGCGCCGCATTGGGGGAGTCTGGGCAGAACGGACACGCGCCACGCTGGCGAGCGTTGCCATCGACGGGATCGTCGCCGGTGATGACCCAGGAGCGCGTGATGGGATCTTTACGGAGTTCCATGGGATAAGAGAACACTGAGCCGAAGCGGGCGTCAACTCGGATTTCCACTGCGGTGATGCGACGTGTGCCGCAGAAGATGGGCATGAAGCTTTGTTATAATCCGCGCTCGAAGCCCACCGCAATGTCCGAGCCGTCCACGCCGTTAATGCGGCAGTATGCCGCGGTCAAGAAAGACCATCCTACCGCGCTGCTGTTCTTCCGTTTGGGTGATTTTTACGAGCTTTTCTTTGACGACGCCATTGTGGCATCACGCGAGCTGCAGATCACCCTAACCTCACGGAACAAAGAGAAAGGAATTGCGGTTCCCATGTGCGGCGTGCCGCATCACGCGGCAGAAGGATATATCGGCAAGCTCATTCGCAAAGGCTACAAGGTAGCGATTTGCGAACAGATGGAAGATCCGCGGCTGACGAAAAAGATTGTGCGCCGGGAAGTGACGCGGGTAGTCACGCCGGGAACCTCGGCGGACTCGTCGCTAGGCTCGGAAGAGAACAACTTCTTAGCGGCCATCGCACAAGTTGGCGATCGGGTGGGATTTGCGGCATTGGATGTTTCCACCGGCGAGTTTCGCGCCACTGAGTTCAGGGGCGAGAACGCGCTCCGGCGCGTGCAGGAGGAGCTGGAGCAGTTACGGCCGAAGGAGGTGCTGTATGGATCGGCAGCACCGTTGTTTGATCGACAGGACAGGCCAGCTTCGCTCGGGGGCGCTGGCGAATCAGTCGCGTCCACAAAAGAGCCCGGGATGTCTGCTGAAGCAGATGCGACGGCGGCGCTGCCGAGCTTCGCTCGGCCGGACAGCTTGGGGCAGCCGTCTCAGCATCATTCATTTCCGCGGCCGCGCGCCGCAGGAGCCATGTGCACTGAGACTCCGCTGGATGATTGGATTTTTTCTCCCGATCATGCCATCCCACTGCTGGAGAATCACTTTGGGGTTCTGTCGCTCGAAGGGTTTGGGCTGGCCGGGCGGACAGCGGCCGCGGCTGCGGCGGGGGCCATTCTTCATTATGTGCGCTCCACGCAACGGGGATCGCTCCACCATGTAGATCGCATTGGCGTGTATGAGCGACAGAATTATCTGGTGCTGGACGCGGTGACGGTCAGAAATCTGGAACTGATTGAACCGCTGTTCGCGGGAACAGACGCAGGAGTCACGCTGTTCGGCTCGATGGACTGCGCCGTTACGCCCATGGGTAAGCGATTGCTGCGCTCATGGCTGCTGCGGCCATCGCTCGATCTAAGCGAGATCCATGCTCGGCTGGATGCGGTGGAAGCGGGAGTGCAGGACACCATCTCCCGGGAAGAGCTGCGACGGGCTCTCGACGGGGTGCTCGATCTAGAGCGACTACTCAGCCGCGTAACGCTGGAGACAGCGAATCCACGCGATGTGCTTGCTCTCGCGGCATCGCTGGGGAGGATTCCCGCAGTCAAGTCCGCTGTGGGCCGCCTGGGTGCGGAGCGACTGAAGACTCTTCACGGGGCCCTCGATGAATTGAGCGAGCTTCGGCAGCGCATCGATACCACGATCGTTCCCGAACCGCCCCTGAGTGTCGCTGATGGTGGCGTGATCGCTGCGGGCGTGGATCGCGAGCTTGACCAACTGCGCGACCTGAGTCGCAACAGCAAGCAGGTGTTGGCGCAGGTGGAACAGCGGGAGCGGCAGCGGACGGGCATTACTTCTCTGAAGGTTAAGTTCAATTCTGTCTTTGGTTACTACATCGAGATTTCGAAGCCGAATTTGCATCTCGCTCCGCAGGACTATGAGCGCAAGCAGACGCTGGTGGGCGCGGAGCGCTTCACCACTCCTGAACTGAAGGAATATGAAACCAAGATTCTCGACGCACAGGAAAAGATCACGGAGATCGAGAGGCGGCTGTTCACCGACTTGCGGACGGCGATTGCCGGTGAGGCCAAGCCCATCCGCCGGACGGCGATGGCTTTGGCGGAACTGGACGTGCTGGCTTCTCTGGCCCACCTCGCAGCGCTCAGGAACTACTGCCGACCCAAGTTTGTGGGTGCGCATCATGATGACACTGCCAGCGCCGCTCGATGGAATGAGGACGCCGGAGACCTGGAGATCATCGAAGGCCGGCATCCCGTAATCGAGCAGCAGGAATGGGCGGGCGGCAGCGAACGTTTCGTGCCCAACGATCTTTATGTAAATTCCTCCACTCACAATATTCTCCTGCTGACGGGACCGAACATGGGCGGTAAGTCGACTTATTTACGGCAAGCGGCGCTGATCGTGATTCTGGCGCAGATGGGGTCATTTGTTCCGGCGCGATCGGCACGTCTGGGCGTGGTGGATCGCATTTTCACTCGAATCGGCGCGAGCGATAACCTGGCGCGGGGGCGCTCCACATTCATGGTGGAGATGACGGAAACGGCGGCGATCCTGCACACCGCAACGCCCCGTTCACTGGTCTTGTTGGACGAAGTGGGCCGCGGAACGGCTACCTACGACGGACTGGCGATTGCCTGGGCTGCCGTCGAATATCTGCATTCGCGAGTACGGGCTAAGACGCTTTTCGCCACTCACTATTTCGAGCTTACCGAACTGGCCGAGCAGCTTGCGGGCGTGAAGAATTATCACGTTTCGGTGAAGGAGACCGGCGGCGGGATAGTCTTTTTGCGAAAGGTCGAGGCGGGCGCAGCGGACCGCAGCTACGGCATCGAAGTTGCCAAGCTGGCAGGTCTGCCGAATGAAGTGATCCTACGGGCGCGGGAGGTGCTGGCGGAACATGAGTCGGCGGAACGTGCACTGACCGGGCACCTATCGCCGGGGGCGGATCCCCCGCCGGCCCAGCTGACAATTTTCACTCCCCTGTCGCAACCGGTGCTGGAGAGGCTGCGCGAAGTGGATTTAAATCGCCTCACGCCCCTGGAGGCGTTGAATTTGCTGGCCGAGCTGAAAAAGGAAATCTGACACCGCCACAGAGGACACAGAGAACTTCATCCTTCATTCACATACATGTAAGCAAAGAATAGATAATGTCAGCAAAGAATAAATCCTCGAACATCCATAACGTTGGACAACTGCTGATCGTCGGCTTCGACGGTACGGAGATAACTCGACGGCTCAGTTCCCTTCTCACCAAGCTGCAGCCAGCAGGAGTGATCCTATTCGCTCGCAACATTACCGGAGCTGAACAGACGTGGCGGCTTCTCGAGGACTGCCAGAAATGCGTGACTACGCAGCTTTTTGCATGCGTGGACCTCGAAGGTGGGCGCGTGGATCGCTTTCGCGACGTGCTCGGTCCGGCGCCATCGGCGGCGGATGTGTTCGCCACCGGCGATCGCAAGCTCTTCCGCAGACACGGGCAGATCATCGGCGAATGCTGCCGGGCGCTAGGCTTCAACACGGACTTCGCTCCCTCGGTGGATCTAGCATTCGAGGCTTCGCGCACGGTCATGGGTTCGCGCGCGGTTTCCGACGATCCTAAGAAAGTGGTCAGCTATGCGCGCGAGTTTCTAAGGGGATTGCGGGCGGCAGGCGTAATGGGATGCGGCAAACATTTTCCCGGCCTGGGCGAGGCCAATTTCGACACGCACCGCGAGCTGCCCTCAGTAAGCAAATCTTTTCGTAGGTTGTGGAACGAAGATTTGGCTCCCTACCGTGCCCTGCGGCGTGATTTCCCCATGGTGATGATTTCGCACGCGGCTTATCCGGCCGTCACGCGTGCGAGCACGCCGGCTTCGCTTTCACGGAAATGGATTACCGATGTGTTGAAGAAGAAAATCGGCTACCGCGGGCTGATCGTGTCTGACGATCTTGAGATGGAGGCGGTGCTTACGGCTGCGTCGATTGGCGATGCTGTGGTTGGACATATTGGTGCAGGAGGAGATTTGTGCCTGATCTGCCACCGTGAAGATTACATCAGGCAAGCATACGAACAACTCGTCGAGACGGCGGAACGAGATCGTAAGTTTGCTCGGCGTGTCGAGCAAGCAGCGGAGCGGGTTATGGCTTTCAAGAATAGATCGAAAGAGTTGAAGAGCAAGGCGAAAGTGCGGTCTGCGGGCAGCACCGACCGGCTATCGCGAAAATTGTGGGAGTTCGGGGAGCAGGTGCGGCTTGAAGTTCTGAACCGCGTGGAGAGCGCGCGGCGGCGGCTGCGAACATGAAACCCAAAGGTATGCTGGTCGTGGCCGGAGTGATGAGTGGGACCTCGGCGGACGGAATTAATGTGGCGCTGGTGCGGGTGGGTGACACGCGTGGCGGCGCCCGGCAACGGTCCGGAACGGCTTCCCGCGCGTGGTCCCGCGATATGGTTCGCGGGCACGAGTGTCCTGGCCACACCGTCAAGCTCCTCGGGCACGTCGAGTTCCCGTATGCGAAGCAAGTCCGGTCAGCGGTCTTAGGTGCCATGAATGCGGGGGAAATATCGGTGGCCGAGTTAGCGCGTCTGAACTTTTTGCTGGGGGAGTTGTATGCCGACGCCGTGCTCTCGGCACAGCGCCGCTTTCGAGTGAAAACTGAACTCGTGGGTTGTCACGGGCAGACGCTTTATCACCAGGGCGAGCCGAAGCCGTTCCTGGGTCGCCAGGTGGCGACAACGTGGCAGACGGGCGAGGCCGCAACTATTGCGGCGCGGGTAGGTGTGCCGGTGGTTTCCGATTTTCGTCCGGCGGACATGGCAGTGGGGGGCAAGGGCGCACCGCTGGTTCCCTTCCTCGACTATCTGCTGTTCGCCGATTCCACAGGGGGGCGCGTTGTACAGAACATCGGCGGCATTGCGAATCTGACGGCCATTCCCGCCGGGGCGGCGGCCAGTGAGGTTGTTGCGTTCGATACGGGTCCGGGAAATATGGTGATGGATGCGGTCACGGAAGAGCTTTTCGGTCGCCCTTACGATCGTGGCGGAAAGATCGCCGCTTCCGGAGACTCACTCGATCGGGTGATCGACGATATCCTGCGCCGTCCTTTCTTCCGCAAGGCGCCGCCGAAGGTGGCAGGGCGCGAGGAATTTGGCCGTGAGTTCGTGCGAGAGTTTTTGCAAAGCTGCGGTCGCGCCCGCAAACAGGATGTTGTGGCCACGGCTACGACGCTGACCGCCAGGTCGATCGCGGATGCAGTACGATTTGTGGTGAACGCTTGCCCCGGGGGGCGGAAGCAACCCTATGCCGAAATGATTCTCTCGGGTGGTGGGGCAAAGAATCCGACTCTGGTTCGAATGTTGTCTCACGAACTGGCTTCGGTGGGTATAAAGATTCGATTCTCGGATGAGTTCGGGTTACCCTCAGAGGCGAAAGAGGCCGTGGCCTTCGCGATGCTGGCCTACGAGACCTGGCATCGGCGGCCTTCGAACCTGCCATCGGCGACAGGAGCGAAACGGGCGGCGGTGTTGGGGAAGATTTCATATCCATAACTTATTGCGGACGGTGCTGACTATGGCGGTTTGTGTGGCGATGTTGCGGGGCATTAACGTTGGCGGACACAAGCGGATAAAGATGGAACAACTGCGAAAGTCATTCGAAGCATTGGGGTTTGAGCGGGTGAAGACTTACATCCAGAGTGGAAACGTGGTCTTCAACACCGCGAAGGTTTCCCCGGCCGGACTGTCGAAGCGAATCGAAGAACGCATCCTCCGCGACTTCGGCCATTCTGTTTCGGTGATCTCGCGCACCCTGGACGAAATGGGGGAAACCATTGAAACCAATCCGTTCTTGAAGAAGCGCGGAATCGACCAGGCGAACCTGCATGTGATGTTCCTGCCTGAAAGTCCTGTGCCATCTGATCTCAAGCAGTTCGAGGGACTGACTGCGGCGCCGGATCAGTCCCGTTGTTTGGGCAAGGAGATTTACCTCTACCTCCCGAATGGAGTTGCCGAAAGCAGCTTGGCGAACAATCCCTTGGAAAGACGGTTATTGAAGCGTGCCACAATGCGCAATTGGAGAACCGTGAGCAACCTCTATCAGATGTGTCTGGACTGCGGATGAAGGCGAGCGGGCGCTCAGGACCGAAGCCAGACTCTGTTTTGACGGCGAGGGGCGGGGAGCAGCTTTTTTATCCATTCGCGATCCTGGCGATTCGAGCAATGTTTTCTGTCGTCACGGTTGCGTCGTTGTGCTTCCTGCCTTCCTGTGCGGCCCAGCCCGACCCCAACACACTGGTGATGATCATCGAGTCGAGCCCCATGAATCTGGACCCGCGCGTGGGAATCGATGGGGGGTCCGAACGGATTGACAACTTGATTTTCGACGATCTTCTCTCCAGAGGAGACGACTTAAACGTGGCCCCAGGCTTGGCCGAGCGCTGGGAGATTCCCGATCCACTCACCTACATCTTCCATTTGCACCGGGGCGTGAAGTTTCACGACGGCCGTCCGCTTGGCTCACGCGATGTCAAGTGGACCTTCGATTCCCTGCTTCAGGGCAAGATTCGCAGCACCAAGACGGCGGTCTACCGCTTGGTCGATCACATTGACGCGAGCGACGACTTCACCGTCGTCTTCCACCTTAAAGAGCCCTTCGCAACCCTGCTGTGGAATCTTTCAGATGGAGCCATTGGCATTGTGCCTTATGGCAGCGGCGACGAAGTATCACGCCAGCCGATCGGTTCCGGGCCTTTCAAGTTTGTCAGCGCCGAAACGGATAGGCAAGTCATCATCGAGCGCAATGACGAATACTGGGGTGAGAAGGCGCATCTGGCTCGGGTACGATTTGCGGTGGTGCCCGATGCGACCACGCAGGCTCTTGAACTTCGCAAAGGCAGTGGAGATGTGACCATCAACTCGCTTACTCCCGATACCGTGCTTACGTTGCAGCAGGACCCGCGGCTAGCAGTCGAGCGTGGGCCGGGGACAAGGCTGGCCTATCTGGGATTTAATTTGCTCGATCCTATTCTTAAGGATGTTCGGGTACGGCAGGCAATCGCCTACGCGCTCGACCGGAAGCCGATGATGGAGTATCTGTGGCGCGGCGAAGCGCAGCCGGCTCGGAGCGTTCTTCCCCCGCAGAGCTGGGCCTACAACGGCGACGTTCCCCGCTACGATCATGATGCCGAGAAGGCTGAGAAATTGCTGGATGCGGCTGGCTACCCTCGGGTGAATGGGCTGCGCTTTCACATCACCATGAAAACCTCGACGGACGAGAACACGCGGCTGATGGTCGCCGTGATTCAGCAGGAACTACGAAATGTGGGGATTGCGCTCGATATCCGCAGCTTCGAGTTCGGCACTTTCTTTGCCGACGTGGCCCATGGCGCATTTCAGCTTTATGGCCTGCGCTGGATCGGGGGCAACGAAGATCCGGACATTTTCGAATACGCCTTTCACTCGTCAAAATTTCCGCCGCATGGGGCCAACCGCGGGCATTATGCCAATCCCCGGGTGGACGTGCTGATTGACCAGGCGCGTGCCCAAGTGGATTTGAAAGTACGCAAGCAACTCTACGCCGAGGTGCAGTGGGTGCTGGCGGATGAACTGCCCTACATCGATTTGTGGTATCTGGATAATGTGCTAGTCCACAACCGCCGGGTTCGGAACCTTAAGCTGAATCCGGCGGGAAATTACGATTTTCTGCGGACTGCGGAACTCGTGCCGAACTGGGAGTCGGGACCAGCCCAACCTTAAACCGCAGAGTTCACGGAGAACACTGCCGGAGAACGCCGAGAAAGCAAATCGACAGAAACAAAATGCGCTTGTGCGACCGCCGGGACCCGCGTTCTCGCGTGTTACCATCGAAGTTGACCCCTGAAACTGCATGCGGATTCTCTTCATTGGCGACATTTTCGGACGGCCGGGACGGAATATTGTCAAGGACCGCTTGCGCGGCCTGGTTCGAGACCACGCCATCGATCTTGTGATTGCAAACGGAGAGAACGCCGCTGCGGGTTTTGGTATTACGCCGTCACTCGCCGAAGAATTGTTCGACCTGAATATCGACGTGCTCACCACCGGAAATCACGTGTGGGACAAGCGCGAAATCCTCGATTACTTCCAGATGGCGAATGGCGATGCGCACAGTCCGGCGAAGCGATTGTTGCGGCCGGCAAACTACCCGAATGACATGCCCGGATGGGGGCTATACGAGGGACGCAAGGGGCCGGTGCCTTATGCGGTCATTAACTTGCAGGGTCGCGTGTTCATGGCCTCCAATGACGACCCCTTTCGTACTGCGGATAATCTCTTGAAGCAAATTGAGGCCAAAGTCATTTTCGTGGATCTGCATGCGGAAGCGACCTCGGAGAAGATCTCACTCGGCTGGTATCTCGACGGTCGCGTCACCGCGCTGGTCGGCACGCACACCCATGTTCCCACAGCGGACGAGCGGGTTCTGCCCAATGGCACCGCCTACATTACCGATGTTGGCATGACTGGTCCCTACGACGGGGTAATTGGTGTTAAGAAGGAATTGGTGGTGGGAAAGTTTCTTAACGGAATGCCCGTCCGCTTCGAGCCCGCGACCGGCGACGTGCGGCTTTGCGCGGTAGTGGTCGATTGCGAGGAAAACACGGGGAAAGCACGCAGTATTGAGAGAATCATGCTTCAGGAAACATCTCGCAAGCAACCGTAACGCGGACGTTCTACCTGCCTGCTCGCTGGCTTATTCCGCCAGCCTGAACCCAGTGAAATCGAAGGTGCCGGGTTCAACGGGAGGCTCCACGCGACCTCTGTTCCGGGTTAGAATCAAGCGAATGCAGCGGGCGTTCTTCATCCTTATCCTGGCGGCGACTCTACTGGTCGCGTTATCGGTTTTTGCCGGCGCCGATGCGCCCAGCGGGGCGTCTCCACCTGTGTTGTGCGCCAGCGGAGTTCCCGGAGGCACCAACTGCGTAGTTTCTAAAAAAGATCTCAAACGGGCAGGCGTGGCCTTTGAGCGCGCGCTGAAGCTGGAAAGTGGTCATCACCTGGAAGAGGCTTTCACGCAATTCGACGAGGCCTCGCGCCTGGTTCCACACGACACACAGTTCCTGACGCATCGCGAGTTGGTGAAGGCGCAGCTCGTCTTTAATCACATGGAACAGGGTAACGCCTTGCTCGCGGCTGGCCAACCTGCACCGGCTGCAGCGGAATTCAAGCGTGCGTTGGAACTGGATTCGGGAAACCCGTTCGCGCAGCAAAGGCTGGCTGATGCTTTGCAGCAATCTGCGCCGCCTCCTACGCCGGTGGTACCCACGACTTGGACGGATATGGGCGAGATCCATCTCGAACCCAAGAACGACCGCGACGCCTTCCACTATCGTGGCGATGTTCACGGCCTGTTTGGAGAGCTAGCTTCCGCGTACGGCGTGACGGTGACATTCGACGACTCCGTAACTCCGCGGCAGGTGCGCTTTTTCGTTGACGACGTGGACTTCTTCACCGCACTTCGCCTAGCCTGCGACGTGAGTAAGACCATGTGGTCTGCGCTGGATGCGCACCGACTTCTGGTCGCCGCCGACAGCCCGGAAAATCACAAGCAGTTTGACCGCATGTCTCTCGCTACGTTCACCTTGCCTTCGCACACCACGCCGCAGGAAGCCACCGAGATCGTGACCACCATGCGCAACATGTTTGACCTGCACTTCGTGAGCTCCGGGCAGACGGCCGGCACCGTTGAAGTAAGGGCTCCGCAAGCTGTCACCGGGGCGTTGACGCGGCTCATGGAACAACTGAGTACCGAACGACCCCAGGTGGTGCTCGACCTCACGGTTTACCAAATCAGCCACAACCTGGCCCGCAATATCGGCTTGCATATTCCGGATCAGTTCAACCTGTTCAATATTCCGGCAGGAGCACTGGCGGCCTTGGGAGGACAGAACGTTCAGCAACTCATCAACCAACTGATTTCCTCGGGCGGCATCAACCAAGCCAACAGCACATCACTATCGGCCCTGCTCGCGCAACTCGGGAGTCAACGGAGCTCCGTCTTCAGCCAGCCGCTGGCCACCTTTGGCGGCGGCCTGACCTTGATGGGCCTAAGTCTTGATCAGCTCGCGTTCCAGCTGTCGGTGAATGAATCGTGGGCTCAAAGCCTGGATCACTTAACCCTGCGCACCGGCCAGGGCAACGAGGCAAACTTTCATCTGGGTACGCGTTATCCCATCGTCAATGCGACGTATGCGCCTATTTTTAATTCGTCCGCGATTTCCAAGGTACTCGGAAACCAGTCTTACATCGCGCCTGTACCGTCGGTCAGCTATGAGGACCTTGGATTGAACCTCAAAGCCAAGCCGACCGTCCATGGTAATGGAGATGTAAGCATCCAGTTGAACCTGCAAGTCCGCTCGCTTACGGGTAGCAGCAGGAACGGACAACCGATCATTTCCAATCGCGAGTACCAGGGGAGCATCAACTTAAAAGACGGTGAACCCGCCGCCGTGGCGGGGCAGGTCTCCCTCACCGAACAGCGCTCGCTCAGCGGAATTCCGGGGTTGGGACAGATCCCCGGCTTAAATCAGGTCATGGTGAGCAACAGCAAGGGCGAACAAGACGATGAACTGCTCATCGTCATTACTCCTCACGTGCTCTCCAATACCGCTCGCTCGACTGAAGAGATTTGGATAACCGCAAAGTAGAACGAGGGGCCGGTTGGCATCCGGTTCGAGCGCACGGGGTCTCGACACAGAGAATCGGGCTTCGGAACGGCGCCGTGGTACCGTGACCGAACTTACTTTCCCGGTTTTCCCGCAAACTCAACAAGTTGTTTCAACACCTCTGCGGGAATCTGGCCGACATTACCGATCTTGCGGCCATTGATGAACAGCGTGGGCGTGCCACTCACATCCACCGACTTGCCCAAGGCCATCGACGCGTCCACCCGGGCTTTGGTGGCAGGCATAGCGGCGCACGCGGCAATGTCGGCGCCTTTCGCCCCGGTGGCTTCGGCGATGGCCGCAAGTTTCTGGTCCGCGTTCTCTGCCGTTATGTCGGATTGTTGCTCGTAGGTCTTGGCGATGAATTGCCAGAAAATGTCGTCGGAAGCACGTCCGACACAGTCGGCGTAAGCCGCGCCCTTGGCTGCCCAGTTATGCATCTCCAGCGGATAATTCTGGAAGACGAAGCGGGCCTTCGGTTCAGCCTTCACCAGGCCTTCAATGGCAGGTTGCGCGCTCTTGCAGGCTGGACACTGCAGATCGCCGAACTCAACAATCGTAACCGGCGCGTCTTTGGGTCCACGCGCCGGGCCAGTGATCCCTTTGTCCAGCAGCTTGCGAGCGGAGGCGAATGGGGCGGCGCCGAACGGAATGATATCGCCCACAACTGCGTGTTCCCCATCGCCGGTCACATAGAAACGGCTGATCTGCTGGCCTTTCGGGCTCGCGACGGTAACCAGCACTTCGGCCAATCCTGGAACCGGGGCGGGCCGAATGCTAGTGATTTTCCAGCTTATTTGCGGATCGTAGCCGACGGTTTGCTGCATGAACCCATCGACGGTTTGTTCCGAAGGCAGGTTGATTGCGGGTGCCGACACCGCAGTCTTTCCCGCTGAATCGTCGGCGGGCTTTTCGGCAACTGTCTTTTGCTTGGCCACGGACAAAACCGAGACCAGGAGAATGATGACGGTCAAGTTGAGATAACTGCGCATGGTTCCTTTCGCATGCAAGTGAAATCGGAGTCGTGTGACGTTTTCGGCAAACGCTATGTCAGATATTTCAGACCTCGCACTTGGCGGCAATGGGAAGGCGGCGGCCATAGCCGAAGGCTTTGGGGGAAATTTTAATGCCCGGTGCCGCTTGCTGCCGCTTGTACTCTGCGCGATCCACCATGCCGATGACCCGGCGAACCAGCGCGACATCAAAGCCGTGATCGGCGGCAATGCGCTCGGGCGGATGCGAGTCTTCCACATAGTCTTCGAGTACGGCGTCGATTACTTCGTAGGGCGGCAGCGTGTCGGTGTCTTTCTGATTCGGCCGTAATTCGGCCGACGGCGGCTTTTCTAGCGTGGCCGGCGGAATTACGGGCCGGCGCGAGTTGACATAATGGCTCAAACGATAGACAAGTGTTTTTGGCACATCCGAGATCACTGCCAGCCCTCCCACCATGTCCCCGTAAAGTGTACAGTAGCCAACGCCCAGCTCACTCTTGTTCCCGGTCGACAGCACGATGGCGCACAACTTGTTGGACAGCGCCATCAGGAGTGTGCCGCGCGCGCGTGATTGGAGGTTTTCTTCCGTGACGTCTTGTTTTCGGCCCGCGAATACTTCTTGCAAGGTTTGACGGTAAGCCTCGAAGACATGGTTAATCGGAAGCAACTCGAACCGGATGCCGAGGTTCTGGGCCAATGCGCGGGCATCCTCGATCGAGCCTTCTGAAGAGAACGGTCCCGGCATGCCAATCCCCCGGACATTCTCAGGACCCACCGCTGCAGTGGCGATAGCGGCGGTAAGAGCCGAATCGATGCCACCGCTTAGACCTACGATCGCTTTCTGAAAGCCGCATTTATGCATGTAGTCGCGCGTACCCAGAACCAGCGCGGCGTAGACGCTGGCCTCTTCGCCCGCGACCTGCTCGCGCACTTCACCGGTTAACGTTTTGGAATCGAAATAGATGAGGTCCTCCTCGAAGGAGCGGCCTTGCGCGACGAGCTTGCCCTCCGCGTTGAGCACCAGACTCGAACCGTCAAAGACCAAGCTGTCGTTACCCCCGACTTGGTTCACCATGGCAACCGGAACTTTGTAGTTGCGGGCAATCGTCGCCAGCATGTCGCGGCGCAACTCGCGCTTACCGATCCAGAAGGGCGAGGCCGAAATGTTAAGCACGAAGTTCCCCCCCGCGCGCATAAGAGCTTCCACGGGATCGAAGGTGTACAGCCGTTTGTTCCAGAACTGCTTGTCGTTCCAGGCATCTTCGCAGATGGTAAGCGCCATGCGGTTGCCGCAGAAGTCAAAAAGCTCCTGGCTCTTGGCCGGCGCAAAGTTTCGCATTTCGTCGAAGACGTCATAGGTGGGCAGCAGCATCTTCGATTGCAAGAAGGCGACTTTGCCATCCAGGAGCAGGGCGGCGGAGTTCATCACGGATTTGCCCGCAGCGGAATCCGCGGGAGTGACCAAGCCACATATCACGGCGATGCCGCGGGTTTCCGCGGCGATGCGATCGACGGTTTCACGATTGCGCGCAACGAAAGAAGAGCGTTCCACGAGATCGCGTGGCGGATAGCCGCAAACGGCGAGCTCGGGGAACAGGATCAGCCCTGCGCCATGGGATTGAGCCCGGCGCGAGTAATCGACGATTTTCGCGGCGTTGCCGGAAAAGTCTCCGACCGTGGGGTTAATCTGGCCTAAGGCTACCTTCACATATTTAGTGTAAAGGTAGGGCCGTTAGACTCCAAGTGTGCCCGCCGGCTAGAACGGCACTCAATCGCAGAGTTCGCGAAGAAGCGCCGCAACGAACGCAGAGAAAAACGCCGACTGCCAGCATCACGACAGATTGCTAATCGCCGTCAGCAGGAAATACCACATGCCGTGGCGCTGGCACTGGCGTGTCGCCCTTCTGATCGCGCCAAAGAACTTCATTCAAACGCTTGGCCCCCGCCGCATCAGGGCGGGAGAAGTCCATCTTTGAGGACGCGTTTGCGCCGGGAGCTTCACGTTTGTTGGTCTCATAGATCAGACCGTTGTCGCGATTGCGGTAATCTGCAGCAAACGCCGGTTGGTCACCGGCACCCGAGAACAGAGCTCCCATGACCGGGGCATAGGCGTCGTTCTGATTCATGGGAGGAAGGCCCAGCAGCATCTCCAGGGTGTGGATCATGTTCACGGTGGTGTAAAAACCGTGGTGCACGAACGGCAGCTCGAGCGACCCTGGCGAATATTTGCTAACGACGAAAGCAATGGATCGGTGGGCATCGACGTGGTCGGCGCCATCCTGAGCATCGTCTTCGAGCACAAAGATGGCGGTATCGTCCCAGTACGGGCTGTGCGAGACGGCTTCGACAACGCGGCCGAGGGCCAAATCGTTGTCGGCCACAGAGGCGGCTGGCCGCGGCCGATTGGGCCGCGTGCCGCCAGTGTGGTCATCGGGAAGATAGAGCAAGACGAAGTTGGGCAGCTCGAGCTCCTGGCCGGCATGGTCCTTGCGGGCGCGCACATACGCGCCGAACTCATTCAGGAATTCGTCAGCCCGGAGTTGGTCGGGATAGTCGGTGTTGAAATCCGGATACAACGGATCGTAGTGACCGCGGAGCACTGCCTTCGTCGGTTTTACTTGTTTCAGCAAGGGTACGGGCCAAGGCCAGGGACTTGGCGCAGCGTGCGGATTGCCGACGTTGGGCGGCAGCGGATCGCCCTTGTTGATTTCCGTACGGGGGCAAGCACCCGCCAACGTGGAAGGAGTTCCCTGCTTGGGCGACGAAGCGCGCCGATTCTTGGCGCACCACTCCGCGTTCACGAACTCCCCATAGTCGCGATAGGTTAGACCACGGCGTGCGACGTTGTCCCAGAGGAAGCCGGTGGAAGGATCATCGATATCAGGCTGGTTGTGATCCAGCGGATATTCATCCCCTACTGTGCCCTGGAAATCGTAGATACGCTCGTGGCCGCGATAGGCAATTTGCCAGGTCTTTTCGTTGTAATCACTGGTGATGGCGGCAGTCGACCAAAGATGCCCGTCGCCGGAAACCTCGCCGCTGTCGTAAAAATTGTCGAGGACGCCGAACTGCAAAGCTAGCTTGTGTTCATTGGGGGTGATATCGGAACCGTAGAGATTGAGCTCCGGGGCTCCGTTACCCACTTTCAGGTCGCCCAGCACCTGGTCGTATGTGCGGTTCTCTTTGATCACATAAATCACGTGATGGATGGGGTTTGAGCCTTGGGCAAACTGAATCTTTCCAGGATCGCTGTCGAGCAGATTGTCCTGCTCGACGGTGCGTGTAAGTTCATCCAGTTTGCTCAGCGCGAACTGGATATTGAGGCGCGCGATCGAACCTCTGAGCAGCGTGGGAATGTAAGCGTGCGCATGATGCTTTTTCTCATCAGCAGTTTTTCCCATTGCAGTATTAGGACCGCTTCCCTTCCCCTTTGCGGTGGCGATGAACAGATCGTCGCCGTGTACGGCGAGAGCGCTCGGATACCAGTCCGTAGGGATGAATCCCAAGGCGGTCTGAGGATTTCCGGGATTGCCGCCTGCAGCGGGGTCGAGTGCTCGAGTGTCGAAGACCGCAACCGCGTCCAGCGCAGAATCAGCGGCAAACAAAAACTTGCCATCGGAACTTTGGGCCAGCGCCGTCGGTTGGCTGCCGGCATAGTTTTGCGCGGGGGCGTTGGTCGAAAAATGATGAAATGGCCTGCCGTCGCTTACCGAAATCGCTGCGATGACGTCGGCGTTGGACAACGCCGCGTAAAGAATCTTTTCGTCCGGGCTCAGCAACAGTGCCGTCGGATGCGAGCCGGGAGCGATCCGATCCTGAGGTTCGAGCAATTTGATCCGTCGGACAACTTCGCCGGTGCTCAGGTCGAGTTCGTCAACTTGAGACGCGTTCCACAAGCTGCACCAAGCGCGGCGACCATCCCGAGTCGCTACTACCGTGTAGGGGAAAGACGACGGAATAAGATTGCTCGTGCTTAGGTCGAATCTCCGCAACACTTTCCCACTGCCGGTATCGAGGAGTACAACGTTGTCGGATAGATTATTCGCAACCAGGAGTTGGTCGTCTCCCGATCCCGGGATGGAATTTCCGGCGGTTGATCCAGCCGAAATCACGGCCAGGCCCGCCGGGTATGGGATGGCCGTCTGCGGCGGCGTTTTCTGCAGTGCAATCGCGGCCTTCTTCCCCGGCGCAATCGGCTGTGGTCGAATGGGAATGAAGCGATCCGCAGTTACTTTGCCCTGGGAAAAGCTATACATCGCAATGCCGTTCCCCAGATCCCCTGCCCTCTCGCCGCGGGGATCCGTCACCGAACCTACCGACGCGTAGAGGCGCTTGCCATCGGAACTGAATGCCAAGCCAATGAAGTAGCTTTGATGTGATTCGTCGCTCAGTCGAGAATCGGGATAATCGAAGATATGGTTGTTCTTCAAATCAAGGATGGCGATGGACTGTCGAGCGAGAGTTTCCTGGGTGCCATATCCGTCATTGAGCATGGCGGCATAGCGCCCGTCTGGACTGACAGCCATGGTGGCGGGGAAACTATTGGTGTCGGTGATCCGACCAGGCGAGGGCACGCTCAACATTTTGCTGCTGGGTAAAGGTAATGACCGGCGGTTGTCCTGTGCCGACCGTTGCGCGGAGGCTAGAGTAACCAGCGGTAGGAAAAAAGATACGGCCAGGCGCAGACGATGGAGCCTACGGGAAAATGGACTCACAGTATTCCCCCCAAACCACCACAGCGATACAAGAACCAAGCGACCCACGTATCTTACAGAAAGACAGCCCCCGGCAGAGGAATTGCCCGTAAGAATGGAAGGGTTTCGCCATTGCCACCTGGAAGTTGCGGATGAGAATTCACTAGGCTTGGGTAGGCCGCGAAGTTTCCCCTACCGCAGGCGGTTCGGGATGTTCTATGGGAGCATTGTGACGCACATCGGAGCCCTGCACCCAGAAGATAACGTCCTCTGCGATGTTGGTGGCATGGTCGGCAACGCGTTCCAGATTGCGCGCAATGAGCAAGGCGTCCAGAGCCTGGCGAACGATTTCCGGCCGCTGGTTCATGGTCTTCACCAGTTGGATGAAGGCATCGTCCTTCATCCGATCCACGACGTTATCCATTTCGAGCACAGCCTGTGCCAGCTCCGCTTTGCCTTCGATGAAAGACTCCAGAGCCCGCCGCACCATGGCACTCACGGCCGCGCCCATGCGCGCGATATCAATGGGCAGATCCACTGCTGGTAGTTCCGTCATGTCCATGACACGCTCGGCGATGTTGACCGCCTGATCGCCGACACGCTCCAGGTCAGAGTTAATCTTGGTGACGGCGAGGATGAAGCGCAGGTCCACGGCCATGGGCTGCTGCATGGCCAACAGGTCAAACGCGGCCTCATCGATTTCACGTTCGGCGGCGTTGATCAGAGTCTCGCCCTCTAGTATCATCTGACATCGCGTCAGATCGCGGTCAACGTATGCCTGACGGGCGCGATCGACTGCCTGCTCGGCCAGTCCGCCCATGCGGAGCAACTTTTGCCGCAGGTCATCGAGACCCTGCTGGAACCGTGTACGCATTATCCGAACCTGCCTGTAATATAATCTTCCGTCTTCTTGTTCGACGGTTTGGTGAAAATCTTTTCTGTCTTGTCGAACTCAATCAGCTTGCCCAGCAGGAAAAAGCCGGTGAATTCCGCAACCCGGGCCGCCTGCTGCATGTTATGGGTTACGATTACGATGGTATACCGTTCCTTGAGTTGAAAGATCAATTCCTCGATCTTGCCCGTGGAAATGGGATCGAGTGCCGAGCAAGGCTCGTCCATCAGCAAGACTTCCGGTTCAACCGCCAGGGCACGTGCGATGCACAAACGCTGCTGCTGTCCACCGGAGAGGCTGGCACCGGATGTCTTATGGATTTGGTCCTTCACCTCGTCCCAAAGGGCCGCGGCATCGAGCGATCGCTGTACCACTTCATCCAGCTTACGGCGATCCCGGAAGCCATTCAACTTTAATCCGGACGCCACATTGTCATAAATCGACATGGTGGGGAATGGATTGGCTTTTTGAAACACCATTCCGACCCGACGCCGAAGTTGCGTCGGAGACGTCCCGTTGTAAGCGTCTAACTCTCCGATGCACACGCGGCCGGTGATTCGGGTGTCAGGAATTGTCTCGTGCATCCGGTTCAGGCACCGAATGAACGTCGACTTTCCGCAGCCTGAAGGACCAATTAAGGCGGTGGCATGGTTGGCGGCGACCTTCAAATCGATGTCGAACAGAGCTTGAGTCTTGCCATACCAGGCGTTCAGCCTTTCGACCTGGATTTCAACGCCCATAAATTATGCCGATCCGAAGGTACCATGGCGCACGGCGAAACGCACGGCAGCGACCGCAGTAACGATGAGAATGATCAGCACGAACGCCCCCGCCCACGCCTGCCGGTGCCAATCGTCATAAGGAGAAAGACCGTAGGTATATATCTGCAGCGGCAGAGCGGCCGTCGGCTGGTCGACTCGCAGATTCCAGAACTGATTCCCGAGCGTGGTGAACAGCAACGGTGCGGTCTCGCCCGCGACCCGGGCAAAGGCCAGCATAATTCCCGTAATCACGCCAGACGTCGCAGTACGGAGGGTAATGGAGAGTGCTGTCCGCCAGCGGGGGATGCCGAGCCCATAGGCGGCTTCGCGGAGCGCCTGTGGTACCAGAAGCAACATTTCCTCGGTGGTGCGGGTGATGGTAGGAACCATCATGATCGCTAGTGCCACGCTGCCTGCCAGCGCAGAGAAATGTCTCTGCTGCAGAACGACGATCGAATAGGCGACGATGCCAATCACAATTGAAGGCACTCCGTTAAGCACGTCCGCGGTGAAACGAATGGAGTCACCAAAGCGATTGCGTCCGAATTCTGCCAGATAGATGCCAGCGCCAACTCCAAAGGGCACGCCCATCAAGCTGGCAATCGCCAAGATGAGACCTGACCCGACGATGGCATTCGCCATTCCGCCACCGGGTTCGCCGACCGGCCTCGGGGTCTGAGTGAGAAACGCCCAGTTAATGGAACCCATGCCGCGATAAACCAGGTAACCGAAAATGGCTACCAGCGGCACCAGTACCAAAATTACCGTCAGCACGGCTAGCCCGGTCATAAAGTGATCAATGATCCGCCGACGCCAGCTGATCGGCTGCATTCCCGCGTGAGACTTAATATTCTGTGGCTCAGACATGTCCCCTCGCCGGTTCGCCACGTGTGACTGTCCAGACCAGGAACTGGGCTAACGCATTGACCACAATGGTCACCAGGAACAGGGCCAATCCAATTTCGACCAGGGCGGACAAATATATGTCCCCGGTGGCCTCGCTGAACTCATTCGCTAGCACGCTGGCCATCGTGTAGCCGGGCGCAAACAAGGACTTCGCGATCTCGGGGCGGTTTCCGATCACCATGGTGACGGCCATGGTTTCACCGAGAGCTCGGCCTAACCCTAAGATGATCCCTCCCATGATGCCGGCACGCGCATTGCGTAGTACCCCCATCCGAATCATTTCCCAGCGTGTGGCCCCCAGCGCCAGGACTCCTTCGCGCTGATGCTGGGGCACGACCGCGAGAACTTCGCGGGTGATGGAGGAAATGATCGGTATGATCATGATCGCCAGAATGATCCCGGCAGCCAGCATTCCGATACCATAGGGCGGCCCTTCAAAAAGGCCAGTCCAGCCCAACGTCTTTGCGAGAAATGGCTGAAGGTAGCTGCGCAAGATCGGCAGCAAAACAAAAATCGCCCACAATCCGTAAATCACGCTGGGGATGGCAGCCAGCAACTCGGTGAAAAAAGACAGCGGCCCGCGCAGACGGCCAGGACACATTTCGGTGGTAAAGACGGCGACGCCGATTGCCAATGGTACCGCGATCAGAAGCGCGAGCAGTGAAGAAACCAGAGTTCCGTAAATGAAGGGCAGTGCTCCAAAGTGTTCTCCAACCGGATCCCATTCACTGCCGGCAAAAAACCTGAAACCAAACGCGTGCCATGACAGGGCTGAGCGGAACACGAGTTCGTACACGATGAGGCCCAAGAGCCCTAAAATCGCGAGCGCACAGACCAGCACGACCAATTTGAAGATCGGATCGCCGATTTCGTGTCGCGAGGTCAAGAGCAACGATGGGGGGCTGTCTGGGGCGCTGGCACACCTCTAAGCGTATTTTTTTCAACGGGTTGCGGTCCCGGCTTAGTGGGCGAATTTAGGGCAGCGTCCGCCATCCAAGGATTCACCGTAGCAGAGGCTTGTTAAAAGGATGTTAAAATCTGTCCTGGCTGCGGCCAGTCACGGGATTTATTTGGCGGTTGCCTTTTCGCGGACGAGCCTATATCTTTCAACTCCCCTTTTCTGCTTGATTTATGTCAATTGCGCCAGAACGCTGCCGGCTTGTCTTTCAGAAGCTGGAACGAGACCTCGATCGGCTTTCCGCTCAACCGGAAGCAAAGAAAGTTCACCGCTTCCGCACCGGCGTGCGCCGCTTGCAGGCGTTGCTGGAAGAGTTGTGTCCAGCACGTGATCGTAACCAGAAAAGACTGTTGAAGCTCCTCACCCGTATGCGAAAGAAAGCCGGGAAAGTGCGTGATCTCGATGTGCAACTCGCGGCCCTCCGGAGCTTGAAGTTCCCACAGGAACCACGTCGCAAGACTCAGCTTATGCAACAACTCATTGAGCTTCGTGGCCAGCGGGAAAAGAAACTAAGCAAGGCCCTGACCAGAGAAGCGGTCCGCGAAATCCACAAGAGACTGAAGCGGGCCCGCAAGGACTTTCATCCTGAGGTGAACCGCGATCCTCTATCCGTGGCAAGACAGGTCCTTGAGCCCATTGCGAAAGCAGATGGCTTGCCCACAGAGGAGCTGGTGCATCAATATCGACTCCTCGCTAAGCGAGCCCGCTACACCGCTGAATTTGCCTCGAAGTCGCCGGAAAGCGCGCAGTTCATCGCTCAGATCGAGCGCGTACAGGACGCTCTTGGCGACTGGCACGATTGGATCACGCTCACGCGATCCGCCGCGAAACGGCTTGGCGATGTGCACGAGTCTTCTCTGGTGGCGGCTCTGCACAATGTGACCGGCGCAAAGTTCCGCAATGCTGTGACCTCACTGTCGGCGTCGCACCTGGCTTTCCCAGCTGCCAGGGTGCTGCAGACGGGGCCAATGGGCACGCGGAAACGACAGTCAAGGACCTCGGAACCGGCTGTGTCCGCCCATACCGCCGCCTGAACTCGAACCAATCAATTCCATCCGGTCGCTTTCGATAGCGCGACTTCCTGCTCGTTGGTCAGTTTTCCCACTTCTAATGACGATCGACCCTTATCCATGTAAACTGTGGTGCTTCCCATGCCGACTTTTGCCGCGGTTGATATCGGCTCCAATTCCGTCCGGCTGAAAATCGCCCGCCTGGAAGGGCGGCGGTTGCGCGCCACTCACGAAGACCGCGAGGTCACGCGGCTGGGGGAAGGTGTGTTTCGCACCGGCTTCCTGACACCGGACTCGATTGCCGAAACGGTGAAGGTGCTGCGGCGCTTCCACCGCGCCACTCAGCAGATCGTCACAGACTCGGTCCGAGTCGTGGCCACCAGTGCTCTGCGCGATGCGCGCAATTCGCAAGCTTTCCTCGAGTGGGTAAGATCGGCGACGGGCTGGCGCGTCGAAATCATCTCCGGACTGGAAGAAGCACGCCTCATCCACCTTGGATTGGTTTCCAGCCGCCGGATGGACACTTCTCCCGCCTTGATGATCGACCTGGGAGGCGGCAGTTGCGAGCTGACGGTCTCGGGCCGCGGCCGCATCCGTGACACCGTCAGTTTGCCCTTGGGGGCGGTGCGGCTCACCGATGAATTTCTCAGGCACGACCCGCCGCGCAAGGGCGAACTCAAGCGTCTGCGCGGCTTCATCGCGCGCGAAGTGGACCGGATCTCTGATCGGATCACATCCGCAAGGGTCAAAAATGTCATTGCGACGTCGGGCACGGCAGCGGCACTGGCGGCAACCGCCAGCCATTTGGGCAAGAACACAAGCAGCCGGCAACGAGCTGCGGTTTCGAGTGCGGAGATGACCCGCATCGCCAAACTCCTGGCTCGCTTGCCGGTGGGGGAGAGGCGAAAAATTCAGGGTATTGGCCCCAAACGGGCGGAGATCATTGTAGCGGGCGCGTTCGTCTATCATGAATTACTCGAACGCTGTCACCTTAAAGGATTCCGCTACTCACCGCTGGGGCTGCGCGACGGATTGCTGGCTCAGATGGCAGCGGAATACGATCGCAGCACGCGATCCGGAAAACAGATCGAGTCCGAACGTTCGGATTCGATCGCCAAGGCTGTCGCCCATTACGGAGTGGACCGAAAGCATGCTCTGGATGTACGCGCGTCCGCCATGCGCTTGTTCACAGCGCTGCGCTCGATACACCGACTGCCGGCTGAGTATGGCGAGTGGCTCTCTGCCGCCGCCATGCTCTACGAGGTAGGAGACTTCGTCAATCGCAACGGAAGGCACCGGCACACTTACTACATCATCTCGAACTCAGAGATTCTCGGTTACACCCCGCAACAACGAAGGATTATTGCGGCCATCGCCCGCTATCTGGGAAACTCGCGACCCACCATGGAAGACGGACCCATGAAAGCCATCGATTCCAGTGACCGGGCTAGCGTACAGAAAGCCATCTTGCTCCTGCGTCTGGCTCGCGCGCTCAATCTGGGCCGCAGCCGTGCGGTGCAGGAAGTAAAAATTGGGTTGCGGGCCGGAGACGTCCGGCTGACACTGGTTCCGCGACGCCGCGTTGGGGTGGACCTGGAGCTATGGGCAATCGAGAAGGACTGTGTTTACTTCCGGGAGATCTTCGGCCGTAAACTCTCCACCGCCGCGGCATAGAGAGCGCGTACCAGTTTCGGAGTCAGACACCATTGCAGGGTGCCGGTACTGCGACGCATTTCCACCTTGGCCACTGCGCCCTTCTTTAATTCCACCGATGCCTCGCAGCCCGAATCGCTGATGATCGCTCCCAAGAACTGACTAAGGTTGGGATTGTGTCCCACCACCATGATGGCTTCTTGGCGCGCGTACTTTTCCACTAGCTTGCGAAAGTCGGAAAAGGTGGCCTCGGGCCGAAGCCCGGTTTCGATCTGTAGCTTGCCTTCATATCCCATTTCATTGCCAACCAGAGATGCGGTCTGGGTGGCGCGTTTGAGCGGACTGGAAACAATGACATCGACCTGCGCCTCGAGCGCGGCCAGGGCGCGGCCCACATAGCCGCACTGTTCAATGCCCTCTTTGTCCAGTGCGCGTTTTTCGTCTTTCCTGGGGTTCGCCAGATTCTCTCCGGCGCTGGCATGACGTAAAAAGTAGATGATCATCGCGAATTATCGTACTCTTTCCGCCAATGTCCAGCGTTTTCTGGCGGGCGTTGCCGCGGGCGGGTTCAGTGGCGGTTTGCCCTCCGCCAACGCAATCAGAAAATCTTGAGCACTGAAGGCCGCAGCACCCGCCGGCGGCTTCTGCTTGCGCTTACCCCCAGCAGCTTGCCACGCCCGAATGTAGGTCCCGTCTTGGAGGAGATTTCGGGCTTTGAGGTTGTCCGCAAGATAGGCCTCGAGAATCTCTCCGCGGACTCGCTCCCGAAGCAGTTCGTCCCGCACCGGGGTTAGCACTTCGACCCGTTCGTATAGATTCCGCGGCATCCAGTCCGCGCTGCCCGTATATATCTCGTCTTGGCCGGCATTGGCGAAATAGAAGATCCGGCTATGTTCGAGGAAACGTCCCACAAGGCTTCGAACTCGAATACGATCGCTCACTCCCCGCACGCCGGGCCGTAGGGCGCAGATGCCGCGCACGATCAAATCGATGTCAACTCCAGCCTGCGAAGCACGATAAAGAGCTTGCACGATATTTTTATCGAGCAGTGCATTCATTTTTGCCACGATCCTGGCCGGGCGCCCTTGGCGAGCGTACTCGGCTTCACGGTCGATCAGCCAAATGCACTTTTCCGCCAGATCGAGGGGAGCGACCAACAGAGGGTCATAGCTGGGATTCTCGGCGTAGGCGGTGAGAAAGCTGAAAACATCGTGAACGGCACGAGTAATTTCAGGAGCGGCCGTGAACAAGCTCAGATCGGTGTAGATGCGGGCTGTGGTCGCATTGTAGTTTCCCGTACCAATGTGCGCATAACTGCGAGTCACGCCATCGGGATCGCGGCGCACCAGCAATGAAAGCTTGCAATGGGTCTTCAGGCCGACCAGTCCGTGGAATACCTGGACGCCCGCATCTTCCAGCTCCCGCGCCCAGCGGATATTCGAGGCCTCATCGAAACGCGCCTTCAACTCCACTACTGCGGTCACTTCCTTCCGAGAAGCCGCGTCGATCAATGAAGGCACAATGAGCGAATGTTCGTTGGTGCGGTAGAGTGTCTGCTTCACCGACAGCACTCGGTCGTCCGCGGCTGCCGACTCAATGAAAGAGATCACTGCGTCGTAGGAATCGTAGGGATGATGCAACAGGATATCGTGACCCCTAAGCTCCTCAAACAAGTCTTTGGACTTCGCCGTCAGACGCAATTCGCGCGGGGCAAAACTGCGGTACTTGAGATCAGGGCGCTGGGTCTGTTCGTAAATGTTGAACAGGCGCGATAGATTCACCGGGCCTTTCACCGGAAAAACCTGCCAGGCCTCCAATGCAAACACGGTCTTCAGGCGCTCGATAATTTCGGGATCGGCATCGGCCTCAATCTCGAGCCGGACCGCATCTCCCTTGCGCCGGTTATGCAATTCGGCGCGGACCGACTCCAGCAAGCTGCGCGCCTCTTCCTCTTGCAGGTAGAGGTTGCTGTTGCGGGTGACGCGAAACGGCGCCGCCGAAACAATGTCATAACCGCGATACATGCGCACGGCATGGTAGGCGACCAGGTCGGCGAGGAAAATGAAATCCGAGCTGCCCTCGGAGGGTAGCCGCACCAGTCTGGGCAAAGCCCGAGGCACGACTACCACGCCCATATAAGTGAGCGCGGAGCGTCGACGGCGGCGCAAGAGCAAACCGAGGCACAATGCCTTGTTCATGACCCGCGGAAAGGGGTGAGCCGGGTCCACGGTCACCGGCGTGAGTAATGGGTCGAGCTCTTTTTCGCAATATTGCTCGACGAACCTCTGGGCTGCCGGATCCAGTTCGTGCAGGCTCAGCACTCGGATGCCGTTCTCCCCTAGCGCAGGTCTCAACCTGGAATTCCAGCACTGGTATTGGTCGTCGACGAATTCATGCGTCAATCTCGCCAGGGCGTCCCGTCTTTCGACCAGGGTCAGGCCGTCCGGGCCGGCGTCGTTATAGCCGTCCTCAATCTGCTGCACCATGGCCGCCACGCGGATCTCAAAAAATTCGTCGAGATTGCTGGCAGAGATGGCCAGAAACTTGAGCCGCTCGAGCTCAGGATTGTTCTCATCCTCTGCTTCCTCAAGCACACGCCGGTTAAAGGCAAGCCAGGAAGTATCGCGATTGAGGTAATACGCTGGATTCTCGAGTGAAGGGCGAGCCATGAGTGATGCGTGCTACGAGTTACTGGTTTTGGATTATTTCTTGCCGAGTGGTGCTTTTTTTTCGATGATGAATTGCATTTCGCTGCCATCGGGCCGAAGCAAATAAAGACGATGCTTGTCTACTCTGCCGCGTACGGCTTCGTCCGGCCTCCAAGCCTCCGGCAGCTCTTCTCCGGAGTGCCGCGGCGTGTACTCGGCCACGTGACTACGCCCCATAGCTAAAGCTCGGGGCTTCAAGAGCCACGCCCGCTATCGCAGGCGTTTCGGTTCTCAGGCGCAGTCCACGCCTTAAAATCTCCAATGCCGATGCGTGGTCGCGGGTTGTTTTCAAACCGCAAGCCGCGCATTTGTGCAACCTGTCCCAAAGTTTCTTGGGCACAGGCGCACCACAAGGGCATTGTTGCGAGGTTCCACGGGCATTCACTTTCACCAGCAGCCTATCGGCACTTTCAGCCTTATAGGACAACTTTGCGATGAAGCTTGACCACGCGGCATCCTGTACTGACTTCGCAAGCATTCCGCCAGCCAAGCCTTTCACATGCAAATCTTCCACGGCAATGAAGCCATGATGATTTACCAGTTCACGAGATAGCTTGTGCTGGAAATCGTTGCGTTGGTTGAATACGTGGCGATGCAGTTGAGCAACAAACATACACGCCTTACGCCAGCCTCCAGACCGCTTGCTGCAGCGGGATACGTGGCGCTGCATAACCCGCAGTTTCTTTTGGGCAGTACCAAACCAACGTGGGTTGTCCACGATTTCCGCATCGCTGGTGACAGCGAAGCATTCCAAGCCAACATCTATGCCCACCACAGAATCATTGGCAGGTAGTGGTTCTACGTCCACGATGCACGAGAAACAGGCATACCACTTGCCATTTTCGTGTTTCAGGGTGAGCGTTTTTACTGCGCCAGCAAGCGGGCGGTGCCACTTGATTTTCACATTGCCGATTTTCGATAGTGATACTTGGCTTCCTTCCACACGGAAACCTGCTTGCGGATAGGTGAAGGAATCGAACCAGCCTTTGCCCTTGAATCGCGGGAAACCGTTGCCACGGCGAAAGAACCCCTTGTAGGTTTTATCCACGCGGTGCAGCACATCTTGCAGTACCTGCGAATACACGCCTCGCATGGGTGCATCGGCTTGTTTGCAGGCCGGCAACTGTGCCGACTGCATCGCGAATGGGATTGACTTTCGGCAAAGCTTCCAAGCCTCGCGGCGCTCCTGTAGGGCATCGTTGTACAAATAGCGACACACGTCCAACGTGGCCAGCAGGGATTCCCGCTGCTTGCGGTTGGGATATAAGCGGTACTTAAACGTCTTTCTGATTTTCAACATATTGCTTTATCACCGCCAGTGGTGCCCCGCCAACCGTGGATACGAAATAGCGATTCGTCCAAAGTGTGGGTAGCCGTGATTTCAATGTGCGAAACTCTTGCCGCAAGGTGTGCGATGAAACTCCCTTGAGATTCTTGACCAATCTGTGGATGCCGAACTGCGGGTCCACTTCGAGGAGCACATGCACGTGGTCGGGCATGATTTCCAAGGCGATGATTTCAGCCCGATATTTTTTAGCGGTCTGTCTAATCACCTGTTCACAGCGTTTTGCAATCGGACCAACAAGCACGCTGCGCCGATACTTGGGCGTCCACACGCAATGATATTTGCTGGAATACACCACATTATTGTTCGATTTGTACCCTTCTAGTGCCATGCTTGAACTATACCACAGGCATCTATCTAATACACGCGAAATCGGTTTTGCTTCGCAAAATACGCCTTATATCCCCAGCCCTAAAGGGCGGGGGCTTTACGGCGCCTTTTCGGTAATCGAGGTCCCCGAATTCCACGGTGATTTCAAAATAGGGCACGGCCGTCGTGATTGGCGTGTTACTAAATACAGGTCAACCCGATCTCTACTTTTCTGCTGAATGGCGAGAAACTTGCCCTGAACGTATGGTTTTTGCGTAGCACAGACGACCGGCAAATTAACGAGCCCCAGGCCAAAAATGCGAATCGACAATGCCAATTTGCTCGCCATCGCTAGGCCCAAGTATAGAACATAAGCTGACGGGGATGTATCGACGGTGACACAACGGAACGAGCTTTTCGAATCGGGCGCTCGGCTACGCGTATGGGGAGTCGCTGCCGGCCGCAAGGCACACCTCAGCTGTAGTTGGCGTGCCAGGAATTCCGCGCTCGCGAGAGGTCATCGGACCTGTTTGATTTCTTCTTTCACTTTTTCGGCGATACTGTCCGGCAGCGGCGCGTAGGACAATGGAGCCGCCATCTTCTGGCCATCGGTGACCATCCAGTTCAGAAAGTCCGCTAGAATCTTCCCCTTGGCTGGATCTTTGGATTGCGCCGGAATCAGCAGCCAAGTGAAGCTGGAAATCGGGTATGCGTCCTTGCCGGGCGCGTTGGTGATGGATACCCGGAAGTCAGCCGGCATACTCGCAACCGACGCGGCAGCAGCGGTTACTCCCTCTAAGGAAGCCTTCAAGAACACTCCCGCCGAATTTCTTATGCTGCCATAGGCAATGTTGTTCTGTACGGCATAAACAAGTTCGACATAGCCGATGGATCCGGGTAGGGTACGGATCGAACCCGCTACTCCTTCATTGCCCTTGCCGCCGATTCCAGTTGGCCATTTGACGGAAGTACCCTTGCCGACCTGACTTTGCCACTCCGGGCTGACCTTGGCCAAGTAATCGGTAAAGATGTAGGTGGTTCCGCTGCCATCAGAGCGATGCACCACGATGATATCTTGGTTGGGAAGAGTTACTCCCGGATTGGCGGCGGCGATGGCTTTGTCATTCCAGTTGGTGATCTTGCCCAGAAAGATTCCAGCCAGCACCTGGGGTGTAAATTTCAGCTCCCCGGTCACGCCGGGTATGTTGTAAGCGGGAACATCGGCACCCAACACCGTAGGTGCGTGCAGAATCTTGATCTTTGCCTCTTTCAGTTGGTCATCCGTCATGGGGCCATCGCTGGCGCCAAAGTCGACCGTACCGGCGATCACCTGTCGGATTCCCCCGCCGCTTCCAATAGACTGGTAATTGATTTGGATATCAGGATGGAGCTTGTGGTACTCGCTAAACCACTTCGAATAGATTGGATAGGGAAAGGTAGCACCTGCTCCATTCAGCGTCGTCTGCCCAAAGGCCGGCGGGGCGACTAGGGCACACCATAGCAGCAGCGTTATTCTGCGCATCACTCGATGGGTCTCCTTAAATTGTTTCCTTCCAGTACTAGCGGGTAAATATTACAGGACAGTTACAAATTGGTGAATTTCTGATAAATGGAGAGAGTCGAATCCCCCCGTCGAATGTCAGGGATGCGCGATGGGGAGGGCAATTGCCAAAATGGATTGGCTAATGCGCTCGTTCCAGTCGGGCAATTTCGCGTGGAAAGAGCGTGTTTCCGGGGAACTCAGTTCGCAGCCCGTCGAGCATCTGGAGAGCGCGAGGCTTATCTTTATCGCGCACGTACGCAATTGCCAGAAGAATGCGCGCGAAAGGAGCCAGGTAGTGTCCTCGTCGCGCGGTAAGCTCGAGGTCGGCAATTCCCGATTTCTTGTCCCCCGGCAAACCGCCAAGGCGAAGTATCCAGCGCACGGGGGCGGCCATGCTCCCGATAATGTACTTGCTGAAACCGGTGGCCAATAGAGCGTCGTAACAGTTGGGACAAACCGCCAGCAACTGCTGCGCCCAGACCGAAGCCTCTTTGGCGGAGTGCAATGATGCCAGGTTGCGCTTCTCTATGAGTGCTGCGTAGTCGGCTTCGAGACCGGCTGACAAAGTCAAGGCAAACAGAGCATCTTTATCCTTGCTGTCCTTTGTCAGCCGAAGATGAGCCAGATTCGACGCCCTTTCCAAATACACCCGGAATCGCCCTCTGACGGCGGGATCAGGCAACACCTTCGCGCGGCGTTCAAAGGCATCATCGTTCTCGTAAAACTGCGACTCCAGTACACCCAGTCGGTTGAATTCGGAGAACAACAGTCCGGCAGATTGGCTCACCGGCCCCATGGGATCATCCGGATGCTGTGACTCCCATCGAGCGAAGTCCCTCTGCGCAACATCAAAATGCAAGTTATATAGGTCCAGGAAACCCTCATCCAGAGCCGTCCCGTCCAATGGGACCGGACTGGCATGTGCGCTGAGCATGAATAGCAGACACACGCAGAACGCGGCCCCGAGACACCAGGTGATTGTCCGAACAAGGGGGCTCCCGTCAGTTCGGAACTTCGAAGGGCGGGAATCGTAGTGGCTGGCTCTCATGATTCGGTTATCCTGATTCGGTTATCCTGGCACCGATCTAGTCGTCGCAAAGCTCCCGTACATATTACGATGCCAAAAATCCCGGCAGGGCAGCCAGATTCGTTCGCTTTCGTACAACCTCCGGCAATGAAGAGACTTTCTAGCAAATTGATCCGTTGGCAGCAGGCACCCCCGAGGAAGCTCCATGACTGATTCTCCCACAGGTTACGCTCCCGGCTGGCCGGGGATTGCGCCTCGCTGGACCTCGAGCGCGAAAACCGGGGTCGGCACGGCCCTCAACCAGCACAGCAAAGTTTGGTTTACGCTGAGCCACGGCATCCTCAACGAAGTTTACTACCCACGTGTCGACCAGGCTTGTACTCGCGATCTTGGGTTTATCGTCACCGATGGCCACGAGTTTTTTTCTGAAGAAAAGCGTCATTGTACTTTTGAAAACCGCCCCTTCGACCCCGGTGTTCCAGCGTTTGAGTTGGCTAATACCTGCATGAGCGGCCGCTACCGCATCCACAAGGAGGTGTTCACCGACCCCTACCGTAACGTAGTACTCCAGAAGGTTCGCTTCGCGCCCCTGAAAGGCCAACTCTCCGATTATCGGTTGTACGTGTTGCTGTCGCCCCACTTGGCCAACAGCGGCTATGGCAACACCGGATGGGTGGGCGATTACAAGGGCGCGTCGATGTTTTTCGCCGAACACGACGGCGTCACCCTGGCCTTGGCTAGCTCTGCGCCTTGGGGCAGGATGTCGGTTGGGTTCGTAGGTGCCTCGGACGGTTGGCAAGATCTCTCACAACATTTTCAAATGGAGTGGACATACAGGCGAGCTGAAAACGGCAACATCGCGATCACCGGAGAGATTGACCTTGCGGCCTGCCAGGGAGAGTTCGTGGTGGCATTGGGCTTCGGCGCCGTATGGTCGGAAGCCGGGCAGCAATCGCGGGCTGCTTTGTTTGAAGATTACGGGGAATTGCGCGGCCACTACGTAGCCCAGTGGAAGACTTGGCAGGACGGTTTACTCAAGCTCGACCAACCACAGCGCTCGGACGACCTCTATCGAACCTCCGCGGCAGTGCTACGAACCCACGAATCAAAAGATTTTCTGGGTGGCGTCATCGCCAGTCTTTCCATCCCCTGGGGGTTTAATAAGGGCGATGAAGACCTGGGCGGATACCATCTCATCTGGCCGCGCGATCTGGTAGAAACCGCTGGTGCGATGCTCGCCGCCGGCGCAGTGATCGACGCGGCCAAGGTGCTCCGCTATCTCGAAGCCACGCAAGAAGCCGAAGGCAACTGGCCCCAGAACATGTGGCTCGATGGTCGGGCGTACTGGCACGGCGTCCAGATGGATGAGACCGCCTTCCCTATTCTCTTGCTCGATCTGCTACGCCGTGAAGCACCGCCTGCCGCTTTGGGCAATCCGCAACGCTGGTGGCCTATGGTACGCAAAGCCGCAAGTTACATCCTGCGCAACGGTCCGGTCACGCAACAGGATCGATGGGAAGAGGACGCAGGCTATTCCCCATTCACGTTGGCCGCAGAAATCTCGGCGCTGCTGGCTGCGGCTGACATCGCTGAGCTCACCGGACACAAGGAAGCTAGCTCGACGCTGCGAGATGCAGCCGACGCGTGGAACGACAACATCGAGCGCTGGACCTATGCCACCGGCGGAGACCTTGCCCAGCAGCTCGGAGTGGAGGGCTATTACGTACGCATCGCTCCGCCGGATACCGACGGCGCGGCGTCGCCTACGCAGGGTTTCGTGCCCATTAAGAATCGACCGCCGGGCGACAATCTGGAGCGGGCCTCTCACGTCATCAGCCCCGACTCATTGGCGCTGGTGCGCTTCGGACTCAGGGCTCCCAATGATCCCCGAATCCTTGACACCGTCAAAGCCATTGACGCCCTGCTCCGGGTGCAGCTGCCGCAAGGACCCTGCTGGTACCGCTACAACGGCGATGGTTACGGCGAGCACCAGGATGGTTCTCCCTTTGACGGCACTGGGATAGGTCGTCCTTGGCCCTTGCTCGCTGGAGAACGCGCTCACTACGAACTGGCTGCAGGACGTCGGAAAGAGGCAGAAGCTCTTCTTTCTGTCATCGAGAAATCCACATCTGGCCAAAGCCGCCTGCTTCCGGAGCAAGTGTGGGATGCCGCCGATATACCATCCCTGGAACTTTTTCGCGGTAAACCCTCGGGCTCAGCCTGCCCCTTGGTCTGGGCTCACTCGGAGTATGTAAAACTCCGCCGTTCCCTGCGCGAAGGCAAGATTTTCGATCAACCGCCGCAAACAGTACAACGCTATCTGATTCAAAAGCCTGAGAGGCAAATCTTCGGGTGGAGGTTTAATAATAAATGTCGCACCGTCCCGCGCAGCAAAAAACTGCGGTTGGTCTTGCTTTCACCCGCCATAGTGCGCTGGACTCTGGATGGCTGGCAAAGTTTCGAGGATACCAGCACTCGCGACACCGGGTTGGGAATCCACACGCTCGATCTGCCCACGGCTTCCCTTCCTCCCGGGAGCCAGGTCGTCTTCACATTTTTCTGGCGGCAGGAAAATCGTTGGGAAGGCACAAACTATGGCGTCGCGGTGGAGTAGTTCAGCCGCCGGACGAGCGAGTTTTGAACAGCACCGGTGAAAAGGCCCATAGCGATCAGCCGGAACATTTCCTAAACTTAGTGTGCTTATTGGCATAACCGGCTGTAACCGCCCGTCTGTAGAATCACCATTACCTTACATCTTGCCCGACGCTCTTGGTTGTCCGCGAAGTGGCCACAGGCAAGCATTCCGACAGAATGCTTTGAGCATGAGCTCGATCCAAACTCGGCCAGCTCCGCTTCCGACCTCTTCGGCTGCATCCGTGGTTCTACGGCGGATTTGTGGTCGCGGGAATCGTGACGACGCTGATTGGCCCTATCTTGCCGATACTCATTGGCCGGTGGTCTTTAACCGACCAGCATGCCGGTCTATTTTTCACGGCGCAGTTTTCGGGCTCGATGGCGGGGGTCGCTTCGCTCGGCTGGCTGATCCAACGAGGATATCGGCACGCGTTCGTATGCGGCTTCAGCCTGATCGCGGCGGGAGTGGCAGGGTTAAACCTGGGTAGCTATGTTGCGAGCCTGGCTGCAGCCGCGGTGTTCGGCTGTGGATTGGGGCAGGTTCTTTCTGCCACGAACTTATGGGTGGCAGAAGTTGCGAAAACCCGTCGAGTGGCGGCACTCAGCATTCTGAACCTGATGTGGGGACTCGGCGCAATTTCTTCCTCCCCACTGGTCATGCTTGCCGAGCGGCGCGGAGCAACGGCATGGCTTCTCTATGCCATTGCGGTTGGCGCGCTGTTTACCGCCTTGATTTTGGCCGGGATGAACTTGGAGAGAGGAACAACGGAAGAAGAGGAACAGCGTGGTCCCGCGCGCGCGGAGAATATCAGCACGCGAAGCACTGTGAGTCTGGCCGCGCTGTTTTTTCTATATGTCGGCTCCGAGAATTCGGTTGCGGGTTGGGTGGCCTCACTGACGAAACGAACCAACCCTGGTTCTGGGGACCTGTGGGCTTTGACGCCCATGTTTTTCTGGGGAGGACTGTTAGCCGGACGCGCTCGTACCGCTGGTTCCACTGCGGCGGCGCGAACGCACGCTGCTGGCGAGCGGTTTGATGTTGGCAGCTGCTGGCATCTGCCTTCTGCTCGAAGCAAGGACCTTCGAAAGCGTCGCAATCTCGGTGACCGCCGCCGGATTGGGACTAGCTGGGACTTATCCCATCCTGGTTGCGTGGCTGGTAAAGGCATTTGGCGAGAGGTCAAGGCGAATCGGGGCGATTATGTTCGGGCTTGCGGGAATGGGGGGCTACGATGCCGTGGCTTGTAGGAGTGATGTCGACAAGAATGGGAAGCTTGCGGGCTGGTCTCATAGTGCCACTGGCGGGATGCGCGGCGATGTTCACATTAATAGCGACGATGCTCGAGCCGATTTTTCGCGGAGCAAGCAAGCCGGAAGAGTAGTTCTTATTGAAGGCTTGCTCTCACCATGAGTTGGACAGACTACTTCCAAACCAAGGTGGTCACCGAATTTGCCTCCAATGGAACCGGAGCCGCCATATTCGCGAGCCGCAGTTCGATCGTCCTTCGAGCTCCCGTGTTGGTGACGATGAGCACCTGCTGGCCGTCCGGATTTTCAAGCGCGACGTGCTCGAGGTCAGCGGCCGCGCTCTCGGAGTCAAACCGGCGGGCCCCGCGACGGACGACGCGTGCGTAGTGAGCAAAAGCCCAGTATTGTCCGCTACGCGTGATCTCCTTGGTCTCGGAATTGATGGTTACCACGCCGCCGCAGGGAAACGGTCCGATGTTCGGGCTGCCATGCTCATCGAGAGCGAGGTTCCAGGCGGTAATGGAGCGGCACCAATGCTTCAGCACCTCGCTGAAAGTCCCGCTCCACTTGCACCAATCCGTTAGATAACCGGGATCTGTATGTTCCGGGCCGCCTTCCGTCCAGTGCATCTCTGTTTCCGGATAGGCGTCATGGACCTTGCTCATCATGTCGGGAGTTCCTGCATAGCCGTGCCAAGCGACCGTATTCGCGTATTTGCGAAGCTTGTCGTCCTCCAGTGAGCACACGATCCGTCCCCACAAATTGTAGTTATGATCCAGAAGCCAGATCTTGACCGGCGTCGCGCTGCTTTCCAAAAGCGGCCCCAGATGGTCGCGAATGAACTGGATTTCGTACTCCTGTGGCCAGATGCAAGCGGGCATTCTGCTATCCTGATCGGTATCCACTTCGTTCTGCGTCGTGAGCGCTTGCACCGGCACGCCTTCGGCTGCGTACCCGTCAAGAAACTTCAAATAGTATTTCGCGTAAGCCGCGAAGTAGTGATTGCGCATCGGGCCTCCCAGCATGGTGCCATTGAACTTCATCCAGCCAGGCGGGCTCCAGGGGGATGAAAAAAGAAACAGATCAGGATTCGCCTGCCGCGCCTGGCGCAGCACCGGAAGAATGTATTCGCGGTCGTGCTCAATCGAGAATCGCGTCAGCTCCGGATCGGCTTCCCCGTCATCGTAGCTGTAGAGTTTCGTCGAATAATCGCTGGCTCCGACGCAGATGCGGCCAACGCTTAAGCCCATTTCCGACGGATGGAACAGTTCGTGAAACAGTTGCTCTCGTGCTGGAGGCGCAAGTCGATTGAACGTGTAGCAGGCGGCGTCGCTAAAGGCGCCCCCGAATCCCAATATCGGCTGAAATTTTGTTCCGGGATTTAGCCGGAGTTGATCGCTGCCGGGGGTCGGCGAAGCTCGACGCCACGTGGCCTTGGGAGCGGCGGCAAAACGCTGGTCGCCAGACGTCACCCGGACAGAAATATCCGGATGGATATTTGACCGCTGGTTTTCGGGCTCGCTCGCTGCGACGGCCGGCCCGACCAGTTCGTCGGGAGCAACCGCTGCGGCCAGTCCCAGGGCTGAGATTCCGAGAAAACTCCGCCGCGAGGTTTGCTGTGCCATCTCTGTCTCCTCGGAAAAAAGATTCGGAATCCTTCAACGTCCTTTATAACGGGTTTGGACGGCGTACAAGGAAAAATCTCACCCTTCTATAGAGGCGAATTGGCGAATCGAATTTTGTCTTCAGCCACGCCACACGACTTCAGGATTGAACCTGTCGGTTGTGGGCAACCTGTGGGGCGGCTAGTGCCCGTGAAGGACGAAGGTATTGATGCGCTTGGGCACTTCTCCCACGGGAATCACCGCTATTTCCCTCAGCGTATTTGCATCAATGGCGGATACCGATCTCGCGGCCGAGTTGGAAACATAGACAACTTTGCTGTCTGGCGTAAACGTGATCCACTCCGGCACCGAACCGGCTGGTGAACGACCCAGCGGATGTACTTCGGGCAAGGCTCGATAGCCGACTAATTTCAGCTCCGGAAGGGAGTACTTGAAGACCGCATTGGCAACAGTGCTGTTGACCCAGAGCGATTTCCCGTCGGGCGCAACCGCGATTCCGTGGGAGGGAGTGGCGGTTCGACCCTCGCCGACTCCGAATCCACCCGGTTGACGCGGCAACTTCACTCTGGTGACCTCCGCGCGTTTTCGAAAATCCACAACCGCGAATCCGTTGAAGCCGCCGAGTTGGACGAAAATACGGTTGGTTGAGCCATCAGGATTTGTCTCGAAGGCCATGGGCCGCACAGGCCGGTCGAACTTAACTTCCCAGACCACGATTTCGGTGGCAAGATCGATCACTGTGGCAGCTTTATTTTCTATCGAACCACTGACCGCATACTTGCCGTCCGGTGTGACGAATACATTGTGCACGCTGCCGTCAACGGGAACGCTTTTTGTACGCTTTAGCGAAGTTGTGTCGATCACATCGACGACGCCTGCCCCAGCCCGGATGCCCACCAGCACGCGGCTTCCATCTTTAGTGATCGCGAGATTGTTGGGACGGGCACTGAGGGGTACTTTCTGAAGAATCTCACCGCTGGTTCGATCCACTACGTCGAGCACACTCTCTGCTTCATTGCTGACATAGACTCGCGTTCCGTCCGGAGAAAAGGCGATGCCATGCGGCAGCTCGATCCCCCGGATGACTTGCACGACTTTGTTTGTAGCCGGATCAATGACGTCGATAGTGTCACCAGCACTGTTTGTGACATAAATCCGCACTGTCTCTCCGGATGAAGGATCGGGAGCGGCTACTGACCGGAGGCCGCGAACCCAGTCAGCCAGGACAAGCCAATCGGGGTCGGTCTGAGAGGCGAACTGTCTGCCCCCGGAATGAAAGGGATCTCCCCCGGCCTCAGGCGCCAGTGGGTGGATCAAGAGCCGGCTGGACGCCGGATCCCCGGGAACGACCTGCTGTACAGCGTTTTCAAAATTACGCTGTGATTGCTCGTCGGTCCAAGTCGAGTGACCGGGTAACAACGTTTCCAAGTGAAAATTCTTGTCCCCAAGGATGTGGCAGCCGTAGCACCGAGCGTGACCGCCTCGTTCGTTCAAAAAGACAGGCTGAACCCTGGTTTTAAAGAATTGGAAATCGAGAGCTTCGGCCGTCACCGAACGCCGTGGCACTTCAACCGCCGCCTTGGTCTCGACGCTGTGACTCACCCAATCCGCAAGCATTTGCCATTCGGGATCGTCCTCGGAGGCCCAGAATTTGCCGCCCGTGTGGTAAGCATCTCCCCCAGCCTCCTGCGCCAGAGGATGAAGGAGTAAGCGGCTCTTGAGCGGTTGCGACGGCGTGATCAGCTGGGAGACGACCGCAAAGTTTCGCCGCGATTGCTCCTCAGTCCACGACGAACTTCCCGGCGAAAGCGGTTCCAGACGAAGGCGCGTGACCAACTTCGAATGGCAATCGTAGCAGCGCACTCCGTCTTGCCGTGGTTTGAGAAAAATTGGCTCGATGCGAGTTCGGTAAGCCTCAAGATCGGAAGAGGCCTGCGCCGTTCCTCGGCCTGACTGTCGCGGTTCTCGGGCCTCCAGAATCAAGCCGCTGAAGGCAACGACGGCTAGCAGTGCTCGTGTCACGTTCGCCCGGTGATTCATTTCCATCACGAAAATAAAACCAGCCAACCCATGGAAGAAAAACCTGATCATGACGCCGGCTCAGTCCTCGGGTGCATACACCCATAATGCCGCACCCTGCTTGGAACCAGCGGGCACAGCCAAATAGAACCGGTCTCGTTTCTCATACCACAGGCCAGTACGCGCTCCTATTGTGGTCGGGACTTTTGCCAGCGATTGATAATGGTCTCGGTCCGTCTGTTGGATGACACTGAGGAAGCCCTCTCCTCCCGGAATATAGATACGTTTTCGGCCAGCGTCATAGTACAGATCGTCAGCGTCGTTTACACATGCAACGCTGGCCACCATCGCGCCGCTGTCTGAGTCGATCACGACGAGCTGTGCCGGCCTTCGGGTCACCACGAAGATTCGGTGATCGGCTTCGTCCAGCGCCATCGGGTAGTTGGCCTTGCCGGTCCTCAGGAGCCAATCTGTGACCTTGTGTGTGTTCCGATCGATGAGCACAACCTTTGCTTTCGTGGCGATATTGGCATAGATCACGGGTCGCGAGACGGCAATCTGGAAAGATTCGGGATGAGCGTCGAGCTTGGCGACGTCATCCGGGCGTTTCATGCTTGTGGCGTCGACGACTGCCATGCCGCCTTCCTGATCTCCACCATGGGCGACATACACTCGTTTTTCTGCAGGGTCGTACCGCACGTTGTCGGCATCTTCTCCGATATCGCGCGTGTTCAGCAGTTTGAAACCGTCTCCGTCGTAAACCCTGAGCTTTCCGTCTGTCCCGTTGGCGACGAAGAGCCTATTGAGCTCCCCTAGGTACACTACGCCTTGCGGTTCGGCAGCGCCGGTGATGCTGTGTATGTCCCGGCCGGAAAATGTATCCACGACTTCAACCGTGTTGTTGCCCAGAGCCGCGCCCATGACACGCTTGCGTTTTCGGTCGAAGGTGAAGTGATCGATCCGCCCTCCAACATTCGGCAGTGGAATCTCCTGGACTAGCAGTAAAGGACTCGTTTCAGGGGCCCGGGACTGCTCCTGCGAGAATCCAACCGATCCACAGATCAAGGTTGCGAGACCCAATATGGATAGGTTTTTCATGTTCGCGTGCTCAGCTCCGTTGCAGTAACGGACGCAGCTCCCGGATGTCGTTCACGTTATGGAGTCCCATCACTCGCTCGATGAGCTTCGAACAATTTGCGGCGCCGAGGACTGGCGTCATCAACTCGCGCGCCTTGGCAACCACTTCTTCGGTCGTCATGGGATTCTCGGGAGTGCCTCGCACATGCTCTACACGTTCGCTCAACCGCGTCCCGTTGTTGAGCGTAACCTCAACCATGGCGACTCGCACGGGTATCAGCTTCTCTAACTCGTCATCGGGGACGAGTTGTATTTTAGCGCGCTCGCGCAGGACGGCCGGATCCTGCATGCGTGGCTTGTCGTGGGCTGCGTGGAAAGAGACGGTTTTGTCGAGCAGCATCACCGCGACCAAATGCTGGAGAGAGATATCGGGCATGTCGCGGTTGTTGACGGTGTAGGCCGCGCTGGTGGCGACACGCACCACAACCTGTTTTACCTGATCCGCCTGGAAGGGCTGGCGCTTGTAAAGATTTTCCATTGCATCAAGTGGCGCCTGGATTGGACCACCCGTCGTCCACTTTTTCAGCGTGGTTTCGGTCACTCCGTAGACCTGGCCGAGTTGATCGATCAGACCCGCGGGGTCGGCCTTGGAGTTGTAAGACTCTACAAAATTGTTGGGCCCGGAGAGAACGTCGTCGACGCCTGTCCAGCCGGCGTGAACCACGAGTGCTGCATGGACGCCGTTACGCGCTCCCATGGCGCCGAAAAGAAAACCTTTTTCGATATGGTCCGTGTCGCGTCGCCAGGCACCGATGCCGGCGCCGGCCTGCTGCGCGGCATAATCCAGCAGCCAGCGCATCTGCTGGGCATTCAGACTGGCGGCGCAACCGGCAGCGGCGGTCGCGCCCATGGTTCCCACCAGGTTGTGTGTTTCCTTCATTCCCGGACCGACCGTCTTCATGGCCCGCATCGCGATGTCATATCCCAACGTCACAGCCCGCACGAAATGGGTCCCACTTATGACGAATTGTTCGCCGGCAGCCAGGGCGGCGGGCACGAGAGCGCACCCGGGATGGGCTCCTCCGGTGGTGAAGTCATCATCGGTTTCGTCGGAGTGAGCAAGCTCACCGTTCGCGAATGCCGCCTCGATCGGTCCACAGAGGATATTGGAGGCGACCACGGTGGCGACCTTTTCGCCCCCGTAAGATCGAGCGAATTGAATCGCCAAACGTCCGGGAGGGAGATCCGCTCCCGACACCATGGCGGCAATGGTGTCGAGAATGTGATGCTTTGCCTCCTGCACCACATGGTCCGACAGGGCCTGGTTACGGGCGTCGGCCATGTAGACGCAGAGCTTCTCCATGACCGGGCTGATGCCCTGGCCAGCGGCCGCCGCCAGTGCTATGCGCGGAAACGCCGCAGCGGCGGTCATTAGGGCCGCGTTCTCGAACCATGCCCGTCGGGTCAGGGTGAGTGGGCGGGATTCACAGTGCTGGTCTCGGTAGTGGTCTGTTGAATTCACTTTCTCCACCTGGATAAAAACTTTTTGTGAAGCTAGTACTCCTCGCGCACCGTCAATGAGCGGTTACAACGAACTGACCGAGGTTGCGGCATCCGCGGATTGCGGGGGAAGGCTACGATAACCCGCGGATTCTTTGGCCGCGAAGCACCGACCCTTTACCGAGAGTCGGTGCTCCACACACGCTAGAAGATCACTTTGACGGCAAACTGAATCTCGCGCGCCGTGGTGGTGGTTTTGGTGAGTTGACCCGCCACGGTGTTTGGGTTTCCGGCACCATCGAAAATATCGGTGTTGGTGGGCGTGGCTGGCGGAGCAAAGTTGACATGGTTGAGAATATTGAAAATCTCCGCGCGGAACTGCACGTTGAACCTCTCCGAGATCCTCTTGATGTAGTTGTTCTTGAACAGGGAGAAGTCCAGGTCCGTCAGGCCAGGGCCGATCAGAATATTACGGCCGGCGTTGCCGCGGAGGTTGTAACACAATGGAAAGGCCACAGGTGCTCCGATGCTTGGCGGCAAAGGATCGCAATACTGGTTCCAAAATGCCACATCAGGCGCCGTGGGTATAGCGAAGCATTGGGTTTTGATGTAGTTGTTGGGGTTTCCGGGGTTCGTAAGGGTGTTACAGCCGGGCCCACCCAGCCGGTTCGGAAATGCCCAGTCGTCGCCACTGTTGGTATTTGCCGGGTCTGAGCCGGTCCCCCACGTGGCAGTGAATGGGATTCCGTCGCTGGCGGTAAAGATCAGTCCGAGTTCCCATCCTCCCAATGCCCATTGGGCGGGCCCCGCAAGAGACTTTCGCGTAGGGACCTCCCAGGTACCGTTGAGCACCACCGTACGACCAACATTGAAATCCGAGAGGCCGCGGCTCAACCTCATGTCGAACCAGTGAAGACTGGAAATTGAATTGCCGAAAGTGTCTCCCGCAACCGACGCGGAGCTGGTGTCCATGCTCTTGCTCCACGTAAATGTGCCCTGCATTTGAAAGCCGTGGCTCATGCGCTTGGCCAACTGTGCTTCAAATGCATTGTAGTAAGAGTGCCCGTCATAAAACATTCCCCGGACCGAGCCGAAGTTCGGATTGATCGGATCCAGCGGACCTCCAAAATTTGGATCGGTGGGGTCGGTAACGTAGGGCCAGACATAACCGGCCGATGTCTTCGTCGGAATGACAAGGTCGGCCTCGTCCACCCGGAATGGCTGATGCACGCCACGCGAGCCAACGTAAGCCACCATCGCGGCCAAGCTTGGGGTGAGCTGCTGTTGCACATTAAGATTCCACTGAATCACGTAATTGCGTTTCGGGTTGGGTTCAGCATAAGTTGAGCGCAACCGGTTTGCCGGAAATGTAATGTCCTGGCCGCCAAAATTGGGAAAGGGATTCGGGCAAGGGTTGAGGGGGGCGGTGCATTCTCCCACGGGATCCTTGACCACGGTGTACTTAAAAAACGGTACTGCCTGGGTGGCAAGAAGGACGAACTGATAAGGCAGCGGCTGAACATCGAACATCCCAATTCCTCCGCGCACGGCGGTTTTTCCGTTCTGCCAGGGGTCCCATGCAAAACCGATGCGCGGCTCGAAATCCTTCAGCGTTGGATTGCTGAAAAAAGGATCTCCGAGATGGGCGGTCGCATCCGTGATGTTCCTCAAATTTGCCAGCTTGCCAGCCGTCTCACTGATCACGGTTGACATTTCGTAACGCAAGCCGAGGTTCAGCGTCAGGTTCGGCCGCGCCCGCCAATCATCCTGTATGTAGGCGCCGAAGAGAGTCTGCCGCAGATTGCGGGGAGAAAGCGTGCTGGCAATTCCACCCTGGAATTTCGTGGGCTGGTTGGTGAGAAACCCCTGCACGTTGTCGAAGTTCCAGATTCCATTGGGATCGGTGTCGGCAACCACGTTGAGCATCATTCGTTCGGCGGCGATACCAAACCGGATGGAGTGTGTGCCTCGGGTGAGGAAGGCGTCGTCATAGAGCTGGAGGGAATTCCAATGGTAAAAATAGGTTGGGCTCCCGCCCACTCCGCCCGTAAAGTCACTGAGCCCGCCGACAAGAACCTGGGTTGCGTCGCGGCCCTTAAATCCTGTGCCACCGACGCCCAGGTCGGCCCTCGCGGCATCCGGATTGAGCGCCTTCAGGCTCTGATTGTTGTTTACCGCCTCGTGATTCCCGCCAACACGAACGGAATTGGCGAAGCGAGGTGTAAAGATGTGCGTCTCCTCTACCGAAAGGAACTGCCGCGAGGTCAATGTGTCGAACTCAACGTTATTCAGTCCGTCAGGCGACGAGTACGGGGTTTTGTCGAACATGTACGAACCGAACAGACTGTCATTGCTGGAGAACCTGTGATCGATGCGCGCCGTAAAGAAGTTCTCGCTGACGATCTGCTGCCCCGAGAACGTGTATTCTCCGGTGTCCCCGTTGCCCAGGATTGGTCCATTGGGCAAATGATAGAAAGTAAGGTAAGCCTTTGCGTTCAGATCCACGCCATTCGCATCGGTGTTCGGCCCTAGGGGAAGCTGAAAAGGCGAACATGGATTGGAAGGATCCGCCCCTGCCGGATTCGAGCACATCAGTCCATTGCGCGCATTTTGCGACGGCACGGTGGTTAGTGTCGAGATTCCCAGGGACTGCCGGATGCCTTCGTAGTCGGCAAAGAAAAATGTGTGGTCTTTCACAATCGGCCCGCCGATCGCTCCGCCAAACTGGTTTCGCTTGAAGGGCGGAATTTTTCCGACATCGAAATAGTTCTTGGAATCCAGAGCGCTATTGCGAAGAAACTCGTACGCGCTGCCGTGAATCTGATTCGTGCCTGACCGCGTAATCGCATTGACGACGCCCCCCGAGGTCTTGCCGTACTCGGCCGAGTAGTTGCTGGTCAGGACAGAGAACTCCTGAATGGCATCCACACCCAAGCTTCCTCCCAGCACGCTGCCGGGTGCTCCATTTGCGTAGTCATTGAGGCTAACGCCATCCAAACGATAGTTGTTCTGCTGCGGCCGGGCGCCGGAAATCGTGAGTTGTTGTCCGAAACCGCGGTTCCCTCGGTCCGTGCCTTGGGCGAAGTCGGGCTGAGTCTGAATTCTATTCACGCCGGGCTGCAGGGTTGCCAGGTCCGTCCAACTGCGGCCATTGAGAGGCAACTCCCGCACCGTGGTCGCGTTCACCACTGCGCTGATGTCTGAGCTGTTGAGTTGCACGGCAGGCGCTTCGGCTGTAACCACCATTACTTCTGTCGAAGCGCTCCCGACGCGCAGAGTAAGGTCAAAGACCTGCTGCGCTCCGACTGTGAGCGAGATCCCGGTTCTTTCTTGGGTGGTGTATCCCTTGGCCGAGATAGTAACGTTGTATTCTCCCGGCAGCAGATTCGCGGCTGTAAAGAAACCATCCGAGTTGGTTGTAACGTTCGTGGTCACGCCTGTGGCTACATTCGTGATCACCACTCGGCTGTCAGGAACAACCCCGCCGGATGAGTCGGTTATAGTGCCGGAGAGAGTTGCTCCGGTAACCTGCGCGCTAGATGGAACTGAAGACAGGACTACTAAAATCAAGACTGTTCCGAGACATACCGCGCACCCTGCGGAAATTCTTCGAGAAGACATTGGGCTCCCTCCACACTCGTGGCGGTGCCACTGTACGCCTATCGCGCAGTTAACCCAACATTAATTTCTGTTCAGGTTTACTTTTGAGGTTAGTCTCGGGGGAAGCAGTCGGCAGTACCACAGTGAAGGTTGAGCCGACTCCCAGGGTAGAGTGGCACTCGATGACGCCACCTTGGGTACGGACGATGGCCTGTGCGATGGCCAGGCCGAGACCTCCGCTATGAGCCTCCACGCCAGTGGGCGGCGCGGCACGGTAGAAGCGCTCAAATATGAAGGCCAGATGCTCGCTGGAGATTCCGATGCCCTGGTCTTCAAAACGAGCCTGTATCGTTCCATCCTGCTCGACCAGAGACACGCGAACCTGGGTGCACTCAGGGGAGTACTTGATCGCATTATCGAGAAATATTAGAAACAGTTGATGGAGGAAAGCTTCGTCCCCGCAGTAGGCAACTTCCCGACTCAGCTCTCGTAGGATGGCAATATTTTTTGCACGCGCACGCGATGTCACCAGCGCGCAAGCCTCTTCCAGAACCTCGTTGATGTAGAGCGGCTCAGACAGCAGGTGAAGTTGTCCGGCATCGGCCATCGAAAGCGTAAATAGACCTTCCACGATCCGAGTCAGTTTTTTGAACTCATCATCGAACAAGACAAGAGTTCTTCGATATTCCTCAGCGCTGCGCGGTTTGGAAAGCAACAACTCAGTCTCGCCGTGAAGGACGGCCAGCGGGGTCCGCAGCTCGTGCGAGGCGTCCGTCACAAATTGCCGCAACTGGCCCACCGCTGAATCTACCCCCCGCAAGAGGTGATTAAACGTCTCCGCCAACAGCCCCAGTTCGTCATGGGGAGAAGATACCGGCAGAGGTGTCCAGAATCCCTGGCGGTTTGTGACCCGCTTCGCCATCAGGGCGGCGTGCTGGGTAAGCGCTGTCACCGGTGCAAGGCTTCTGCCTACATAGAAAGCGGAGATGCCCGCCGTGAGCAGCAGACTCAAGGGGAAAAGCAGCAAGGCGATGCTGCCAAAGCTATCCAGCACGCGGCTAGTGCCAAGCGTCGGGATAGCCACCACCAGAACACGTGACCGACTCCCTTGTTGAAAAGGGATCAGGGCGACGCGCAGCGTTTGGGTGTTCCCGATGGTTCCAATTCCGAAAGTGGGACGTGAAATGGGCAGACTCATTCCATTCAAAGCGATTGGAGTTGTAAGATTTCTCGAATATTGAAGAATGCCGCCGGTAGCATCCAGCAACTCGAAAAACTCGCCCGGGATGTCCAGCCGCTTGATATCCTGTGCGTTCGGTTCTGTAATGATGTCAGCAATAAGGGGACGAGACGTCTCCAGCAGCTGGCGGTTGAGTTGAGTGGGAATTTCGTGGGACAGGAGCCCCCAGAATGCAAGATAGGACCCAGCCAGCAGTACCCCAACTACGGTAGTGAAGAGCAACATCATTCGAAAACGAAGCGTTTTCGCTTTCATGATTCCGGCACTCCCAGGCGATAGCCGACGCCCCGAACGGTATGAATCAGCTTTGCCGATCGATTCTGGTCAAGTTTCTGGCGCAAACGGTTGATGTACACCTCGACCAGGTTGGTCTGGCTGTCGAAGTGACAATCCCATACATGCTCGACGATTTCGCTGCGGGTAACCAGTTCCGGAGCACGTAGCAGGAAAAGCTCGAGCAGAGCGAATTCTTTGGTGGTAAGGGGAATGATCTCCTGCCCGCGTGTAGCCCGGCGGCGGTGACGATCGAGAGCGAGGTCTCCATAGCGCAGCTTTGCGTTGCCGCTATGGAAGCCGCGCCGAACCAGCGCCCGCACCCGCGCGAGGAGCTCTGCCAGGACAAAGGGCTTGGTGAGGTAGTCGTCAGCGCCGGCATCGAGTCCCTCCACTCTCTGCTCGATCAAACCCCGAGCCGTGAGCATCATGACGGGAGCCTCTATCCCGCGTTGGCGCAACTCGCGGCAGACTTCGATCCCGCTAAGACCAGGCAACCGGACGTCGAGGAGGATGGCGTCGTAAGAAACATCTATGCCGGACTCAAGGGCCTTCTCGCCGGTTTCAACCACGTCCACTGCGTATGTGTTTTCTCGCAAGGCGCGTGCGATGAAGCTGGCAACCTTTCGTTCGTCTTCGACCAACAAGATCCGCATAGACCTTCCTCAATATCATCGCACTTTGCTTGCGCCCCCATCAAACCAAGCGCCCACTCGATCGGTTTGATCCCGCCTTTCTTTCCCAGGTCCTTAGTGCACCTCGAAGACCAGAATCTCGGCGCTCGTCGTACCGTGCTGGGGAACCGCCACGAAGTAGCGATTCAGTTCAGGAACCAGGCGCGCCGTTCTTCCGACCGGCCCCGTCGGTATTTTTGCAAGCAGCTTGTAGCTGTCTCGATCCATCTGCTCATACACATCTACGCTGCCGTCACCCGCGGCATAAATACGCTTTTTGGCCGGATCGTAAGTCAGGTCATCGACACCTTTTGTCATGGCTAAAGCGGTAACTTCCTTTCCGGTTTGCGTGTTCAACACCACGATGTCTCCGCTGCGGCAAGCCACGAATAACCGATGGTTCGTCTCGTCGAACCCCATCGCCACCGGGCCCTTACATTTGGTGACAGGCCAACTGGCGACCACCTCGCGTTTGTCTCGGTCAACCACGTCAACCTGACTCTTGTCCCGGTTGTTGACGTACATCTTAGGACTGGATTTCTCCAGCGCCATGGCCTCCAGCGTTTCCCCGTCGATCTTGATATCGGCGAGTTTTTTGCCTGCGGTAGTATCTACGACGCTGAGCATGGAGTACGTCTGGTGGACGTCCCCACCGCCATTGTCGATATATAGATACTTGGTGGTCGGATCGTATCCGATTGAATCAGCGTCCTCCAGCAGCTTCACGCGGGACAGCAGAGTGTAGGTTTTGCCGTCAAATATCTTGAGATCCCCCGCCTCCCCATCGGTCACATAGATGCGGTTGAGGTCTTCGCGATAGAGCACGGCATGGGGCCTCTCGATCCCGGATATGGTGTGGACGGGCTTGCCCGTCTTGAGATCAAAAACCAGCACAGCTTTATAGGACTCCGGAGTCGCAAAAAGCCGGTTGCCCTTTATATCGACCTCAAAATGATCAAAATGTCCTTTCACGTCGGGAGGCAGCGTAATGGTCTGGACCAGCTTGAGCGGCGCGGTCTCTTGACTCTGCACCGGGGTATCCAGAGCGATGAAAACCGTCATCAGAACGAAAACCCATTTCTTCATGATTCTCTCCCTAACGTGAGTTCCATATTTTGTGGGACGGATCTGCTGCGGCCTCGCAGCCCGCGCCACAAGCAGCGCGGACAGCATAATTCATCCATCGCAATGTGAACTGAAACCAACATTAATTTCTGTTTAGCTGACAAAACGGGACAGCATGAGTTTTGCTTGAAAACACGCTACTTTGGTCCGCCGCATCGCTCCCTGGTCTCTCCCCACGGAGAGGAGACGTTGACTCAATAACTACGCTAGCGTAGCATCCGCCCGTCGAGCACCAAGATTTTCATCGGCTTGCGCATCACTTCGGAGGGAAATCATGAAGCCCAGGCAACGGGTCATTTGTGCGCTTTGGGTCGCTCTCGCAGTCAGCTGCCAAGGTCAAGATCACGCACCCCTGAAGCTGGTAGCGACTATTCCCCTGCCCGGGCTCCACGATGGCGACTTCGACCATTTCGCTCCCGACGTCGATGGGCACCGTCTCTTCCTGACCGGCGAGGAGAATGGGAAGGTTCTGGTCTTCGATACCAACACAAACCAGCTGATTCACACCATTGAAGATGTGAAGGCGCCACATGCAATTCTCATCCGTAAGGATTTAGAGAAGCTTTTCATCGTGGCGGGTGACGCTTCCGCGGTCCAGATATATGACCGCGATAGTTATAAATTGCTGGGCGAGATCAAAGTCTCTGTCGATGCGGATTCCATCGCGTACGATCCCGCCACTCATTACCTTTACGTCGTCAACGGTGGGCGGGAGGCGCATACCCCATATTCGTTGATCAGTGTGATTGATACCGACAACTCCAAGAAGCTACGCGATATAAAAATAGACACCAATCATGTCGAGGCGATCGTCCTGGAGAAGTCTGGACCACGCATGTTCATCAATCTTACGGGTAAGAGTGCGGTCGGGGTCCTCGACCGGAACAAGTCTGCATTGTCGGCCACTTGGCCTTTGCCCGCGGGCGACAAACTGAATGTGGCCATGGCTTTTGACGAACCGGAGCACCGCTTGTTTGTGACCACCAGAAATCCGGGAAAGTTGATTGTGCTTAACTCGGACAGCGGCAAAGTCATCACCAGCTTGCCAGCAGTGGGCATGGTCGATGACATGAGTTATGACGCCCCGCATAAGCGCCTTTATCTGGCCGGCGACGGGGCTGTGGACGTTTTCGAGCAGAAAGACTCCGATCATTACGCTTTGTTGGCCAAGGTTCCCGGAGCGTTCCGGGCAAAGACGGGCATTGTGGTGCCGGAATTAAATCGCTACTATCTCGCCGTCCCTCATCACGAGAATAAGGACGCCGAAGTTCGCGTATACGAGATACAGCCCTAGCGAAGGCTTTGCTGGACTGGCGCATCCGTTCCCGGTCTGTGGTCTGGACGGTCACATTCGCGATCCTCAGTTATCTCAATGACAACCGACGACCAGACCGATGCCAAGGGCGAAATGAGTGCATCGCGGACTTCAATCCGCTGGATCCGCATCATCCCCGTGGCGCTGATTATGTACACGATCGCCTTTATCGATCGGACGAACATATCTCTCGCCTTGCCGCACATCAGCCGCGATCTCCATCTGGATCCGCAACAAGCCGGAACTGTGGCCGGCATCTTCTTCTGGGGCTACCTGGCATTGCAGATTCCCGGCGGGCATCTGGCCAAGCATTGGAGCGCGAAGAAGTTCATCAGCGTTCTACTGGTTCTGTGGGCTCTGTTTGCGGTGGGATGCGGCTTTGCCCGTAGCTATCACGAACTCCTGTGGCTGCGCTTGCTGCTGGGCGTGGCGGAGAGCGGGGTTTATCCGGCCACGTTGATCCTGCTCTCGCACTGGTTCTCCCGCTCCGAGCGTGCCCGCGCCAATGCATTTTGGCTGCTCTGCTTGCCGGGAGCTGTAATATTGGCCTCGCCTTTTTCTGGGTGGATTTTGGACCACTGGAACTGGCGTGTGATGCTGGTCGCCGAAGGTTCTTTGCCGTTTTTGTGGCTGGCGATCTGGCTGGTATTTATCGAGGATCATCCTTCGGAGGCAGCTTGGCTACCAGAGGACGAGCGCATTCGGCTGGTAGAGACTCTGCGTCGCGAGTCGTCTGCGCTGGAAGGATCGGAAAAAGTTCCCTTTCTTCGCGCGCTGCTGCGGCCTCAGGTGTTTCTTCTGGCAGCCATCTATTTCTGTTTCGTGAGTGGACAGATGGGGCTGTTATTTTGGCTGCCCAGCGCCATGGGAAAATTCAGGATACTCAGCAGCCTTTCGACAGGAATTCTGTACACCATGCCTTTCATCGTGGGCGCCGTCTCTGTGCTGCTGGTCTCGCGTCATTCGGATAAAATGCGGGAGCGCCGTTTGCATGCCGCCGCAGCCATGTTGTTTGGTGGGACTTCGATCCTTCTCGCTGTCCTCAGCATTCCTCATTCACTGCTGATTGCTTTTACCTTTATCGCACTGAGCGGCGTAGGAGCTTACGGCCCCATGGGCGCATTCTGGGCTATCCCAACAGAAACGTTGTCACCGAAGATCGTCGGCTCGGTAATGGGTTTTGTAAACGCTATCGGCAACCTGGGTGCGTATTTCGCCCCGTTAATCGTGGGGTATCTCAACAAACGGACGGGAAGTTTCCTGTCGGGATTCACCTATCTGGGCGTGATTACCTTGGTCGCTGCCGGACTCACCATTCTTATCAAGACTGCTCCCAAAGATGCGGACGCCAGATCGTAGGAGGGACGATGTCGTTTGAGGCAAATCGGCCAGCTGGAACCTTCATGCGCACTGCGGCGATGCTAGTTTTGGCTGTGTGCTTCTCTCCGTGCTCTTTGCCGGGGCAAGAACAAGAACGTGAAACTCCGCCCCCTCCGCCCCTTCCGCCGCCCCAAACCCGAACCCATGAGCGGCTGGCGATTCGCGCCGGACGTATGTTTGACGGAAAATCCGAGCAACTGGCTAAGCAACAGGTAATCCTCATCGAAGGAGCTCGAATCACGCAGGTCGGATCGGCCAACGACGTTCACATTCCAGCGGGTACGGATGTAGTGGATCTGAGCAACGCGACCGTCCTGCCCGGACTGATCGATGGACATACTCACATCTTCTCCGGTGGCCCTGATCTGGATGCCCAGATGTTGAAAGAGCCGCTGCAGTACCGCATCCTCGAAGCGATGGTCAATGCACAGCGTGACTTGTACGTCGGCTTCACGACCCTACGCGACCTCAAGACACTGGGCGGCATGTATGGCGACGTAGATCTGCGTGACGCCATCAACAACGGACTAGTGCAAGGCCCCCGGCTACAGGTTTCGGGACGCGGTTTTGCCACCACCGGAGGCTTTCGTCCCAAGGGTTATTCGCGCGATATTCCGTTGCCGTCGATGCTCGAAACCGTGGATTCGCCGTGGGAAGCGCGCAAAGGCGTGCGCGAGCAGCTCATGAACGGCACCGATTGGGTAAAATTCTACGCGGCATACGAGTTTAGTTTTTCGCCCGACGGCAAAATCATCAATCCGCCGACCTTCACCCTGGAGGAAGTGCAGGCATTTGTTGACGAGGCGCATGCGAAAGGGCATAAGGTTTCTTGCCACGCATTTGCCGGGCCGGGACTACACAATTGTCTGGTCGCCGGTGTGGATACAGTTGAGCACGGAGTGCAGTTGTCCGATGAGGACATTCAGCTGTTCAAGACAAAGGGCATCTACCTCATTCCCACTCTGTATCACTACCAGCTGGATCGGCAACACGATGCCAAGAAATACGGCGGGCACATGGTGGCGGAAGTCTCGGAGCCGAACTTCCGGCGTGCGGTTGCCGCGGGCGTCAAGATTGGCTTTGGGACAGGAGTTGGACCCTTTCCGCACGGGACGCAAACCAAAGAGTTCGAATACATGGTGAAGTTTGGAATGAGTCCAGCGCAGGTTATTCGCGCTGCCACCATGGTGGACGCGCAGATCATGGGATGGGACGCTGACATCGGTTCCATCGAGCGCGGGAAATTTGCCGACTTCGTCGCCGTGTGCGGTGACCCGCTCGCTGAGATCACAGAATTGGAGCGGGTGAAATTCGTTATGAAGGGCGGTCAAGTTCTCCGCAACGATCTGAACTCTCCAGGGGGCAAAGGATGCAGCCAGAAGTAAATTCGAAAAATGGCGGGTAAGAAATGTTAAGGCGTGACTTCGGAAAACTAGCCTTAGGGGCGATGGCGTCCACCGCGCTCATCAAGCCGGTGCTGGCGGCGCGAGGCTCGGGCGCTGTTTCGGCCAACGACTTCCCCAAAACTCCTGGTCTGACCGACTATGTCGGCCGCTTTGTCGCGACCACAAAGTACGAGGACATTCCCCCAGAGGTGATCGAACTCGGCAAGAAGTCAATCCTCGATGGATTGGGGTTAGCCTTGGCAGGATCGCGAGCTGAAACCGGAACCATAGGCCGCCAATATCTGAAGAATATGGGAGTATGCGGAGGACAGGCCACCATCGCGGGATCGGCGCTCAAAACCTCGCCACGCTTCGCCGCATTCGTGAATGGAGTTTCGATTCATGCCGATGATTTTGACGACACGCAACTCTCTGCCGCGAAGGACCGCGTATACGGCCTGCTGGTCCATCCTACCGTGCCCGTACTTCCCGCGATCCTGGCACTTTCCGCCCAGCGAAATATTTCGGGCAAGGAATTCATGCTCGCCTACCACCTAGGCGTCGAGGTGGAATGCAAGATCGCGGAAGCGATCTCGCCCCGCCACTATCAAGATGGATTTCATTCCACGGGCACATGCGGAGCCTTCGGTTCCGCAGCGGCTTCGGCAAAGCTCGTTGGCTTCGATCAATCGAAGATTCTGAACACTTTCGGCCTGGTCGCCAGTCAGTCCGGCGGCCTGAGAGAAAATTTCGGCACCATGACCAAGCCGTTTCAGGCGGGACACGCAGCCGAGAGCGGAGTTGTATCCGCTGACCTTGTCGCACTGGGTTGGACGGCTGCGCAACAAATTCTGGAAGCAGATCGCGGCTTCTTCCATGCCTTCGGTGGATCTTATGATCCGGCTGCGATCATGGATCGCCTGGGAAAGCCGTGGACATTCGCCTCCCCGGGGGTTTCGTTGAAGCCTTATCCTTCAGGCTCCCTCACGCACCCGGCGATGACGGAACTCATGCGTCTGATCGAGGCCAACAATGTACAACCGGATCAAGTGGAAAAGCTGGATTGCGGTGCAAATCACAACATGACAACGACTCTTCTTCACCACCAGCCAAAGACCGGACTGGAAGCCAAGTTCAGCATGGAGTTCTGCCTGGCAATTTTGCTCCTGAAGAGAAAAGCCGGTTTGGGAGAATTCTCGGAAAAAGTCGTGCATCGACCTGAGGTTCAGGAGATGATTCGAAAGATCAACTTTTACGTCGACCCCGAGGCCGAGAGTGCCGGATTCGACAAAATGACCTCGATCCTGAAAATTCACCTAAAAGACGGAAGAATGATCACGGGCCGGGCGGATTTCGCTAAGGGCAGCCCTGCGAATCCGATGACCTTTGAAGAAGCGGCCACAAAATTCCGCGGGTGTGCGGAATACGCGGGTTGTTCCAAGTCGAAGGCCGAGAAAATAATCTCTTTGCTCAGGACGCTAGACTCGGTTCCGGATGTGGATGTGCTCGGGCCGTTGTTGTCAGTCGAGAAAGGATAAACTACACCGTCCATGAACACTTTCGACGTAGCCGTGATTGCCGGAGATGGTATTGGGAAAGAAGTGGTTCCGGAGGGCATCCGGGTTCTGGAAGCCGCAGGACAGCGCTTTGGATTCCAATTCAAATGGCACCCTTTCGATTGGAGCTGCGAAACCTATGTCCAGACCGGAAGCATGATGCCGGCGAACGGCATTGAGCAGCTGCGGCCCTTTGACGCTATCTTCCTGGGCGCTGTCGGACACCCCAGCGTTCCCGATCATGTTTCGTTGTGGGGATTGTTGATTCCCATCCGCCGCCATTTCCGCCAATACGTTAATCTGCGGCCCGTGCGCCTTTTTGAAGGGATTGAAACTCCCCTTAAACATTGGAAGCCCGGCCAGATTGATTTCTGTATCGTTCGCGAAAACAACGAGGGCGAGTATTCAAATATAGGCGGGCGGCTCTATGAGGGAACGGACGACGAGATGGCCGTTCAACAGACAGTTTTTACCCGCCGTGGAGTGAACCGAGTCCTCCGGCACGCCTTCGATTTGGCTAGGAAGAGAAAGAAGCATCTGACCTCGGCCACAAAATCGAACGGCATCATCCACACCATGCCCTTCTGGGATGAATGTTTCCATGAGATGGCGGCGCAATATCCGGATATACGCACAGACCAGTATCACATCGATATCCTCACCGCTCACTTCGTGCGCCATCCTGACTGGTTCGACGTTGTCGTAGGGTCCAATCTTTTTGGGGACATTCTTTCTGATCTGGGGCCAGCGGTCGTCGGGTCCATCGGCATCGCTCCCTCAGCCAACCTCAATCCAGAGAAGGAATACCCGTCTATGTTCGAGCCAGTACACGGCTCGGCACCCGACATAGCCGGAAAAGGCATAGCAAATCCCATCGGGCAGATCTGGTCAGGCGCTATGATGCTAAGACATCTCGGAGTTGCGGAAGCCGCAGATGCAGTCGAGCGTGCCATTGCGGAGACTCTGGCGCAATCTGAAGTTCGTACTCCGGATATCGGAGGGCAGGCCACCACCAAAGATATGGGCGCAGCCATCGCCTCGCAGGTGAGTGAGGTAAGTCATTCAAGTATGCGGTAGCTGGGCTGTCTCGTTCAGCGTGCACTCGGGGATGAAAATCATCTATCCGCGCTCTTCGAGTCCTTCCTTCACGTGAGGAAGAAACGATTACTGAGTCCTATCAAAGTCCTACGATCGCTCTCTCTGACCGGAAATCAAAAATCTGGGCTGTAGTCCGCGTCTCCAGCGGCAATTTTCTGGAGATGTACGACTTCATGGTCTTCGGTTATTATGCATCCGCGATCGGCAATGCCTTCTTCCCCAGCGGTAATCCATTTCTTTCGTTGATGCTGTCGCTGATGACGTTTGGCGCTGGTTTTCTGATGCGGCCCCTCGGAGCCATCGTGCTCGGAGCATACACGGATCGTCATGGACGCCGCGCCGGCCTGATTCTCACGCTGGGCCTGATGTCGGTTGGAATCATTTCTATTGCGTTCATGCCGGGATACGCGATCATCGGCTTGTTGGCACCGCTGCTCGTACTGACTGGCCGCCTGCTACAGGGCTTTTCGGCGGGCATGGAGTTGGGCGGCGTCTCGGTTTACTTGTCGGAGATCGCCACTCCGGGGCACAAGGGCTTCTACGTCAGCTGGCAATCGGCGAGCCAGCAGGTGGCGGTCATGTTCGCCGCACTGGTTGGAGTGATGTTGAGTTCCGCTCTTCCGCCTCAGAAAATGCTGCAGTGGGGATGGCGAATTCCCCTTCTCCTGGGCTGTGCCATACTTCCGTTCCTGTTCAGGCTCAGGCGTTCGCTTCAAGAGACTGACGAATTTATCGCCCGCAAGCACAGGCCAAGCACCTCAGAAATTCTCCGCTCGCTCACCGCAAACTGGGGGATTGTGATCATCGGAGTCATGATGGTGACCATGACCACCGTGTCTTTCTACATGATCACCGCTTATACGCCCACATTCGGCAGTTCGGTGCTGCATCTGGCAAGCCTAGACAGTCTGATCGTGACTCTGTGGGTTGGGGCTTCTAATCTGTTCTGGCTCCCTGTAATGGGAACTCTGTCCGATCGGATAGGCCGCCGGCCCCTACTGGTTCTGTGTACGATCCTGATGCTGATCACAGCATATCCAGCAATGCTTTGGCTGGTTCGTAATCCATCGTTCTCAAGATTGCTGAGCGTCGAACTCTGGCTATCCTTTATCTATGGCAGCTACAACGGCGCCATGGTGGTTTTTCTTACCGAGATCATGCCGGTGAATGTGCGGACTACAGGCTTTGCTCTGGCCTATAGCCTGGCCACAGCGATCTTCGGTGGGTTTACTCCAGCCATCAGCACTTATCTGATTCACGTTACCGGGAATAGGGCGATTCCGGGTCTGTGGTTGTCCTTCGCAGCCGCCTGCGGTCTCGCAGCCTCGTTCTTGGCCAAGCCACAGCAACCGATCATGGAAGTCGACTGAGAGCGGAAATTTGGGGTCGTGGCCCCATCCCAGGCACGCGTATTCGTTCGTCCCGGTTTCGATCCTCTTCGTCTCACGCGCATCATCTCACGCACATCGCTCGAATGGGTGGAGTCAGTTTCACGCTGAACGCTCCTGCCCAAAAAATCGCCACTAAATTCTTTCCTGAGGCGCGGCGGCGATTTCGATCTCGACTACTCGCGTGCCCAGCTGGGGGTGAATCGCTTTCAGGCGTACTCTTCCAGCCTGCTCTTTTGCCCGAATCCAAACTGCGCCGGTTCCGCCGATCAGTGAAAAAGGGTTATCGCCGATGACATCTGCCGGTCCCTCCAGCTCGAGTCTGACGGCATCGTTGGCAAACGGCCGAATCGCTCCGAATTCGTCGGTGACGCGGAGCACCACGCGGGTAGAATCGGCGCCATCGCCAATCAACTCCTTGTCATCGGGGAGAAGATCAAATCTTCGGTCTACGCCCTTTCCAGAATAATTTTTCGCAATCACCTGCTTGCCCTGGATATAACCTTCGATACGAAGATCTCCCCATTTGTCAAAGAGCTCTCCCAGGTGAACGACAAAGGGCGCGTAGCGAAGGTGGCCAAACTGCTCGCGGTCGGGCTCCGCTTCTCGAACCAGTTTGCCGCCAACATAGAACTTCAGATGGTCGCAGTTCGAGCAGACGACTGCTTTTGAGAATCCCACAGATTCGTCGCCACGAGCCCAGTGAAACGCTGGTTCCAGCACGACCTCTTCCCCAGGATCACACTGCGACTTGTAGAAGCCGGCTGCCGGTTTCGGTTCGCGAAAAATGTCGCTGACGCCGTGATAACAAAGCCGGTCTCCGGAACCGAAGTTGGCGTGGGTGTTGTAGTCGAACGCACACCAGCCAATGCCTCCCGCATATTGGGGATTCGACGCGAGTTGGTCATGAACACGAGCATGACGAATGGTGTGCTCAGTGAGGCGCTCCACATTGTCGATAGTCTTGGTGGGATAGGTGTGACCCACGAATTCAGTATTCAAGTAGCGGGAGTGGTTCGGAGGCTTCAGTGGGAATCCGAAGTCGTTCATGGTAAACACATCTTCCAGGAACTCAGACTCCTGGGAATCGCGGATCCCCCCGGTTTGGCGCGTCGTATCAAGCTGATGCGCTAGCGCGTTCGTTCGAGAGTAAAGGTCATGATCGTCCCGGGATTCGTTGATGCGCACACCCCACAAAACAATATAAGGATGGTTCCAGTCGCGCCGGATCATCCGGCGGAGGTTGTCGATCGAAAGCTCCTTCCATCCCTGATCGCCAATGTGCTGCCATCCAGGAATTTCTTCCAAAACCAGCAAGCCTGCCTCGTCGCACGCGTCGAGGAAATGACGCGACTGTGGGTAATGGGAGGTGCGGACGATATTGCACTTGAGCTGTTTCCGAAGTATCTGGGCATCACGACGCTGACAACGCCCAGGCATTGCCTGGCCCACGAATGGAAACGTTTGGTGCCGGTCGAGGCCGCGAAGCTTGAGCACTTTGCCATTCAGCTCAAAGCCATGATCAGTGAAATGGGCCTCCCGAAAACCAAAGCGACAGGAATGCTCATCGAGTACCTCGGTTCCTCGTTGTAGACACACGCGAACGGAGTAGAGATTCGGCTGTTCAAGATTCCATAGTTTGATGTCGTTCAGATGGTCGAGGTGCACGGTGTGAGCAACGGCTTCGGTCGAGACCTTCGAGGGAGGAATGCGCTGGGAGGATCGCGCCAGGGAGCGCTCGCCATCAACCAGTTCAGCGTCAAGCGTCAGGGCGTCACGCAACGGCTCCAAATGCTCCAGAAAACAGTCGACCTCGACGCTTGGATGTGCGCCCAGAGCGTTTTTGACTCTGACAAAGACGTTTTCAATAAAGGTCGCGGGAACGACACGTAAGAAAACTTCGCGGTAGATGCCGCCAAACGTCAGGTAGTCGATTTCATCGCCGAAAGGCGGAATATCCGGCCGCTCCTGGGAGTCAAGCTGGAGTGCCAGGACATTTTCACCGTCGAAGTCGAGGTGAGGCGTCAGCTCAAAGAAAAATGGCGTGTATCCTCCCCGATACTCTCCAACGCGCGTGCCGTTGATCCACACGGTGGAGGCGGTCATCGCCGCTTCGAAATCGACGAACACTCGCTTGCCGCGAGCTTCCTCGGGAAGCTTGAAATGGCGGCGATAAATCGAAACAAACTCGTAAGTCTTCTCGTCGAAGCCATGCCAGGGTAGGCGCACGTTAGCGTGCGGAATAGCAACACGCTCAAACCCTGAGTCGTCAAAATCTTTCGAATGGGCTCCCTCGCCAGAGCGACCGCTGTAACGCCAGTTCCGGTTCATGGGAAGAACCAACCGTCCTGCCCGATTGGCTGCCCGGGATTCGGAAGCCTTGGACAGCGCGTGGGGTACAAGGGTAGCTCCAGCAAGCAATGTGCCGCTGTTCTTCAGGAAGTTACGTCGATCCATGTTCTCTCCTTGGGACCGTTATTACCTGCTCCCTCGGATCATAGTTTCCCTCAGAATTCATTGTTGCATTGGTCCTGGTGTCGCAACGCCCTCCTCTCAATTGAATTTGGGGAGGAGTGCTGGTTACGAGTTGTCGCACCGCGGCCTCGATCAGCTCTTCGATCCCTCTGCTCCTGAGATAAGCTTTGTCCCCGGCACGGCTCTCCAGCACGATTGCCGGTCGCACCCCGCGACTGACCAGGTCCATAATATTATTTCGCGACGCTCCAATCGGCCACGTCGCCCTTTTTTGGAAAGCCCTTTGTCGGGAATCACCAGCGCTACGGAGCGAGAAATCACAGCCGGCGGATTCTTGCGCCATTCGTCGGCGAGGCTGGACAATGTTCGTCCCAGCGGCTTCACTCGGTTCTGTTGATCCAAGACTCCCAGCGTGTACTCCAGGCTCAGAAACTCCTTCATCGCGGGATCGATGTCGCGCGAGCACCACCAGGTGAAGCCCCAAACCTTTTGGCACGCGGCCGCGTTCTCTCACAGCCTCGGCGCCTATTCGGAAACGTAGCCTCCGGCATCCACTCGCTGGATGTTCCGACTTCCTGTGCCCACACTGCGCGTTGGTCGCTTGCTTGATAGGCGCGCGCCTCCGAACAAGCCACCCTCTTCCTTGTAGGGCACGCTTTAGGGCAGGCTTACATCGGCAACCGGGGAGCCAAAGAACTGTTGGAGTTCGTGTTCCCAGAGCGGACGGAGTCCGAGTGGACCTGCAATGGAAGCTGTGTGACTCGCGATTAGGGGGGCTCCGGCCAGTGTCGCCACTTCACAGACACCACTCTCGCCACTGATGCGAAGCTGCCGAGCAACAAGGGGTCTAGGTATCGCTCTCCCGCCCGTGATCAATGAACGGCCAAGAGCAATCGGGGGGCCACTGAAACGCAGCCGTCGGTCTGGTGACGAGAAGCTCAGACAGCTCGGGTCCGCCACAGTGGTCGTCTCGATCGGGCGATCGATCGGCAAACGGTATTTTATTCATCACAGTGGTAGTCCCGATGGCGTGGCGCAGCGGTCGCATGGGCTGCGCCACTAGAATAGGAACCGGAAAGACCACGGGAGGGCCACATCAGTTCCTCTACGTCTACGACAATTCACTACAATTTACAGTCGTCCCCTATTTCGTGTCTGTTCAAGATTGCACAGTTGTGAAATAACCCTCGCCATGTCTAGCGTGAGGTGACTGTTTTTTCACAATAATTGCCGAGAGTGTCCGAGAGTGAACACCCCCGCACCGCAGTAGGGGGCATTATCTATGCTATAGACAAGACCTACATAGATGCTCGCGGTGTGTGTTGTTGACTTACGGAGGATCGGAGGAGAACCGCGAGGTTTGTTTTTTGCTCGCTTGCCTGTGAGTCGCATCGCGATTGACGAACGCTCACAGCCGGTTGAGGCAAGAACACTTTTGGAACATCATCGAACCAGAGGGGAGAAAGTGATGTTGCCCGTTCCTATGATTCCCGACGCCCGTCGCCAGCCCCGGTTCAAAATTGAGGTCGATATCAGAATCAATTCCCGCAAGTGTGGTGTGCTGAACGGGTATACCGTGGATATTAGCGAATCCGGGATCGCAGCCATGCTGAGAATTGAAGCGTCCTTGGGCGAGGTCGTGGAGTTGGGCTTCGCGCTCCCCTGCGGTGCTGTGACGATTCAGGCGATAGGCCGCCAAAGGAACGCATTTCGCTACGGCTTCGAGTTCGTTGATTCAGACTCCGCGCACGAACTCATTCGTCGCACATGTCGCGACCTTGCGATTGACCAATCCCTGACACGGCCTGATCTCCCGTGATGCGAGTCAGAGGATGCCGGTGAGCGCGTCCTCCAAGATTGGCGCCCCTCGGCTGCGACTCGATTTCAATATCGTGGTGCGCGGAGTACGCTTCTCACCCTGCATTTGTGCCTCATGCAGGTCTCGTTCGCGATTTTCATAGCTTTTTCCAGTCGGTCAGCGCCACTAATTCGTCCAGAATTTCCTGCAATCTTTGAAGCCGACGTTCGTGATCCCCCGCAGCTCCCTGTGGCTTCTTTTTGCCGCCATGCAAGTGCAGTCGGTTCGCTTCACTTATTTGCGCTATTTCGTCCCGCAACTTCGCGATTCGTTCTTTGACGGGATTCTGCATGACGATAGGCTAGCACCGCATAGCGGGCGGATCACGGTCAAAGAATTGGCTTCTACGCCGACGAATGCTGCCCTGAGGGTGAACCTGGTTTCGATAGCCGCCAGATGCCCGGTTCGGCGCTGGTCAAGCGAAAACTGATGATGCCTAGTCGTGGAGAATGACATTTAGAAGGGAACCATGGACCTGTATCCCGTTCTCGTCATACTCAACGAAGCCTAACTGTCTGAACCGATTCATGAAAAAACTGACCCGTGACCGCGTCGTGCCAATCATTTCTGCGAGGGTTTGCTGACTGATCTTGGGGATCAGAGTCTCCGGTATCCCTTCCTTGCCGAATCGAGCAAGCAACAGCAGAAGCCGAGCTAATCTCCTCTCGCTGGAATTGAAGAGTTGGTCAACCAAGTCTTCTTCGTATCGGATATTCCGTGCCAGCAGATAGGTTACGAACACATCCGAGAATTTGTGTTCGTGCTGGAGGGCATGCATCATTGACTTCTTGTCGATGCGCAGAAGCGTGCAGGCGGTCATTGCTGTGGCCGACCCCATGCGTAAGGGCTGTCCAGCGAGGCTACCCTCTCCGAAGAAGTCTCCAGCATTTAATATGCCAAGGGTCGCTTCCTTGCCAGACTTGGATACGACGCTGAGTCTAATATTGCCTTCCTGAATGTAGAAGACTGAGTCAGCCGCGTCCCCCTGTGTGAAGATGGTTTGCGTCTTGGCAAAGGACTTGCTGCCCCTCGCCGACATTCGCAAGGAATCTCCTTGGGTCGAAGTCGCCCTTGTTGGTCGATACGATGTGTCGCGAGTGGTGCGGCACTTTGTTCCTTGCGATACTTTGCTAGGTGTCAGGGCTTTACGAAGACAATTCTACACCTATGTGCGGTATCGTACAGATGATCTTCTATGGACGTCATCTTCCGGTTCCGTTGGGGCGGTTGCGCGGAAGTGAGTGCATCTGGACAGGCCTGACGCGGTGTCAGGTCGTTTAGTTGGGACGCCATGCTTCGCGTGGAGCGCGGACGGCTTCGAGTTCCGGAGTGACGTGACCACCGGCGGCGAGGGCGCAGGCGTTGTGGGTAGCCATGTGCTTTAAGATTTCCGTCGCCGATTGAATCGGCTGGTCGCAAATCTTGTTCATGCTGATCGCGTGCCCGCAATCTTTGCACGTCATAAAAGTGCCGCCCGCAATGTTTCTGGTCGTGGTGTACATACCCTAACTAAGGCTACGCTTCAGTAGCGAGCAGTGATTGAGGGCATTGGTACAGCACCTAACGAGGCTAACCATCAATCAAAAGGTGAACTAATCGCAGAGATATAAGAAGACGTAATTGTTTAGCGCATAGGGGCGGTTAAATCCAGTACCCTGGGCTGAGAGGAACAAATCAGAGTCTGTAGAAGAGAGGAGGCACATCGGAGTTGCTGGCGACAGGTTTGCAGAATGCTGACCAAGATGCCTTGGCTGCGTGCTCCTT
>QIAN01000261.1:1419-2873 GCA_003225005.1 Acidobacteriota bacterium | reverse complement strand
TCCTCCAGGACAACTTCAATCCAACTATTTTTCTCTCCCGCCCGCACCATCTTCGCGCTCCTAGCCCGCAGCAACTCTCCGCCATCCATCAAACCGGCTTCTAATTTTGCCAGCAGCACCTCGTCCGCCACCGTTCCGATCTGTACCGCGTATTTTTTCTCGATATGACTCTCCGGCGCCGTAATTCGCGCCGCCCATTCCGTGTCGTTCGTCAAAATTAGCAATCCCTCGCTCGCCTTATCCAGGCGTCCCACTGGCCCCATCCACGGCAATCCCGCTGGCAGCAAGGCATAAACCGTCTCGCGCCCTTTCTCATCCTCCGCCGTCGCCACAATCCCTCGCGGCTTATTCACCATCCAATACACGAACTCTTCCGCCGCCACGCCGCGCCCATCCACTTCAATTTTGTCGCGCCCGACCCGCACCGGAGTCTCGATGCCGCGCCGCACTACGCCATTCACTTTCACCAGCCCTGCTCGAATCTTCTCCGCCGCATCCGACCGCGAGCAAAATCCCATCTTCGATAGCGCCCGCGCCAGTCCCGCTTTCTTCTCCGCTCCAAACCCGCTCCGTCTCTTCATCGATCCCTGTGCCTCTTTTTCGCATTCCCGCGCAAACACTCTGCGACAATCAGCATCCTACTTTTCGCTGGAGCTTATTCGCTCGATACCTTTAGAATCTCTGCGCCCAGACGGAGGTGCTATGCCAGCTCATTTCCCGCGCCATGCGATTCTTCTCGCGCTCTCCTTAACTACAATCAATTTCCCCGCCGCCGCTCAGGATGCGTCGCCTGCTCCGGCTCCCTCAACAACTTCTGCAACGGCCGACGATGCTTACCAGGCTCAACGAAAATTTGCCATGGCCCTTCTGAATCAACAAAAGCACATCGAAGCCCTGCCCGTTTTCGAATCTCTCGCCAAACAAAATCCCAACGACGCTGACGTTCTCTTCGGCTGGGGCGCTTGCCTCATCAATCATTCCGCCACCGTTTCCGATCCCAACGCCGCCAAGACTGAGCGCATTCACGCCCGCCAGCTTCTTATCCGCGCCAAGGAACTCGGCAACAAAAGCGCCCTACTTGCCAATCTCCTCGACCTCGTTCCCGAAGACGGCTCCGTCGGTTTCTCTTCCGCCAGCGAAACCGACGCCGCCATGCGCGCCGGAGAATCTGCCTTCGCCAAAAACGACTACGACGAAGCCATCAAACACTACTCCCACGCCCTCGAACTCGATCCCAAGAATTATCACGCCGCGTTATTTGTCGGCGATTCTTATTTCGCCCAAAAAGATTTTCCAAACGCCGTCGTCTGGTACGACCGCGCCATCGCGCTCGATTCCAACATCGAAACCGCTTACCGCTACGAAGCCGACCTTTACGTCAAATCCGGCGAAATGGAAAAGGCTCGCACTCGTTCCATCCAAGCCGTCGTCGCCAATCCCTACAGCCAAATCAC
>QIAN01000261.1:0-1400 GCA_003225005.1 Acidobacteriota bacterium | reverse complement strand
GGATGACCAGCACATTAACATCACTCTTAGCCCCAAAGAGTCAGCTGGCGGCATCGACGCGGCATGGGCCGCTTACAGCATTTCCCGCGCCTACTGGATGGGCGACAACTTCAAAAAGAATTTCCCCCAAGCTCCTCGGTATCGCCATTCGCTGCTGGAAGAATCCGACTCTCTGAAAATGGCGGCTGATGTTCTCTCGGGAAAGGACCGTAAGAAACACGCAAAGGACTACGAGAAGGACCCCGACGTCACGCTCCTCCTGAAACTTTATGACGCAAAAATGCTCGAGCCCTACGTCCTGATCAGCGCGCCTGACCGCGACATTGCTTCGAACGACTACGTCCCCTATCGCGAACAGCATCGCGATCAGCTCGAAGCCTATCTTTCTCAGTTCATAGTTCCACCGGCACCGTCCAAACCCTAGTCGGCTCCCTCGCAAATTTGCCGCCAAAAAAAACTACGAGGCCCGCGCACCTGACGCGGGCCTCGTGTGGTACCTCTTCCGCGAGGTACAGCAAGAAGGGCGATTTTGGCCAAATCAACACACGACAAAGCCCTTCTGCTTGGCCACCTCCGCCAACTCAATTTCGTTTCGGCACGAGTCCGGGTGACCTGGTACCCGAACTCATACCTCGCTTCCGCAACCCGCAAAGGGCTGGGACTTGGACCTGGAAGGTCGGAGAAACGCAGCGTGCGACCGCGAAGTAGGCTCCGTCAGCTTTCCTGGGCGCAGGTACAAATCGGCCGGGTGCGGAGGCGCACTACGTTATGTGGTTTCTTGCTTACGTTCGTCGGATGGAAAGAAGCGGAAGAAGCTCTTGGCCAGAAATCGGCGCGGGTTCGACCGACGCTGATGCCGACGCCAGCACATACCGCTCGGCTTGCCAGATTCGCGCAGCCGTCCGCTCTTTGCGGACTGCCTCTTTGCAAGCGGATTCCTTTTCGCGCGTCGCATCCGACTCCGGCAGTTCCCCGCAAAACAGCCCCATGGCCAGCGTGAACAGCGCCGCCAGATAAATAGCCTTCAGGACGCGTATCGCCCGCGTCTTCGTAGCCTCAAATGTAAGTACCCAGTTCATTGGCAATCGTCTCGCCGCAGTTTCCCGCGATGTGTTGTCCTCGTCAATGGGAACTTCTCTGCAGTACCGCTCTCTCATATTACTATTTTGGCACTCGTCGGCGAACGATATGACTTGAACTGGGTGCAGCCAAAGTACGGTGCCCTCGCTCCGCAAGCCATTACTCATCCGGCCGGCAGACCAAACCCTTTGCGTACTCGCGGGATTCCTCATTAGGCACACATCGCGAGGTCACTCGAAAAGTACGGTAAATCCCGTATTGTTGCAACAACCCCTCCCCAAAATAATGCTAAAAAGGAGACTTTTCTCGTGTCACAAATT
>QIAN01000262.1 GCA_003225005.1 Acidobacteriota bacterium | reverse complement strand
CTGGTGCTGTTCTTCGGGCTAGTTGCCGTTTGCGCCCTGTTCTTCGCACTGGGCTACTCATTGGGCCGGAGGTCCGATGTCCCGGCCCTTGCCGCCAGCCCGACCGTGCGAGCGGCACCCGCCTCTCGGTCTGCAGCAGTCAAGTCCGGTCAGGGGACTTCCGCCCAGCCTCCCATGACATTCTATAAAGCAGTCGAGCGGAAAGATGCCAGCCCGCAGTTGACGCCGGCTTCATCCGACGCAGGTACTCGCACCGCGACCGCATCGGACGCTGCCAGGGCTCAGCCTGAGCAGACAGCCGGCGCGGCTGATCCGGTCGCAGCCCCACCCACCAACGGCTACTCCGTGCAAGTGGCAGCGGTCACAAAGTCGGACGACGCGGAGGCTTTGGTAGACGCTCTGAAGAAGAAACAGTACCCCGCATTCGTGGCCACGAATTCCGCCATGGACAAGTACTTGCGCGTGCCATGCGCACCCGCCTCATCGGCGATGGATACAATCCAATTCTCAAGAAATAGTCGAGGGCCCCTTCAGGCCTCTTCCGGATGGTTGATTGAGAAACTCCTGAAGCCAGTCCCCGATTGCAGGAGCACCATGCTTTCGAACCCTCAACAATCTCCTACATTGACAATCGTCAATGGAGCGTCTATTCCTACCCCATGGCAAACCCAGAGCCAACCCTCACGAACAGCCTGAATGCCATTGTCGATCCCACTCGTCGTCGTATCCTGCACAGCCTCAAGCAGCGTGGCGCAACCTCGCTCGGAAAAAGCGCCGGCCTCTGCGCAGGAGATATCGAAGAACGCGTACGGCTCTCGCAGCCCACGATTTCCCATCACATGGCAATCTTGACCAAGGCCGGACTGGTGGAGGCAAAGAAACAAGGTCAGTGGAGATGGTACCGCCGCAACGAGCCAGCGATTCGTAGGTTGGTGAAGATGCTGCGTCGAGAACTCTAGTTCGCCGTCGCGGTGTTTGCTTTTTGCAGCAGGCGTCGTGCCCGCGAAATCAGGTCAGCGACTTTGAAGGGTTTCACCAGGTAAGGGATATTGCTTTCCTCGAGGAAAACGCGGATCTCGCCCTGTTCCAGCCCATGGGAGAATGTAAACAGCAAATGCGCGTCCATGCCGGGACAATTTTGCTTGATCCAGGTGTAAGCCTCCTTTGCATTCCAGTCTCCCGGCATCTTTCCGTTCATGATTACGGCATCGAAGTGTTCCGAGAGCAGACGGGTTTTCACATCCGCGCTCTTGGTCGCGGTCACCACGTTCGCCCCTGCCCCCGCCAGGACGTCCCGCTCAAACTCTAGGACAGCCTCTTCCTCTTCGAGCAACAACACTCGTCCCTGAACCGCGCTCTCCCGCCGCGGCGCCGGAGCCGCCTCGCGCTCTGCGCTAGAAGCAGGTTGAGCTGCAACCGGCAGGCGTACCTCGACAACCGCCCCTCCTTCGGCTCCATTGTGCGCGGTAATGTCGCCTGCATGCTCCTTAACGATGCCGTAACAGATGCTGAGCCCCAACCCAGTCCCCTTGCCCACGCTCTTGGTGGTGTAGAAGGGATCAAAAATACGTTTGGGATCCTTCATGCCTGGCCCATCATCGGAGAATTGTGTGCAAACATGGCCGTTCTCGCAAAAGACGCGGATCTTGAGCTTGCCGGCGCGTCCCGTTTCAAGAATGGCATCAACCGAATTGTTGATGATGTTAAGAAATACTTGCTCAATTTGGTGCGGATCGGCAACGATAACCGCAGCTTCCGCCGGAGCATCTCTTTCTACCCCGATGTTATTGACTTTGAGATCGTAGTCGCGCAGCGCCAGAGTTTCGTCCAGCACCTTCCGGATGTCGACTTCTTCACGCTGCGGTTTGCGTTGGCGTGCGAATGAAAGCAGGTTCTGCACCACCCGGTGCGTCCGCTGCGCCTGTTTGAACAACTTGCTTACATAGTCATGAGCGCGCTCGCTCAGGCCTTCGGCTTCGAGCAACTGGGCATAGCCCAGGATCGCCGTTAGCGGATTATTCAGCTCATGCGCCACCCCTGCGATCAACTGCCCGACGGCAGACATTTTCTCGCTCTGCAGCAATTGCTCCTGCGTGCGTCGCAGGTCTTCATAGGCACGGCAGGTTTCTTCGTAGAGCCGCACCTTTTCGATGGTCGTTGCCAGTTGGCGGCTGATCGCGACCAGCAAGTTTTCTTCGTTGCTGGAATATTCGTATCCCAGATAGCTGCACAATCCCATGATGCCGATCGGACTGTCCTTGCCCCAGAACAAGACCCAGATCCAGGAACCGTTGCTATCTGAGCGGATGAATTCCGCCACCGGCTTAGGCAGGTGAGGCAAATACTCGGAGGTGATGACTTCGGTCCGCGATCGCATGACCAAGTCGCCGAACCCCTCCAGGAAAGAAACTTCCGCGGCTCGAGCTCCGGGGCGGTTGCGTGGACCCCACATGGCCCGCCGCCGGTAGGTGGAAGCGTCTGAATCCGACAAATAAACCGAGCCGCTTTCGGCCCCGAATAGCGACACGACCTGACGCAACGTGAGATTGAGAATTTCGTCCAGATCGAACGATTGTGTGGCCACCACCGCCATGGCGTTCAAGGCGTTGAGTTCGCGGTTGCGGCGCCGCATTTCATCCTCGGCGCGCCGCTTTTCCGTCATGTCGAGCACGAAGCCCTGGTAGCGATCGATTTTCCCGGCCTGGTTTCGGGCCGCGAAGCTGCTCTCTTCCGCCAGTAGCAGAGTTCCATCTTTGCGCCGCAGCGTGACATCGAAATTTCGCACGTAATTCTGCAAGTCGATCTTGCGACGGAATTCGTCCCTCTGGTTGCTATCGACGCAGATATCCGAATCCAGATTCAGCGCCAGCAGTTCTTCCCGCCCGCTATACCCCAGCATGTGAATGAAAGCGTCGTTGCAGTCCAACAGCCTGCCCGTCGGACTGGCGACATAAACCCCTTCCTGCACTTGCTCGAAAAGCAGGCGATATTTTTCTTCCGCGGACCGCCGGTCGGTTATGTCGCGTACCACATGGATGGTTCCCTTTTGCTTGCTGCCTTGCTCGGTATACGAAGAACTGGACACCACCGAATAGCCGCCGAAGCAGGGATCGGCCCCGTCGGTAAGTTCTTCATCGCCCCGCGAGCAATAAGGACATCCCGTCCAGTTGCCTAACTCATGAGGCAGCACAGACTCGCACGTGTTGCCGATAACGTCGGCGGTAGCCTGGCCCAAATGCTCCAGCAGCACTTGGTTGGCCTTGATAATGCGGAAATCGACGTCGTGCGCCAGAATAATGTCGTGGACGGAGTCGAAGGTATTCATCCATTGCCGTTGCGAACGCAGGGCCTGCTCTTGCAGCCGGAAATTCTCCACCGCCATTCCCAGGTGCTGAGCGCAGGTCTCAAGCAATGCCAGCTCCTCCGCCGTCCACGAACGCCGCCGCGAACTTCCCATGACCAGCAACCCGATCGGCGATTTCTTGCCCAACATCGGAACCATCACAATCTGGCGAAGTCCCTCGGCCTTCAGGACGGCAGGATTCTCCGGGTCCGCCGCGTCGATGTCTACGACACTGGCCTGCCGCTTTTCCAGAATCTCTTGCAACCGCTCGCCGGTCTCGACCAGGCCCGCGTCGCGCAAAAATTCCGGAGAAACACCCACGGCATGGTTCGCCACCATGTGCCCGCCTTCCAACAAGCGGACCCATGCTGCTTTCCACATGCCCGACTTCTGTAGCTCTTGCAAAGCAGTTTGCAGCATGGGCCCGTACTGCTGGGCGCAAGCGACGTTATGGGTCAGAGCGTGGATGACTCTCAGCCGCCGTGTCCGGGCGCGCGCCTCCTCAAAGACCACAAGAAGCACGCTGAGTCCGAGGGTTAAGTCTGCGGCCAGAAACAATCCCCCCGGCAATCCTGTGGTAAACGGAGGCCAGTCCAAATGCATACTCAGCAGGCCAACGCCAAGCAACCACGGGGTCAACTCGCGCCGTCCCCAACGGGAGCGAATCAACCCAAATGTCCCTGCCAGCAGGATGATCCGGTAAGCGACCTCCAAAGCGATATGCAAGGGAACAATATCTGGCCACAGCAATGCCCGCGCAGCGGCAAATCCGATGACGCTTAAGGTAATCGCAGCCAGAAGGGTAAATCGCGGTCGCGCTTGTGTGTAAGCCAGTATCGCGGCGGCAAACAGTCCCACGGCCAAAACGAACGTCGCATGTTCGGCCACCGGCACATAGCGCTGCGGAATCAGCATTCTGCTTCCGTGCGCGGCGATCAAACGGGAGGCCAGGAACACGGTCCAGCCTGCTACCCAGATCATCAGGTAGCGTTCGCGGAAGCTGCGGAGAACCAGGAGCAAAGCTCCCAACACAATCAGCAACGCGCACTCCCCGGCCGTCAGCCTGGAAAGACCAAGCTGTGTGGCAACGCTCCAGATCGACCACAGAGCAGAGCTCATCGCGCGCCTAAAGACGTAGAGGTACCGGGTTTCTGAATATCACGGTTGGGCCACTTGTCGTTGACCTTTCCGGACCCCGGTGGTTACTTTCGGCACCTGCCCAGTGCTGTACAATCGCCCATAGAATTTTGTGTGGTCATGTCAGATCGCATTCTTGTCGTAGACGATGAAGAAGCAATCCGCGAGATTGTATCCTCCATGCTCACTTTTGCCGGCTATTCCTGCCTGCAGGCGGCATCGGGCATGGAAGCGCTCGCCGTGCTCAATTCAGGCGAAGAATTCGAACTGATGCTCTCTGACCTGATGATGGCGGAGCTCGACGGTATAGGCCTGCTGGAGCGCACGAAGGAAAGATTCCCCGACATGCCGGTGGTGATGGTCACGGCCGTGCACGATATCTCCGTGGCTCTGGCCGCGTTGCGCAACGGCGCTTATGACTACCTGCTCAAACCCTTCGAGCGCGATCAGTTGCTGGCGACGGTTGGCCGCGCCCTCGAAAACCGCCGGCTCAAGCTGGAAAACCGGACCTATCAGACCAACCTCGAATCGCTCGTAGAGGCGCGAACCGACCAGTTGCAGACCGCCATGGCCAATCTGGAGCGCTCGTACGACATCACGCTTGAAGCCCTGGGCGATGCCCTCGATCTCAAGGACAAGGAAACAGAAGGACACTCCCGGCGCGTGACTGCGTTTACGATTGCCATCGCCCGCGCCATGGGCCTTGCCGGCGATCAAATTCGGATCATCGCTCGCGGTGCGTTCCTGCACGACATCGGCAAGATGGCCATTCCCGACGATATATTGCGCAAACCCGGGAAACTGACCTCCGAGCAGACCGCTGTGATGCGCGAGCATTGCTATAAGGGTTATCAGATCGTAAAGAAGATTCCCTTTTTGCAGGATGCCTGCGACATTATCTATTCTCACCAAGAACGCTTCGACGGCACCGGCTACCCCCGAGGTCTGAAGGGCAAGGAGATTCCCCTGGGGGCCCGCATCTTCGCTGTTGCGGATACTCTCGACGCCATCACTTCCGACCGCCCTTATCGTTCGAGACAATCCGATGCCGCCGCACGCAAGGAAATCGAGGACTGGACTGGCCGCCAATTCGATCCCGAAGTGGTTCAGGTTTTCCTGACGATGCCTGAGAATATTTGGGAGGACCTGCGCAAACAGATCGGCAACCAGGCTCAACACTTCGCCTATTCCAGCGGCAAAGCCTAGCTTCCTCGAGGCGGGTGAATACACCGGAGTCAGGACTTTGCGGCGTCGCCAAAATCGGCTCGCCCCAGGCAGCAATTTTGCCCGCTTTCCCATCCAACCATTCACAACATCTAATTCGGCGGGGGTGTCTATGATCGTTTGGTCTTCTCGTATCAGGTTTCCTCGTGGACAGTCGAGGGTAGATTGGTTTCGTAACTCTCTTCCTTCACTACTCCTTGTGCTCGTCGCTTTGACCTTGGGCAGTTCTCGGCTGGCCGGTCAGGACACGGCAACCGTTCCTCAAACTCCGCTCAATGCCGTTCCCCAAGGGACCGCGTTCCTGATTCAGCTGACCGACCAACTGGATACCCGGCGAGTACGACGCGGAGATCATTTTCGCGCCACTCTGGCCGAAGACTTGACGGCAGCCAACGGTCTCACCCTCGCACCAGGAAGAAAAATAAGAGGTCACGTTAGCGCGGTGGAGCCCGGCCTGCACACCCGGCTCTTATTGAGCTTCGACGAAATTGAAACCGACCACGGCTGGCTGCCGTTGATCGCCACCGTAACCGGAGTCCCTGGCGAACACGGCCTGAAGCAACTCGGCGAGGAAGGCGAAATCGAACGCAAAGGCATGAGCAAAGAAGAAATAGCCGAGGCGGTCGTAATCGGTGCCGGTGAGGGCGCCGCCGAGGGCGCGCACTCGGGCGGAAAACATGGCGCTGCCAGCGGCGCAGGATCAGGCGCTGCCAGCAGCGGTCTGGCCGCGTTCGAAGCCGGACACGACCTCATACTCGAGAAGGGTACTGCACTAGAACTCCGCCTGGACCGCAACCTTCAACTGCGGTCACGATAAGGACTGCCGCCACTTTGTCGCGAAGCTCGTCACAGCCGGAGCGCCGGCTTGGTATGCGCTCGTCGCCTGGTTTATCCCAAAGGCGGAATGTCGCAAGAAATCATCGCGGTGGCGTTCTTCAAATGTAACCGGCAAACGCATGCACCCCGAATCTGGGCAGGCTTGCGTTCGAACTGAGAATCGCTCGGAGCCTCGATGAAAATGCGATCCACCAGCAGTTTCCCCGCCGTCCTCAGCATCGTCCTGGTCTTCGCGACTCATGGCTTCGCTCAGGAGCATCCCGCAATCACGGCACAAGCTAATACTGTGTACGTCGGAGCCGACGGAAAGTACGAAGCTGCGCCGGATACCGCCTTAATCCAGTTCGGCCTTTCTGTACAGGAGGGCAAAGCTCAAGCGGCTTACGAGCACGCTTCCAGAGATGCTGAACAAGTGCGTCAGATTCTTCGTGCAAATGGTGTCGACCCAAAGGCCGCAAATCTTGGCTTCTTCTCAACCCAGCCGGTCTATGACTGGAAAAATCCGACGCGCAGGCAGGTGGCGGTCCGCGTTAACACCGATGTAACTCTCAAGTTGAAGGACTTCTCCAAAATCGGCTCGATCACCGAGCAGCTTACCGATGCAAGGATCAGCGAGAGTCTGTCTGTCAACTACACGCTCGATAACTTGGACGACGCCAAGAGCAAAGCGGTGGAAGATGCGTACCGCCGCGCCCGAGCTTCTGCCGACACGCTGGCACGCGCCAGCGGTCGTGCCTTAGGCGAGCTCTCCTACGCCTCGGTCGATACCTTTGAGAACCCGCGCCCGGTTCCGAGAATGTCCCGCCCCATGGCCATGAGGGCAGAAGCCGCACCCGCACCGACCGAAGAATTCACTCCCCAGAACGTCACGGTAACCGCCCACGTCAATGCCCTATTTAATTTGAAGTAAGAAGGGCAGATGAAATAAGAACCGGGTCGGAAATCAGAACAGATTTAAAGCAAGAATAGTAAGCGGGTTAGTCTCCGCGTTCTCCGCGGGCGTGCCCCTGCGCCCTCTGCGACAAGCCTTTGACTTCTCTATCTTCGAACAAAGCTCTCGACCACCTAACACTACCGATTCACGCTAGCCATCCGCCTGCTTCTGCTGCCGTCGATAGTGATCGCCCGCAGAACTTCCATTTCAATCGATGTGCCGACTTCCAGCCTCACATCATTACCCCGCTTGAGCAAGGCCCAGGCAATCCCCCCAGCAGCTCCGGCGCCCGCTCCAATACGCGCGCCGTTGAGGCCGCCCCCTAATCCGCCTCCTATGCCGCCTACCGCTCCGCCGTAGGCTCCGTTTCTTGCTGCATCTTCAACTTTTTTTCCCGTATCGCTGTCCTGCCGGATCGTCCCCTCAGAATCCTTCACCGAAGTCTTCTCCGCCCCCGGCGTGTTCTGGACTGAGGCCGGCAACATCACCGTGTACCCACTCGGAAAGATCATCGAGGTGAAGTGCATCAGAATTTCCGCCCGGCCTTTAATCCGTCCCGCCCGCTCGACGCGCGTAATCTTCCCCTGAATATAGGTGCCAGCCGGCACCACGACGCGGTCATTCATCACAAATGGAAAGGTGGTCGCTGCGTACACAGGATCGCCCTCACGCGCGTTCTTTGTGGAGATGGCCTGCTTGAGTCCCAGAGGAATCCTCGTTCCCGCAGGAATCGTAATCGCGTTTCGATCCGCGGCTTCATTCGCCTGCGCCTCCGATGGAGCAGGGGCAGGACTGGCCGCCGCCGGCTCGGTCGCATTCCCCGGCGCGGCCGGCGTAGTTTGGCAACAACAAATCCCCGTCACCAGCAAAACTGCCCAGACCGTCTGCATCACAGAGCGCATAACAACCCCCCCAAAAACAATGCCAAAGCCGAAGATTAGGCTGAGAATACCAACAATAAATGCGCGGCCTCATTCGAGCCGGGTGATCCGCCTTCGGGCTTATTTATAGATCAAATATTTCTGCCGCATCTGCTGGAATTTCTCCACATCTTGCTGCCAGTCTTGCGCGATGCGCCGCGGGTCTTGTCCCGCAACCAGTGCATCATACACCCCCTGATTCACCAACAACTCCGGGATGCGATCCATCTTGAAATCCGCCGGATAGAACTTCCTCAACGCCGACGCTAGCTCGATGCCCAACTCCGGCGCATCAAACCCATTTCGGCCGGTCAGCACAATATTCACACCTTCACAGCTTTGGCCGTTGTACGCGCTCGCGCCGGGCGTGAAGCTGACCGCCACAAACCGTACGCCAGCAATACCTCGCCGGTTCAGATACGCCGCCAATTCCCTGCCCTTGATCCACGGTGCCCCGACCAGCTCGAAAGGAGTGTCTGTCCCACGTCCCACCGAAACATTCGTGCCCTCAATCAGCGCCACGCCCGGATACAGCGTAGCCTCCGTCAAACTGCGCAAGTTCGGCGATGGATTCACCCAGGCCAGGCCCGTGGAGTCGAACCAATCTCCCCGTTGCCACCCTTCCATGGGCACGACTGTCAGCTTAGCCTTTAGGCCTCGCTCCGCATTGAACATCTTCGCCAATTCGCCCATGGTCATGCCTTGTCGCACCGGCTCAGTAAAATAATTCGTGAAGTTTTCCCGGCCCGCATCCGAAACCGGCCCCTGCACAAACGATCCCGTAATCGGATCCGGCCGGTCCAGCACGATCACCTCAATACCCACCTTCGCCGCTGCTTCCAGAAAATATCCCAGCGTAGTCTCGTAGGTGTAGAAGCGCACCCCGGCGTCCTGAATATCCACCACTACGGCGTCAAGATTCTTCAGCACATCCAGCGCCGGACGCCGCGCCGCATCCGTCCCGCCATACACGTTATAAATAGGAATTCCAGTCGCCTCATCTTTGGAATTGCTCAGGTTGGTGGTGTCGAGCATGCCCGTTGCGCCGTGCTCAGGACCGAAGAGCACGTCCAGCGAAACTCCCGGAGCCTGGGCCAGCACGTCAATGGTGCGACGCCCCTGCGAATCTACCCCAGTCTGGTTGGTCAACAAGCCAATTCTTTTCTTCGCTACCGACCCCGGAGCGGCAGTGCCTTCGAGAATGTCGAAATTGTGCTCTTCGAGCACATCAATTCCAGACTTTACATTGCCATTCCGCACCGAGTACCGCCGCGCCGCGCTCTGCGCCTCGTTATAGCCGGTGATGCTCTCCCAGCGCAGCGTTTCTTTTTCGCTCACCGTCAGCGGCAACGCCGCCGCCACCGCCGTCGCCACCTTCGAGCGCAATCCCACCGCGTTTCCCTTGCCTCGCGGATGCACCGCATTGGTCAGCAGAATAATGTAAGTCTTGGTGGTCGGATCGATCCACACCGACGTCCCCGTAAAACCCGTGTGTCCAAACGAACCCACCGGCAGCAGGTCTCCGCGGTTCGAGGAAAACGGAGAATCGATATCCCATCCGAATCCACGCAAAACCTCCGCCGCAGGAGGCTGTTCCGGCCGGGTCATCTTCTCGACCGAAAATGCCGACAGAATTCCGCCTCCTCCATCCAGCAGCACTTGCGCAAACTTCGCCTGGTCATCCGCGGTCGAGAAAAGTCCCGCGTGCCCAGCCACTCCGCCCATCCGTCGCGCCGTCGGATCGTGCACCACTCCCCGCAGCATCACGTGATTGTCGTCATACTCTGTCGGCGCGATCTTCGCTTTCCCGGCCAGCGGAGGCACAAACCGCGTATGCACCATCCTCAGGGGCGCAAAAATATGGCGCACGGTGTACTGATCGAGCGTCTCTCCGGACACACGCTCCACCAGCGCTCCCAGAGTGATGAAGTTGATATCGCTGTAGGTGAATCCCGACCCCGCAGGCTCCTGCGGGGTTTCGGCAAATGCCATGCGGAAAGCCGTCTCTTTGCCCTGCCACGGCGTCTTCAAATCCAGATCCGGTTCGAGCCCTGAGTAGTGCGTCAGCAACTGCCGCACCGTAATATCTTCTTTTCCGTTCTGCGCGAACTCCGGCAGATACTTCGCCACCGGATCATTGAGCCGTACCTTGCCCCGCTCCACCAATTGCATCATGGCAGTCGCAGTCGCAATAACTTTGGTCAGCGATGCCAGATCGAAAATCGTGTCCACCGTCATCGCCTCACGTCGAGGCTCCAGCGCCCGCGCCCCATAAGCTTTGCGGTAAATCACGTGCCCATCGTGCCCCACCAGCAGGACGGCTCCCGGAATATTCCCGTCGTGAATCGCCTGCTCGATGATGGGATCCAACACGGCGAGCCGTTTCGGTGGGCTCGTGCGCTTAGGCTCCGCCGCAGCCCATGCCGAAGGGCTAATAAGAAGTAGCACGATCGCCAGGAGGATCCCCCGCCTCCATCGCGTTTGCGAGTTTGGACTGATAAGAATATTCTGACTTTACACAACCGCGGAAAATCACTCAACAAACTTAAGCATGGGTTACCGACCCGGCCACGACTTGTGCCCGTCTTTACCCTCGCCCTCGAACTCTGCTATAAACCGCACAGATCGAAAAACGTTTTCAGAAAGCGTCTTTCCCCTGAACCGTACCGCACCAGGCTCTTCATCGCCGCTTCCAGACTTCGAACATCAGGACGATATTTTTTCTTCAGCTTTTTCCATTCTTAACAATGCCATCGCCACGCGCGCCTTCCCCGCCGCCTCGCTCGCAGTCACCCATCAGGGTCGCCTGGTTGCGCTCAAAGCCGCGGGTCAGTTGATCTACGAATCCGATGCGAGTGCCCCATTTCTCACGTCCTTTGCGAGAAGCGGGAAGGTTCCGGTACAGCCCGCGACGCTTTTCGATCTAGCCTCACTCACAAAAGTTGTCGCCACCACCACGATGTCCATGCTGCTTTACGAGCGCGGCCTCCTTGATCTCGACGCTCCCGTCGCAGCCATCGTTCCCGAATTTATTTCCGCCTCGCCAGAGACAAAACGGGATCTTCGTCGCCGCGAAGTAACTCTGCGCATGTTGCTAGCTCATTCCTCCGGCCTGCCCGCTTACGAAAAGCTATTTGTGAAAGCGCGCACCCGCGACGAACTCCTCCACGCCGCTCTCGCCAGGTCACTCGCCACCGATCCGGGCCAGCGCGCCGAATACAGCGACATCGGATTTATCATCCTCGGCGTCGCCCT
>QIAN01000024.1 GCA_003225005.1 Acidobacteriota bacterium | reverse complement strand
AATAGTAGTCGGCGGTGATGGCCAGCTTTTCTCGCTCGCTGGCATGCTCGCGCAACTGGAACGCCTTCGTGAAATATTCGTTGGCGCGTCCTAGCTCACCCACACCGTAGTAATCGTTGCCGACTTGCTCATATCCCATGGCAAAACCCGGATCAAGCTGGATAGCACGTTGATGGTAAGGCAGGGCGGCGGTAGAACCTGACTCGCGAAAGGCTTTTTCGCCAAGGCTGTGCGCTCTTAGGGCTTCGAGCGAAGAGGTCGTGGCCTCGGCCAGCGGGACATGGAATTTCTGGACCGTGGCCAGCGACTCCCCCAGCTTGCCGCGTAGCTTGGTCACGGCATCCCCGAGTGCGTCCAGCACTTTCTCCTTGGCCGCGGCGGTAACCTGCTCCTGCGCGAGCAAGTCTCCACTCTGGCAATTCACCGCCTTCAACCCCAGCACGTATTGGCTCCCCAGACTGGCAATCGACCCGGCAAGGTAGGCCTTACTGCCCGCCCGCTGGCAAAGCTCGCCGGCTACCTCGGGTGTGAGTTTTGTGCTGGCCGGACGGGTCATCAGTTGCAGGGTCACCCCGACTTTGTTGTCGGGGAGCACATTCAGAAACGGCGACTGGTTGAGAGAAACGCTCAACGCGGTCTTGAGCGTGTCGTCGAAGACCGGGTCGCCTGTGGTGTTGGCGAAATCGGCGAGAACGATGGTGTCTTTGTCGGTCAGGGGCTTGGCTCGGTGCGAACGATAGTAGAGGCCGCTAGCAATTGAGCCGACGAGCAAGACAACTGAGGGAATTGCGATCTTCCAGAGGTTTGCGTTTTGGGATAACGGAATTTCAGCCAGTTTCGCTGCGGCAGCGGTTGAAGCCGATGTGGTCACAGCAAGTGCGGAACCCGATGGCGGAGTTGCTTGCGTTATGGCAGACTGCGTCCCGCTTTCCTGTAGGCTTGCCACTCGTCCCGAACTGGCCGATGGCATGCGTCCGGTTTCCGTATCCCGCTTCAGCCTTTGCAGTTCCGCCCGCATCTCGGAAGCGTGCTGATAGCGAAGGTTACGGTCTTTCTCCAGCGCACGATTGATGATGTCTTCCAGCTTGGGCGGAATGTCACGATTGAAACGAATCGGGGGCGGCGGATCAGAATCGAGTATGACTTTGAAGATGAGACCAGAGGTTTCGCCGTGAAAAGGCAAAGCGCCCGTCGCCATCTCATACAGCACCGCGCCGAAGGAAAACAGATCGGTTCGCGCATCCAGTTCCTTACCCCGTACTTGTTCCGGCGACATGTAGGCGACGGTGCCGAGGGTCGAGCCGGGGCTGGTCAGGTGCTGGTCGTCAATCGAGCCTGTCTGCGTGCCTGCGGCTGCGAGGTTGCTCGAAGAAGTGGCTGTGACCGTGACCTTCGCCAGCCCAAAATCGAGAATCTTAGCGTGACCACGCTTGGTGACGAAAATGTTCGCGGGTTTAATGTCGCGGTGAATGATGCCTTCGGAATGTGCCGCATCGAGAGCATCGGCAATTTCGATGGCGAGCGGGAGAATCGAGTCCGTGTCCAGCGGACGATTGCCGATGCGATGCTTCAGCGTCATGCCGTCCAGAAACTCCATGACAATGAAGGCTTGACCATTCTTCTCATCAATCTCATGGATCGTGCAGATGTTTGGGTGATTGAGAGCCGAAGCCGCCTGCGCTTCGCGCTGGAACCGAGCCAGAGCTTGACCATCTTTGGCGACATCGTCAGGCAGGAACTTGATAGCCACGAAGCGCTGTAGCTTCACATCTTCGGCTTTGTAAACAACACCCATGCCGCCCCCGCCGAGCTTCTCGACGATGCGGTAGTGCGAGATGGTTTGGCCGATCATCGGCGAAAATCTTACGTCCGCCGACTGGGCAAGTCAATGAACCTTATGGACTTGGCGATGGCTCAAGAGGATAGTTTGCGAAAAATCGCGATGGCAACTCGTTGACCCCAGGGCGGTCAAAACGTGTAGTCGCCTGTTCACAATAAGTAACCAACCCCTTCGAGCGGGACCAGTTTACAATGCCCACATCTTGTACTCTCTAAGACCGAAGGCGATTCTGTGTTCAGATTGTTGTCCCAGATTAGTCTGGTGTCTATCGTTCTCGTCTCTTTCCTGCTGATCTTCACGCCTGTGGTGAGCGGACAGACAAAAGGAGATGTCTACCTCGGCTACTCGTTCGTCAGCAGCGGCCTAACCGTCAGCTCTTGCTGTTTCAGTGGCGCAGTGAGCTCAGCCTCCGCGGGGCGAGCTTCGCTGAACGGTTGGGAAGCTTCGGTTTCAGTAAGGCTTTTCCACTGGCTCCGAGTTGTCGGTGATTTGAGTGGCAGCTATGGTACGGTGCCCGTGGTTTTCTCCAGTATTCTTGGTACTGAGAAGCTAGACGTCAACACGAACCTGTATACCTACCTATTCGGCCCGCGTGCTTCCGTTTCTGTCGGTAGATTAAGACCATTTGGGCAAGCCCTTTTCGGATTAGCTCACCAAAGCGTATCGGCTAATGCGTTTATCACCAATGTCGGCCAGCAAGACAATGCTTTTGCGTTTGATCTCGGAGGAGGTGTCGACGTCCGCCTGGTCAGCAGAGTGGCTTGGCGGGTTCAGGCTGACTACCTGCAATCCAAGGTCTTTGACTCCACCCGACACGATCCGCACATAAGTACGGGGATTGTGCTCCGTTTTTAAGCCTGCCTCGTCACTTTAGTTCCGTGGGATGGCTCCTGATCAGCCACTCCGCTAGCTTAACGCCATCCGTGATCGGGGATCGACCTTCTCATCCCATCTGATTAAAACAGTCATCGCCCGACAAGGCAGGGTTTGTTCGGGCTATTGCAACCTCGTGTACTCGCCTTTGGCTTGCTTTAGGATGGGGATGTCGGGGTCGGCATTTTTCCAGAGCGCCAGAAAATCCTCATAGGCAGATTTTGCCTTCGTACGAATCTCCCGCCGAGGCGTACGCCCTGCCCAACTGTGCCAGTTCGGATTGGTCATCCGAGCGAGTGACCCTGAGAAGATGCCCATTGTCTTGATTTCGTTATAGTCAGCCGCATAACTCAGGGCTGCTGAGAACGAGCGGTGGTGGGAGACGGAACTGCCCTGGACGCGTCAAAACCCAGGGTGTCATGGTTGCGAATTGCGGACCGGCTCCGAAGGCATTGACCAGCGGTGTCGGCCGCCAGACGCCCACCGCTGCCGGGATGTTTCGATGCCGAGCGCGCCCACGAACGGCGGCACCGGCGGTGCGAATCCATCCGTCGAGCGCAAAACCAGAATGCTGTTTGCAACGGTCTGCCCCCAGGCCAGGCCTGCTTGCACAGATTTATCGCGCTCCGTGGCTCGGATCGCCGCGATCGACGCATCCCGCGCCGCTCCGAGCGATCCGGCCTGCGAGGGATAAACAGTGCTCAGGATCACGTATGCTGCCTGAAGGGCTGCGGCACTCTGCGACGCGTACCCGAGTGCATTCGGCCTGACATATAGCGGTTTGTACCCCGGGTGTATACCATTGACCGCATCGAAAACAGAGGCCGAGACCAACGCGACCACTCGTGTTGTTACCAGGGGACTGGAATTAGCAGTGATTACAGTGCTGTTCATAATCCCGATCCATTGCAGCACCGGGTCGGGCGCGGCAGCGACGGCCCAAATGGGACTGCCTGTCAGCATGCCCGCAAGCAAGGTGATCAACGGCAGCGATTGGATTGCTGAACGAAAGCGATTTGCGATTGACACGGGCTTCCCCCTGATTCAAGGGTGCACGAATGCACTTCTGACGTTTGCTTTTCCCAGGGTGAGTAACCAGTCGCCACATTAAAAGGGTGAGAGGCGACTTTGGGTCGGGATTATGTGTGGATGCTCATCAGTTGGCGTTATATCGCGATAACGCTCACTGAGGGGTTCTGAGCGCTATGGCCTGTTCTCAACACCTAACTGTCTTTGGTGCGCAAGAAGACTATCTGCAATCGACGCTGAAGTTATCGACAGATGCAGTCGCAACGCCGTTTGCATTGATCGTAATGTGAAGCGTTTCGTGTACAAGGAAGTTGTTACCGTTCCCTTGGCCAATGATGCGGAAATTGTTGATGAAGGTCTCCTCAACCCCTACTTTGGCGTTGAACTGATCTTGGGTGACGCCCGTGCCCTGGTACTTATCCCCAGTCGTCTGGCCAATGCCGCTAATCCCCTGTGGCTGAAAGTGAGAGGCGACATGGATTCCGCCTGCTTGGTCCATAGTGAAACGGAGCAGAACGTGTAGATTGCCGGTGAGGAAGACCAGTTCTCCTGCTCCACCTGCCGCGCAGGGAATGAATACACCGATGTTGACGGGGACTTTGATATTGGTTTGCACTTCGGCTTGCACTGGCTGCACCGAAACGGTTAACAGCATCACTGCAAGCATCAGAAACAGCATCACAGATGCCTTGACTCGCATGGTCAACCTCCCTGTTTGAGAGAGCTGTATTAGGTACAGCCCCTTTTCATCGGATTTTGTCTAATCAGCCTGTTTGGGGTCGGCCCGAATCGCCTCAGAGGGTGCTGCGTCTCAATTGGCGGAAACTGCTCTTCGAAGAGGCGAGACTTATTGGAGACGCATTCATACTGCGCGGATGAGCACGTCTTGTCAAGACGTGGCTCAACACCCGTGGGCAGCAGGACGACATCAGGCCTGGCCTGAAAGTAACGCGGCCTCAACTGGTGCAAATTGCCATTACACCAATAATCGAGAAAACCGTACTTGGCGAGGTGGGAGAAGGTCGGGGAACTGCTGTGATAAGAACGTGATAGTTCCATGTTCAGAACGGGTCGAAGTCGAACAGAACGCATCGGTACCCATTTCTGGTAAACGGTTGAAGAATCATGTAGAGTAGAAAATTTTCATAACCAGTCAGAACTCACTAGGTGATGTTCAAAACCGGGGCGTTCAAGCAGACTTGGACTGTCATGAAATTGTAATGGTTGTACGATCAGCACGAATCATTTCCAAGCAGAACGGATCAAATCGACTGATTTGTAACCCGTTGAGGAATATAGTAAGGTAGAAAATTTTCCTAACAGTTCAGAACCCACTTGTGTATTGCTAAACCGTTGTACGGGCTTCCGCACCAGCTCCACCATCTCTTCATAGCTTCGTTCCTCCTTCGTCAGTAACGCCACGAAGGCCTAATTCCAGCTGGGTGAGTTTTTCGAGGGCACATCCACTGGTTGTTACGAAAGACGAACAACTTTCCCTCTGCTGTTGACTTCCGGGCCGGCGTCCGTAGAAAATTCACGCGCCTTGCATTGCGGCGGCCCCGGAGACTCCCGCAAGGCCTGGTGTCCTTCCTCTCCTCGTCAGGGGCTCTCATCACCTTCAATGATAGTTTCGCTAGGAGAAGAAACATGAAAATCAATATTGATCCTGTAATTTCTAGCCGGATTAAAGCGGCCTGGGCAAAGCTTACGCCGGCGCAACAAGCCGAACTGGCGCCTGCGATCACTAAAGCGAACCAGCAAGCAGTGAGTGTCTCGCAAAACCGAATGGCGCCCTCAGCACAAGCCGCCGCCCATCCCCTCATGTTGGTCCAGAGTGTGCTCTCAAACGATCAAGACAATGTGGTAGGTAGCTTGGAAGCTAGCGTTGTGTTGGATATCGGCGGCGATGGCGCGATTTGGGGCACCGGCAAGTACCAGCAACTCGATCCCGGCTGGGCGGAAGCCTTTGCTGTTTTCCTAGAAAGTCTCATCGGCGGAAAGCATCCATTCATCGCGAATCCAGCTATTGCCTCCATCCCTGACAGCCTGCAGATCGCGCTGGCGGGAGATTGGGGCACCGGGGACTGGAGGACGCCTTCGAATCCGGCGCCAAGTATCGACGTGGCAAGTCAGATGACTTATTTGAAGCCGGACCTGACTATTCATCTGGGCGACGTCTACTACTCGGGCACTGGCGATCAGGAACAGCACGAGTTTATAAACCTCTGGCCCAAGGGTTCGATCGGATCGCTGGCGCTGAACTCCAATCACGAAATGTACTCCGGCGCGAAACCTTACTTTCAGGCGATAGCTGGATCGCCCTTCGGGTTGCAGAACGGCTGCAGCTACTTCGCCCTGGAAAACAGCAATTGGGTGATCGTGGGGCTCGACTCGGCGTACTTCTCGCCCGAGGGTGGGCTCTATATGGACGGTTCTCTAGGACCGGCTGGCGGGACTCAAGTGATGTTCCTCGAAGACCAGGTAGCAAAAGGCAAAAAAGTAATTGTGTTGACCCATCACAATGGCCTGTCGGAGGACGGTTTGAGTACGACAAATTTGTGGACTCAGGTGATGAGCGGATTCGCGACCAATGCTGGCCCGACACTTTGGTATTGGGGCCACGCGCATGCTGGAGCCGTATATAAGCCTTTTGGCCCCGCCAATGTGTCCGCACGCTGCTGTGGCCACGGCGCTCTTCCTTGGGGGCAGGCCTCGTCGCTCGCAAACAGCCAGAACGTGGAATGGTACGAACACCGTTCGGCGAATGATCCTGACATCCCGCAAAGGGTCCTCAACGGTTTTGCGGTTTTATCTTTGAAGGGGCCAAACATTCAGGAGACTTTTTATGATGAAAATGGAGGAGTCGCGTGGAAGTCCGTCTGATGCTGTGGCTCGAAACACTGTAGTAAAAGTGTACTAATTCCATGCTTAAAGCGCGGCAGATCGGATCATAAGGGTGAGAATCGGCGTGCTGGTAAGCGGTTGAAGAATCAAGTAGAGTATAGAATTTTCCTAACGGTTGAGAACCCACTGTGCTGACTGACGGAAAGGATATTGCCATCTGGATCTTTGAACCACGCTACTTTGTCACCCGTAGGAGTTGTCCAGATTCCAAGCTCGCGATCTTGCACGAAGGGATACTTTTCCAGGACAACGCCTCTGTCCCTGAGCCAAGTGACGATGGCTTCGATATTTTCTACTTCCCAGCCCAGAATCGTGCCCTGCAGTGGAGTGAAATTTGGGACTTTTGCAATCCGAATCTTGTGCCCTCCGACGCTCATGACCAGTGCGTATTGATCGAGGCTTATAAACTCACATCCGAGTTTTCCTTCATAGAAGGCGCGTGCCTTGTCGTAATCCTTGGTGGGAACAAAGCCAACCATCTTTCCCGAAGCGAGCATCTTTTCCTCCGTGATAGCTCTGGTGCATGTTAGGAATAGCACTTGTGGCGCGTAAATTCTCTCGCTATTGTGACAAAGAGTGTCGCGTAAGTGCCACAACATCCTTTGGCGTAAAAACGGTTGTCCGCTCGCGGAGACTGCCGTTTCTCCTTTGTGGGCTGCTGACGCTGTCGCGCTTGGCCGGTACCCCTTTCCGCCCATGGTAGTGGGCACTTCCACGAGATGTCGACTAGACAGCCGCGCGACCAAATTGGGCTGGGATCTTGCCTATGTTTGTGGAGCATAAATCTCCATTGCGCCGGTACGCAAACGGCGGCGGATGGAGAAGTAAGCGATCCAGCAGGCGAGGCCTAGTACCACGCAGATTCCGAACTCCGCCGGATAATCGCGCAGCAGGAGAAATTCCTTGAGTGACCACCTTCGAACGAAAATTCATTGCTGAGTAACATGGCGGAGAAAAATATCCCTAAACCAAAGAGGCCAAGAAGGCTTTGCGTGCGGCGAAGGGATCTCAACTCCAGTTCCGGGGGAAGTGCGGGCGGCACGGCCTTGGCAAGGTTGTCTGCCAACAAAAGGCGAACGCGCTGCGCCAGCTCAGCGTCCTCCTTCATGTGTTCTTCCTCAAGGTGCGTGTGGCCGGGCTGGCTTTCCGATAGATACGCCGGCAGCAGATCCAGGATTACTTCGCGTGCGATGTTCATTGTTAGCTCCTGTGTTATTGCCTGAGTTCAACCTGACGCTACGCATGTCGGATCCCCGCGAGCACTAGCCGCGCCCTGAGGATCTTGACTTTTGCGGAAGAAAGAGAAATTCCGAGTGCCCGTGAA
>QIAN01000260.1:3404-5803 GCA_003225005.1 Acidobacteriota bacterium | reverse complement strand
GACTCCATCCTTTACGATCCCGCCTCCAAACGCGTCTTCGTCATGAACGGCGATCCCCACAGTTCCACCGTCATTGACGCCAAGACCGGCAGCGTCGTCGGCACCATAGACCTCGGCGGCGGCCCCGAATTCGCCGTCTCCGACGGCAAAGGCACCGTCTTCGTCAATATCGAAGACAAAGCCGAACTCGTCGCCATCGATTCCAGCACGCTAAAGATCAAATCCCGCTGGCCCCTCGCACCCGCCGGAACCCCCACGGCTCTCGCCATCGACGTCCAACATCACCGCCTCTTCAGCGCAGGCCGCAATCCGCAAAAGCTCGTCGTCCTCGATTCCGACACCGGTAAAGTCCTAACCTCGTTTCCAATCTCCGCCGGAGTAGACGCCGCCGCCTTCGAACCCGAAACCGGCCTCATCTTCGTCTCCACCCGCGAAGGCATGGTCCACATTTTCCACGAAGACTCGCCAGACAAATTCAGCGAAGCCGAAACCGTCAAAACCGAATTCGGCGCCAAGACCATGGGCCTCGACACCAAAACCCACAACATCTTCCTCTCCACCGTCGACTTCGGCCCCGCTCCCGCTCCGACCGCCGACCATCCGCACCCCAACCCCACCCCACTCCCAGGCACTTTCCACGTCTTGGTTTACGCCAAATGACCTACTCAGTCGTGATTCAGTTTTTAGTTAGCCCGTAATCCTTCCAGAATTGAAGGCGAGCGCGACGATCATTCCCGACAAGCCGACCGTTCTTCCTTCTGCGAGCGTCGAGTTCGCACATTTGAAACAGGTCTGATTGATGGTGAATCAGAACCTGAGGGCAGCAGTAGTGCTCACACTTTTTTTCATTTTGTTACTTATTTTGCCGTATATTCAGCCGCTAAGCCATCTCCCCGCAGTCATGCCCAGCCAGCTTTGAACAGCCGATCTGAAGGAAAACGAAAAGACATTGTCCGCAACTAATTGAACAAAAGGAGTTTAGCCTCGCAGAAGCACAATATACTTGCATTTACACGGCACAATTGACTTGTACACACACGGCACAATATACTTGCATTACAACGACACAATTGACTTGCAACAACACGGCAGTGTATACTTGTATTTATACCTCACAATAGACTTGTAATCACGCTGGAAGACGGGAGCCTTTCATGCCCTCGCCAAACGAAAAACTCGCTGAATCCCTCGACGTACTCAAGGAACTCCAGCAAGGCAACCGACGTGTGTTCCGTTCCGACGACCTGAGCAGGGTTCACCGCGAGCGCCTCGTGGAGAACGGCTTTCTGCAAGAGGTCATGAAGGGATGGCTGATCTCTTCAAGCCCCGACGCACAGCCCGGCGAGAGCACTCCTTGGCATGCGTCGTTCTGGGAATTCTGCGCACGCTACTGCGACGAACGCTTTGGCGAACAATGGCACCTGTCGCCGGAGCAGTCCATTTTTTTGCACGGCGAGAGAACGGTGATCCCGGATCAACTGGTTGTGCACAGTCCGAAAGCGACAAATAACGATATCAACCTTCTATTCGGCACAACGCTTTACGATCTGAAAGTTGCGGAGATGCCCGCCGCCGAGGCTCTCCAGGCGAGGGACGGATTGCGTCTGTTTTCGCCGGCGGCCGCGTTGGTACGAGTGCCGGAATCGTTTTTTCAGTTGTATCCACTCGAGGCGCAAGTGGTGATGGCGAGCCTCGCCGACGCCTCGGACCTGCTTCGGCTTCTCCTGAACGGCGGCCATTCCGCGAAAGCGGGTTATCTTGCCAAAGCCTTCCGCCAAACCGGGCGCGGTGAACTTGCGGACGAGATTCTCCGCGCGATGAAGGGCGCGGGATACGATGTGCGCGAGAGCAGTCCATTTGAAGCCGGACAGATACTCCGCAAGCCGAGCCGTCCCTCCGCGCCAATGGTGAGCCGCGTGGAGATGCTTTGGGGATCGATGCGCGGCCAGGTCCTCGCGACGTTCCCAAAAGCGCCGGGGCTTCCTACAGACAAGGAAGCGTATCTTCGCTTCGTCGACGAAATCTATCGGACCGATGCCTACCACTCGTTGTCCATTGAAGGTTACTCCGTCAATCCTGCCCTGGTTGAGAGGGTGCGGCAGGGCGGCTGGGACCCTCAGCATGACGCCGGTGATCGCAGAAATCGCGACGCCCTCGCGGCGCGGGGATATTGGCAAGCGTTCCAACTTGTGAAAAAAGAAGTGGAGAAAGTGATCGCCGGAGAGAACCCCGCCGCGCTTGCGCGGGCTGCGCACAACGACTGGTATCGCGAATTGTTTCAACCCTGCGGGACAGCCGGATTGCTTGAACCGGGGTCCTTGGCCGGATACAGGAACATACCCGCGTATCTGCGCGGGTCGCGCTACGTTCCGCCGAGGTGGGAGGCGGTGCGCGACGCC
>QIAN01000260.1:0-3182 GCA_003225005.1 Acidobacteriota bacterium | reverse complement strand
AATGGCGCCTTGAGCAGCACGACGTGACATTTCCCGCGCCCAACGAGAGCCTTGTTTTCGGGCGCGACCTGCTGCTTTTCTACGGGCAAGATGGCGAAGCGGTCGTGCGGTGCCTCATCACTGGGGAAGCACTGGAAGAGCACTTCCAGGGACGCGGTAAGGACAAACTCGAAGTCTTCAGAGCCAATCGCCAGCCCATCGAGCAGGAGATCCGCCGGAAATATCTTGCTGGCGACACCGAACTGGATGGCTCCATTCTCATTCGCTCAGGGGATCTACCTGAGTGACCGCTTGCGCGTCTGAGACGTGCCGAAAAGCTCAGACCACACTAGCTCATATCCGCGACCGTCGAAGACCGCTGGCCACCATCGCGAGCGGATAACGGGGAAACCGGAAGTAAGGCCTCCGGCAGATTGCTCCCGATAAACGTCAGTGCTCTATCGGAGGCGCGTTTTCAAACGCCCTGGTGTTGACCGGGTTAGCCACGTTCTGGGTGTTGGGCTAAGTCAGTCACTTGTCCGCCAAGCGCGTTAATCAAGACCTGGGATGATGTTTGTCGCTGCAAGTAGTCCGAACCCAACTGTATACTTTCCTCAAGCGGGCAAAGGTAACCGCGATGACTCGACCAACACTATTCGTTGCGATCACGTTATGCATTGCGATGACCGGAGCGGCAAAGCCGCAGCAATCGGACACCACGCGCGTTCTCTTCATCGGAAACAGCTACACCTATTTCAACAATCTTCCCGAGGTTTTTGCCAAGCTTGCCGAGACCGGCCACCACGGCAAAGTTGAAACACGCATGGTTGCGCCTGGAGGGTGGCGTCTGAAGGATCATTGGGAGAAAGGGAGCGCGCGGCAATTACTAGACGCAGAGAAGTGGGACTTTGTAGTTCTGCAGGACCAGAGCTCGCTGGGGATGGACTATTGGGTCGAGGGGAAAGATCACGTGAACAGCGATGCCGTTTTCCGGCCGTACGCGGAGAAATGGGCGGCGGCAGTGCACGCAAAAGGTGCCATGCCCGTGTTCTTTCTGACCTGGGCGGGAAAGAACGCTCCGGAGGATCAGCCAGCACTAAATTACGCTTACGGGCGGGCGGCCGAGGATACGCGATCCTTGCTCGCACCGGTCGGCATCGCTTGGGATACTATCCGACATGATGAGCCCCAGATCGGACTCTTCTACGAGGGGCGCGGGTCACATCCCTCGGCGGCGGGGAGTTACTTGGCCGCGTGCGTTCTTTACGCTACGGTTTTCCGTCAAACTCCGCTCGGTTTGCCGTCAAAAATCACCGGCTCGCCGGTGAACCTCGACACTGAGAAGCCAGAAACGGACAAGAGCGCCACACTGGTTGATTTGACGGCGAAGGACGCCGAAAGTCTGCAAACAGAAGCTTGGAACACCTGGCGACGCATCGCCAGCAACAGAGGTTACCCAAAAATATCGTTGCCGCACCCACCGTCAGTGCCGCCGTTGCCGGTGGGCCTCCCATTATCCGGGGCAGACCTGAACGGCACCTGGGAGGGAACTATCCTGTTCTATCCCGTTGGCCCGGTAGACTTGGTGCTGCACGTCCGCGGCACGGAAATCCTTAAGGCCCAGCTTGAGATTAAGTATCACTCGAAGGATTTCCCTGACGAGTCCATCGAATTGCTGGACTTTCGTATGCAAGACTCGCGCTTGTCGTTCTCTGTTCCCAAGTCAGTCGGTGTCGACAACCTTGCTGTGCGCCTGAATGGAGTGATGCCGTCACGTGGAGAACTTTGCGGAACAGCCGAGGCCAGCAGGGAGAATGCGAATGCCCACGTAATTCTGTTGGGCAGTTGGGCATTGAAAAAGGTTTCGCCGCCGAGCCAGTCAGCTCCGAACTAGACGCGGCAATGATTTCGAAATCTCGACGGGGCGACCGATAGATTCGCAATTAATTCAACAGGCATGGTTAGTTGGCTTACCTCAAACCGACCCTCTCCCCATTTTTCGGTAGCGTAAATTCTTTTGTGTAAATTCACGTTTTGGGCAGAAAAAAGGGCGTACTTTCCTTGGGGCGCTATACGGCAAATTCTGTATCTAGTTGAATTGGAACGTACATCGCTCTGGAGTTAAAGTCCAAGCCTCTTCGTCCGTCCGGTACTGAGGGACGCTTACCGTCTTTCCTTTTGGGAAGTATTCGATTCGTAGCTGACCACTGACCGCACGAACGGTGAGCCTCACCGGCTTGCTCACGTCGCCCCAGTTGACGGACACTCCCAAAACCTCCTGCCCATCGCGCACGCCTGCCTTGAACGCCTCACTATCCTCTCTCACGCCCGCCACCAGCTTCTTGCTGCGCAGAACATCCCCGTCGAACCCTAGGTCGAACAGGGGCAGCTCCTCCGTGGCAAGGCGAATGCAAGGATTCTTCGGAAAGTCTGGAATCGGTACGGACGCTCCCTCTTCGACCAACCTCAACAACGTCTTGCGTGACGTACGGTTCAAATATTTTCCCGCAACCCGCAAAACTCGTTCCGAGCTCAATTCCACTAGGGGATTCTCGGTGCCTTGGCGCGCTAGGGTGAGCATCACCGCGTCAAGCGACAATTTGTTCTTGGACTGTTCTCGTATCTGAGCATCAAGCCATAAAGCCACTATGCGGGCCACGATTTCCTTGTTCGTCAGATTCTTCACCGGCGACGACTCATAATCACGGATTCTTCTGTTCACGCGCTCAACATACTCGGGCAGAGACAGCAATCCGGCGCGCAGCAGCAAAACGTCCGCGTAATAAACAGTGAATCCTTCGGCGAACCATTTCTCGCTGACTCCTAGTTCCTTCATTACTCCCATCCTATGAGGATTCCACGCGTGAAAACCCTCATGTGCCAGCAGGTACTGGACATCGTAGGAAAACGAGTCTCCCCCGAGATAGAGCCAGAACGCATTTGTGAACGCGCTTCCGTCTGAACTCCCGCTGCGCACGCCGTAAGGTTTGAGAGTCACCAGATAATAGGGAAAATCGTGGTCATGCCAGAACTCGCGTTCGACCTCAAGGATTTTCTGGATTTGCGCAATGGCTTCCTCATCGGTGAAACTCCACTTTCCTCGAATGGCTACGACGAGCGACTGGTTCCCCAAGGCGACGCGATGCACCCGAAAATCCCCGCCAGCAAATAAGGCTTCGTTCACCCGATTCCACAGCCCCGTA
>QIAN01000023.1 GCA_003225005.1 Acidobacteriota bacterium | reverse complement strand
GGCCACGCGAACTGCCAATTCTGTTGAAACGTGAGTTCATGCACAGACGCATATTATCACCTGCAGTCGAGCTCTTGCATCATCCCACACAAACTGCCGCCCCCGAACACGCGATAGCGTCCGCCGCGCCAGCGGCTTCGTCCAAATCGCCATGTCGCTCATTGACTGATTCTGTGATACTCGTCACGTCGGGATCGGGTAGATCGAAGGCTACTATCTCAGCCCACATGAAAGCCGCCGTTTACGCCAAAGCCAAAGCCGGAAAGGTCAGGACACCTACCCTCTTTGACCGTTGTGAGTGCTATGGCCGGTTTACGTCAGTTACTCCTGACCGCCGCGGGGGGCAAACCTGGTTATCACAGGAGAATGGCCCGGGAAAAGGGTCCGCCTCAACTAGCGAGCAATCACGGTTCCTGCGGGGCGAGGTGGGCGTCGACTTCATCCCAAATCCTGGTGCCGTGGGTCTCGCGCAGCGCGATGCTGCCCACAACGAAGGTCAGCGCGGCTACGGCCATCGGGTAGTAGAGCCCAGCGTAGATCTTCCCGGTTGCGGCGCAGATCGAGAGCCCAATGAGCGGCAACAATCCTCCGAAGATGCCGTTGCCAATGTGATAGGGCAACGACAGCGACGTGTAACGGACTTTTGCTGGAAACGCTTCCACCAGATAGGCGGCGACCGGTCCGTAAACCATGCCGACATAGATCATCTGAATGAAGACCAGCAGAATAAGTTTGCCGCTGTCCGGATGTGGTGCTTCCGGCGCGACAACCAGAGCGCCCGTTGCGTCGCCGCTCATGGGGGTGAGATTGATGGCCCCAGTCACCTGGTTACGAGTGGACTTGACGGTGATGACGTTGTTGCCGGCGGCCCGCTCCATGGCATGGTAAATCGGAATGTAGGTGAGCGCTGCCAGAAGGCAGCCGGCCAGCATAATCTTCTTGCGGCCGATCCTGTCGGAGAGCGCTCCAAAGAACATGAGAGCAGGCATGCCTAGCGCCAGGGCCACCGCCATCACGATGTTTGCTCGCTGCGGATTCACCTTCAGAATCGTCTGCAAATAAAAGAGAGCGTAGAACTCTCCGGTATAGGCCACCACTCCTTGTCCGGCAGTCACGCCGAACAGACAGAGCACGACTTGTTTCACGTTCGGCCACTTGGTGAATGCATCCTTGAGCGGCTGGAGCGAGGCTTTTCCAGTGGTCTTGATGTGCACGAAAATAGGCGACTCACGCAATTTCAGTCGGATGTAAAGAGAGATGCCCACCAGGAAAAGAGAAACCAGAAACGGAATGCGCCAGCCCCACTCGTTGAAGGCAGCACGGGTCATGGCAAACTGCGTCGCCAAGATCACGAGCAAAGAGACGAGAAGCCCCAAAATCGCAGTGACCTGGATAAAGCTGGTGTAGAAGCCGCGACGCCGGTCAGGAACGTGCTCGGCCACGTACACTGCCGCGCCTCCGTACTCGCCGCCAAGAGCCACGCCTTGCAGGACCCGAAGCAGAATCAACGTGACCGGCGAAAACCAGCCCGCCGTCGCAAACGTGGGCATCAGGCCAATCGAGAAGGTAGCGCCGCCCATGATGCTCAGCGTCACCAGAAAGGCGTACTTGCGACCGATAAGATCGCCAATTCGCCCGAAGAATAAAGCGCCGAACGGCCGGACTACGAATCCGACCGCAAAAGTGGCGAGATAGGCGATCAGCGCGAATGTGTTGTTATCGGGCGGATAGAATTTTAGGGAGAGTACCGCGGTCAGGCTACCGAAGATAAAAAAGTCATACCATTCGATCATGGTGCCGAGCGAAGAAGCTACGATGACCAGCGGCAGGCTGCTCTGCTGCGGCTTGACGGTTGCGTCGTTACTTGATGCGGGCCGCTCGACCATGCGGTTGTCTTTTGGACGCAGATGGCGGGCAAGGGCAGGTTAACACAGCGCCCCCAAATGCGGACGCGACATGAGCCACTTGGGCAGTGGTGTCGAAAGTAGCACTGTGCGGGCCGACGGGCCCAACCGGATCGTCAATCGGTAGCAGAGAGCGCGGAAGAGACTTGCACCGATTGTGAATGAAATCGCCTTCCATGAGAAAGCCGGTCGGTGTCAAGAACAGTTTTAGTTCAGTCCTTACGTTGCCTCAGTGCGTATTCCGGCGATGTGAATGGTCGATTCCAGCGCGATGTGAATGGTCATTCCGGCGATGTGAATAAAGTTCGGAGCACAGCGACGCTGGGATTACAAATCATGCCCGATACCTGCGAGATTAATCAAGGTGGTGCACGATTCATATTCAGCATTGTTTCGTTTCCGTTTTTGTCATTGTTTCGTCTCTCAGTTCCCCTGACGTGAAACCAGTTCTTTAAACCTCACTTGGGCGATCATTCGACACGTAAATGGCAACTACCGTCTCGAGTACCCAATCGGAAAGCCGGTATACGAAACGGCAAACTGGATCGACGACGTGCGCGTCTCTCCCGACGGAACCCACCTTGCATTCCTTCAACATCCGCCATTCCTGGACAATCGCGGAGACGTCGCAGTGATGGGAACATCGGGCTCGCCGAAAACGATTTCCACTGGCTGGGAAGGCGAAG
>QIAN01000259.1 GCA_003225005.1 Acidobacteriota bacterium | reverse complement strand
GCTCCGCTACGGCGGCGCTCGAAATAACTGCAAGGGTGAATCGGGTGCGAAAGGACTGCAGAAGGACATAGAAAAATCGGCGAGAGAATGGCATTTTGACCTTAAAGATAAGTCGCAGGAAGTCTACGCCCTCGATTTTGAAGTCCCATAGCTAAATGACTGCCGTCGCTTTCTTCACCTCGTGCTCCGCGACCTCGGTGCACCCAGCCAGGTAGGTATTTCGTCGCGCTTTTTGGCTATCCTCCTTAATTCGTTTGAAGGCACTAATTGAAGGGAAAACGGCAAACGTTGAGAATTCTCCTGACGCGCACAGGACGGGGATCATGCTCAGTTGGCGTAACCAGGCCATAGATGGGATGAGAAGGTCGATCCCCGATCACGGATCGCGTTAAGCTACCAGTGATCAACGCACTCGAGGGTGCAATCACAACGGCTAAGGAGATCGACCTTGAAGCACGAGCCACCCCGTTGGGGTGGTTATGTGACCCTGAAACTCTGTTAGAGCTCGATGGTGTGTGATACAGGCGCGGACTTGGCGCAGTTAAAATCTCAGTCACAACCTGGCTCGGCAGCTAAGGCCGCAATTTCTTTGGAGCGTTTCTGCCCGACTTGAAGCATGGCTCCGGTATAGGCGATTGTATAGATGGTGGCGGCGTTGTCCTGAAAAGGAGAACGGCCCGACCCCGATGGGGAGAATGAGTAGGTTTCGCCAACCGGGCCGGGCCACGTTGAATTCAACGTGGAGGTTAGCATGAAAGCCAAGCCACCGGAGAAAATCCAGGAAACAACGAACCGTTCAACGCGCGGCCATTGGAATGAGATGAACCGCAAGCAACGGCGCGAGATGATGCGGAAGATCCAGAGTGAAGATATCAGCTTGGAGGTGGTACATCCCGATGCCGCCGGCATTGATATCGGCAACGAATCCCACTATGTAGCTGTAGCGCCGAGCCGGGACAAGCAACCGGTACGGTGCTTCGGATGTACCACCGGCGAGCTGAAGGCGATGGCGGATTGGCTGAAGCAATGCGGAATTCGGACCGTCGCAATGCAATCCACTGGCGTGTACTGGATCGCGGTATACGACATTCTCGAACAAGCTGGTCTGGAAGTGTACCTGGTGAATGCCCGTGAGACGAAGAATCTGCCAGGACGCAAAAGCGACGTGCAGGAGAGTCAATGGCTGATGAAGCTGCACACCTACGGGTTGTTACGGAACTCGTTTCGGCCGTCGCAGGAGATCCGCACGATGCGGACCTACTGGCGGCAGCGCAATGATCTAGTGCAGAGTGCAGGCCGACATGTTCAACGGATGCAGAAGGCGCTGACGCAGATGAATATCCAGTTGGCCAATGTGTTAAGCGATGTGAGCGGAGTGACCGGACAGGCCATCATCAAAGCGATTCTGGGAGGTCAACGCGATCCGCATAAGCTGGCTGAGTTTCGTAATCCTCGGGTGCGGGCGAGCGAGGAGGAGATCGCGCGGAGCCTGGAGGGCCACTGGGAAGAAGATCTGCTGTTTGTGTTGCAGCAGGAGCAGGATGGTTATGAGTTCTGCCAGAAGCAAATGGCCGAGTGCGATCGGCAGCTCAACAACTATCTCGAGCAGAGAGAGGATCGGAGTCAAGGTGCCCCTCTGCCAGAAGAAAGGCGCAAGGGGCGACGCAAGAAAAAGAGCGGGAATAAGCCGCAGTTCGACTTGCGAACCGGGTTGTTTCGCATGAGCGGTACAGACCTAACCCGGATCGACAGCATCGATGTCATGACCGCGACCACGATCCTTAGCGAAGCAGGATGGGATATGAGCAA
>QIAN01000253.1 GCA_003225005.1 Acidobacteriota bacterium | reverse complement strand
CTTGTCGAAGTCTACTATTAGAGTACTTCTGTACTCTCACTTCTCTGCCCCACTTCGCATACGCGTGCATTTGTCCAAAGTAGATGTGCCGACTTAAGTGGTTCTGCACCAACCACTTACACACGCGCTTCAGGGGTGGAAAGCAGGTCTGAAAACGCCCTTTAGAGCGCCAGCGCCCTTTAGAGTATGCGGAGCTAGGGCGTTCTCGGCGGCCACGGCCGGAGCGCTCTTTATATATAGACAGAGGGAGCCAAAAGCGGGCAGCCAGCTGCACTGAAACGCACCAACGGCCGGGGGTGGCGCCCCCCACAACGCGAAGCGACCCAAACGTGCCGCGCTGTAAAAAGATTTTTGGCCAAACGTGGCTGGGGTAAAAAGTTTTTTTTGGAGGCAGAAGAGGTTGGGGTGGAGCTTAAGAATAGGGTTTTTCCGCATTTTTATTTGGGTAAAGGGGTGAGGGGAGTGATATAAATGGGGGCTAGAGAGCAATGTGGAATGAGCGGACAGGAAAGGAAGAGACGCTGGTAGATGCGCAGCGGGCGCCTGACGGCAGCTGGGTAAAGTGGTGGACATACGATGAGGACGTCTTGGAGGTGATGCGGATGCTGGTGGCCTATCTGGGTAGGGACGCGGAAGAGGGGCGTGCGCCGGTGACGTTGGCGGTGGTGCGGCGGGCGGCGAGTATCTTGGGGGTCAGGACGCATGCGGACGGGGATTACCAGGGGCGGCGTCGGCGGTGGTATCTGGGCAAGCGGTGGCGGGAGCGGTTGGAGACAGCGGGGATAGATCCGGAGACTTTGGAGGTAAAGAACCGGCAGCGGTGGGCGCTTAGCTGGACCCAGATCAAGGGGGAGCGGCGCGGGAAATATTATCCGGAAAAGGTGGAGAACGCGTATCGGGCGAAGTGGTATGTGGATGAGGGGGAAGCTTTTGAGCCGATGTTAGTGATCGTGAGTCCGGATAAAGGGGGCTTAAAGCGGGCTAGTGAAAAGGCGGAAAAGGAGGCTCAAGTGCAGGCGGATTATGTAGGCCAGGCGTTTAAGAAACACGTGGCGTTGTGAAGCGGTCAAAAACCGGGTTTTTAACTTGAAAGATGCAGCCGTTGACCGGGATATCTTCTTATCGTTTTGTCCAAAGCTACAGATTGAGGCAAAAGAACTTGGGATTACGCCCTTGGTCCCGAGGCGATCGCAGATTTTTGTTATTGATCAGATCATTGCAGGCTTGGGTGAGGGGATCCATCATTTTGTAATATTGAAGTGCCGACAGGCGTTAGTGACGACCATTGCGTTAGCCTTTGATTTGTACTGGTGTTTCCGGCACGATGGGACTAACGGGCTGATTGTGGCTGACCAGGATGAGCGCAAGAGTTTTTTCCGCAGTGTGGTCAGCCGTTATGTGAGTGATTTGCCAGCCGATCAGGAGTGGCGCCAGCCGGTATTGGGGGACAACGAGAGCCGGATCGAGTTTGGCAATCGGAGCCGGCTGCTGTACTCCAATGCGAACCAGCGGGTAAAGGGAGCGTTGGGTCGCGGGCTGGGTTTAAGCTTGTTGCACGGGAGCGAGGTGGCGTATTGGAGTGATGACCGGGGCTACAAATCGATGATGGCGGCATTGGCCAAACAGAATCCGCACCGGTTATTTATTCTGGAATCGACCGCTAACGGTAACAACCTGTTCCGGGACCTGTGGCGGGTGGCGGGCAAAGCGACCAGTCAGCGGCAGATATTTGTGGGCTGGTGGTTAGTGGACTCCTACGTTTGCGAGCGGGACACCGAAGCATTCAAGACCTATTGGGACGAGCGGCTCTCGAGCGAAGAAACCCATTGGGCTAGTGCGGTCCGGCGCCGGTACGGGTGGCAAATCAGCGCGGAACAATGGGCCTGGTGGCGCTTTACCTTGGCGGAGGAATACGGTCAGGACACTGAAATGATGTTACAGGAGTATCCGCCCTTACCCGAAGAGGCGTTTCAGTTCAGCGGTAACCCTTATATCCGGGGTCCGGCCCTGAACCGGCAGATGGCCGTAGCCGAAGAAGGTTATGAGCCTAAGAGGTTTTATTTTGGTTTTGCGACTGATTCAATTCTGTCGACCCGGATTGAGATTTCTGCAGAGGGTCATTATTACGATCTGGAGATTTACCGCGAACCGGTCAGTGGCGATGGGGTTCTTTACGTGATCGGGCACGATCCCAGTCACGGGGTTGATCAGAGCAGTGATCTGGCGGTGGCCAGTGTCTGGCGCGGTTACACCGACAAGTTGGAACAGGTAGCCGAGTTTGCGGCCAGGGGACTGGCGCCTTTCGAACAGGCCTGGGTGCTTTTGTTGCTAGCTCGGGCCTATAGCGGGACTGCGCCGACCTTGATCAATATCGAGATGCAGGGCGGCGGCGCGGAAGTCATGCAGGAAATTGAACGGGTCCAGAACGATCTGGGGATCGGGTATCCGGACAAACTGAGCGCGCATTTCCCGGTCAGCCATTATTATTTCCGGCGACCGGACTCTTTCAGTGCGGGTTTCAGCGCCAAGCATTATCAGACTACCGGCCGCTACCGGGAACATATGCTGATGAATTTTAAAAGCCATGTGGAACGCGAAATCGCCATTATCCGCTCGCCCACTTTAGTCAATGAATGTGCGAGTTTGGTGCGCACTCCGGAGGGCAATCTGGAGCCGGTCAGTAAAAGTGCCGGGACCGACCGGCTCTTTGCGGCGGCACTTGCCAGTGTGGCTTTCACCGACAACATTCATCCGTTTTTCCTGGCGGGCACCCCTTTTTCCTACGATTCGTTCCAGACCGAACGGGCGGCGGTCGAAGGCCGCTCGCCCAGGCCGGAAGAATACTTGAGCGACATTTTCCAGAGACAGGTTTTAACCTTGAGCAAACGATAAAGCGGCCAGTGAAGGAACCAGCGCCAGCACCAAGTGAGGGGTCTAAAGTTTATATGATCAGCCTGATTCATAAGAACGCGGTGATTACGGTTTATATGGACGAAGTCGACGGAGAATTTGTGGCCGCGATCCGGCTCCAGCACGAGAGCCGCGACCGGGGTTTTGGAGAACATTTCAGCCGGATCGATAAAGCCGTCGAATTCGCCCGGCGCAAGATTGAGGAGATTGCCTAGGGGGGGGGGGGAGCAAAAGATGGCTCTGAAGAAGGAATATCGCTGTGAGCTCTGTGCGCTGGAATTTGATTCCTACATCGAACTTTGCCCTAAATGTGCGCGACCAGCTAAGCGCGCTTACCGGACTGCGCCAGGCTATATTACCCGGGGCCTGGTTAGACGAATCGATCATATTCTTGGTGCTGAACTGCGTGACCGCGGACTTGCTGATTTACCCAAGCCTAGAGATTTCAGTGACCGGGAACCCTCCAAGCCCTATCTGGCGGGCGAATGGGACAAATGTTCCGGAAGTGGCCAGATCCCGATCAGTCCGCAATGGGGCCGGGGCGCGGTAAAAAACGTCAATGAAACCTTTGGCACACACTTTGATGCACCGGCCTCGCCCGGAAACTCCTATTCGGTGCCCGAGGCGAGCGGTCCCGGCCGGGATTATATCCGGGCGCACACTCAGATTGTGGCCCGCATCGATAAAGACGGGAACCGGATCGGATGAAGTTTCCTCCACGGGACGCTAAATTCCGCCAGGAGCGCTTTGAAGCTGCCCACAAGATCATGCGCCATTGCATGAACTCGGCTCCGCAACGCGCCATCGAGAACCGGATCCGCAAAAATATCTATCTTTTCGGTACTGCTTCGGGTGAAGATACCCGGCTCAACAAGGTTAAACCGATCCTGCGCCGGCTGGCCTCATTTCTGTACAGTCAGGATTCTATTCAGTTCTGGGTAGAATTATTGGCTGACGAATTTAATGCCCAATGCTTTGAATGGCTCGAAACCGTCAGTGACCATATCAACGATGCCTGGCACGAGACCTGTGCAGATGAAAAAGCCCGTTTAGGCGTCGAATGGTCGACGGTCAAAGGCGCGATGATCTTTTATGCCAAAGCTGACGCGCTCACTGACTCTTCTTATATAGTACAATCTTACCTGATTGAACCTGAGAATTTCGGAGTCTGGCGTGAAGACATTACTGAACTCGATCGCCAGGAAGCAGTTTGTCATGCTTCCTACAAATCACGACCTGAGCTGGAGCGATTACTTGTTCGCCACCCGCAGCGAGCAGAAATCCTGGCCGGACTTGAGACCGCTCCGAGCGATGCGGGAGTTAATTCTAATGTCTTTCCTTCAAGCTTGAGTCCCTTATCGAGCGATGTGAGCGCGATTACCGGGATTGCGCCCGAAACCCCTGGCGGGCGCTCAAATTATCAGCCTGATAACCCCGATGTGCTCTATCGCCTCTATGAGCTGACCGCCTGGGACGACACCCTCGGAGATTTTAATGTCTTTACCTTTTCAAGTCAGCACCTGATTTATGACCGGCCTTTGAGTGAGCTTAGTGTTTCGGGTCTTTATCCTTACGTCAAGATCTCCGCCGACGAGATGCCTGGCTATTTCTGGGGCGCATCGGGCGTAGATGATCTGGCCCCCTTGCAGGAATGGAATGCCGACCGGCTGGCCAAGCTGGACAAGCTCTTTGGCCTCATTCTGGAACCCCCGACTGCGGTGATCGGCCCGGTGGGCGGGTTGACCGAAGAAAAGGTCGCGCAGTTCCGCAAAGGCCGCGGGGTCATGGCCCTGGGGCAACCGGGCAGCGATGTTAAACAGTTTCAACCCCAGATCCCTGACAGTGCCTTCATGATGCTCGAAGCGGTCGAGAACTACTTTATCGAGACGGCCGGGATGCGTCCGGCAATGTTTGGTAAACCAGAACCCGGAGTAAGAACCGAGGGGATGGCGGCAAGTTATTTGCGCCTAGGGGGCAGTGAGACTCGGGCGCGCGCGCTGACCATCGAACGGCAACTGGAACAATGCGCCACCTTGATTTTCCTGCTGAAACGCAAGTATGAGACCACTAAACTGCAAGCCGCTAATGGTGATGTTTTTACGCTCTCGCTCTTTCCCGAAGGCGCCCGGGTCCGGGTCGACGGGCATTCCAGCAGTCCGCTTTTTATCGAGGACCATTCCCAGACGGTGATGGCCCTGGCCCGGCTGGGGGTAATTGATGAACGTTCCATTCTGGATCTGTTGCCCTCCTTACCTTACCGCTCACTATTCAAGTATCGGCTCAAAGACCGCTGGATGGCTAATATGGTGGCCGAAGCGGTGCACAAGCGCCAGCAGCAGGACAAACGCGAAGGCAAAGAGGCCGGCCCAAAGAAAGCCGCTTAAAAAGAAAATGTTGCACCCCAGCACCCTTTGAACCTATTATCGCTCCAGTCAGTTGATGACATGTCAACTGGAATCTTTAAACAGAAAGGAGTGCTCCCAACCTATGGAACTTCCATTCGGGTTCAGACGCGGTCGCAAACATAAGCGACGCTAGCGCTGGGAGGTGAGTACAGAGCGGTGCCCGACTCCCCAGACACACAAACACTCCAAGAGCCGGATACCAGTACGCCTCCAGGAGCCGGTCAACCCGGCCCGGCTAGCGGTGGAGCATCCCAGCCACCGGGCAGTCCCAAAGCTGCGATGCCTCCACAAGGTGGCCCGCTCGGGACCCCGGCCAATGAACTGGGCAATCAGGTCCGGGGCCGGCAACTCGCGCGCGCCGCACTCGCCATTCTGGAAGAAGCCTGGAGCGCCATGCGCAACAAGACCGAAGAAGGTCAGATCCTTTTTAAAGCCATTGGTCTGTTAAACAAACATTTCGGCCAGGATCAGGAAGATAAATCAGCAGCGCTCATGAGTAGTGTTCGCAAACAAATGACGGCTCGACCCGGTGCCCAGCCGCCCGCCGCCGCCGGTGGCACTGCGCCGACTCCGCCCCCTGGCCCGATCCCGCAACCTGGCGCGGCACCCGGCATGATGCGCTGAACTAGCTACTTTTTATATATGGCCATCGATCCCAACAAAGATATTGAAGCGATCCTGCAAAAGGAATTCCGCAGTGGCGGCTTTAACGGTACCGGCTATTCGGGCCCTTGCGAATATGATTCAGGTACCCTGACCGGGCAGCTGCCCCAAGGCACTGCCATGAAAACCCCCGGCGTAGGGCAACCCAACGCTTACCGCGAATTTAATTATACTTCTAATTACTCCGGCCAAAGAAAACTCCCGACTAAACCCTAAAGATTATGAGAAAACCACCTTCAGGTAACCTGATCCGCAAGATCACCGATACTTCCCAACTTCATCTGGACACGATTAACCCGCCGGTAATTCCCGATTTCGCACCAGTCGATATCGCCCGGCTTAAACCAGGCCGCTTCAGCCAGGTAACTATCCGCATCGGCAAAACTCCTTAACCCCCTCCCCCGAGGGGGGTTTGCGGGTGGGGCGTGTTCCATGTAGAACAATATGGCTGATTCCAGAGTAGATGCCGAAGGCTTAATGCGAGTCTACAACGATTTCATGGCTGATCCGGAAATCGGCCCTGAATTCCTCAAACTTTATCAACGCAAATATCCTAAAGCCCGGGTCCCGGAACTCGAAACTCTCCGGCAGGTTGAGAAAAAATTTGAGCCAGAGATTGACGCGACTAAAAAAGAACTTTCTGCCCTTAAAGAGGAAATGATGGCCGAACGGGTCCGGCGTAAAATTGATGAGGAACGCGACCGGCTGCGCGCACCGCCCTTTGGGCTATCAGATTCTGAGATTGAAGCAGTCGAGAAAATCGCTGCCGAAGAGGGCGTTTCTTACACTTCGGCCGCGCAACTTTATTCCTATCGGGCTGGCGGGGGCATGTCCCCATCGGGCTTTGTGCCGCGGCCGCGCGCCGAGCGGCCCGAAGAAGATTGGCGCAAAGAGCTCAAAAACCCCGATAGCCCGCTCTTTAAAGATACCGACAATTATCTGGCAGAGCGCCGGCAGAAGATTTTAAAGGAAATCGGTCCCCTGCGCGTTAATCAATAAGCTTTTCCTCCTCTAACCAAACTCCCCAATAGAACATGCCTAGCGGCTTCGGATACAGACCACAAAGTGGTGGTATTGATACCCAGTTATCAACACTCACCAGACGTGCGGAATTAGCGAAAGTTGTCGTCCAGATCTGGAACTCTTCGCCCACCATTTGCGCACTGTTAAGTAACGCTCAACTCGAAGCTGGCGGCATAGATTCGGTAGTTGCCAATGTGCAATACGCCCAATTGGTGCAGCCCCAATGGACCAGTTTCCAGGGCAATTTCAGTGCTCCTTCGGTCGTGCAGGGCATTCAGCCGGCCACCTGGACTTTCTGCTGGGCAGTGTGTCCGATCCCGGTAATGATTTCCGAACTCCTGATTCAGGACGAACAGGCGATTCAATCGATCTTAAATCTGCGCATGACCGATGCCGGCAATTCCATGCGCGATATGATCGCTTTTTCCCTCTTTAACAATACCGCTAACCCGCTCCAGATTCTGGGTTTGCCCGTCGCGGTTGATGATGGGACCGCTGCGGCCACTTACGGAGGAATCACCCGCGCCGCCAACGCCTGGTGGCAAAGTCCCCGCATTAATGTTGGCGGTACCCTGACCCGGGCAAACTTAAGCCAATACATTATGGGCGTGGTTGCTCGCCAGGGTGAAGCCCCGGATTTTATTATGATGCATCCGGCCGCCTGGGTAAACCTCTACTCCGACATTCTGGCTACCGGCAGTGCTGGCTCGGAACGTTACTGGCCCAATCAGGATAAAACCGATAAATATCTGTCCAGTTTCCGGGCAATCGAAGTTGCCGGGGTGCCGGTCTACATGGATCCCTACGTGCCCAACACTACCGGCGCCCAGGCCACCAACATCGCCTACCTGATCAACACCAATTACCTGACCATGAAGGTGCATCAACAGGCCCAGTGGGAATTTATGGACTTTGTGCCCATGACCCCGGTTTATCAGCTTTCCTACACCGGAGTTGCTTACATTGTGCTGGCCCTGGTTAATACCAAGCCGCTCTCCTGCATGAAACTTTATAACATCACTACAACCGCCATCTAGTTATGCCGCAAAGACTTCTGGGAATTGGTGTTACTGAGTTTCCGCCCCCGAGCCCGATCGCCACTCCGACCGCCTGGATCGGACCAACCATCAGCGGGACCTGCACTTACGCATCCTCGAGCACTGTCACCGTGATCACCCCCAGCGCCCCGATCGGTGCCGGTGGGACTGTCACCCAGTTTAGCGGGGTCGATAATATGGTGGTCGGTCAGCTCTGGTTTGGTGGCGGGGTCCCGCTCGGAACCACTATCGCGACGATCGCCAGCGCTACCAGCGTTACCTTGAGCGCTGCCGCTACCATTAGCGGCGCTGGGCAAGCCTTTAGTACCGGGCCAGGCTTACCAGTGCAATCGGTTTATGGATTCCTGACTACCGGCGGCGCCGTTGAACCGATTACGGGCATCGTGGCTGATTCGTTCCTCTCTATCCCTAACCTCCAGTCGATCCTTACCTTGACCCATTATTACATCCCGCCCGGGCAAGGGATCTGTGTGCTGGTAGCCAGCGCCACCACCGCCAGCACTTATCAGTATCAGGCTCCCAATGGTACCTGGAATACGATTACCTCGGTGGCCGCAGGCGCGACCGCGTCCTTTCCTTACATTTCTGATGGCCTCAATTTCAGAATCAACAATGCCGGGTCGGGTACCGATACCGCCACCTTTTTCCAGACCAATTAGGCTCCCCTAGCGATGGCGCACGGTTTTCCAGATGATCTGCGGGTGGTGGTTCTTAATAAGAACGATTTCCATATCACCCTGACTTATGACGGGGTACCCTACGATTACAAGGCCGCTAAACCTTTGACTGTACCGCCCGAAGTTGCCTGGTTTCATTTCGCTTTCGACGCCCGGCTCAATCCGCCAGCCCGTAACCGCACCGGCGGAGTCGACAAGTTTGGTACTCCCTGGTATGAAAATCGGCTGATCTCTTACGGTTGGGCTGAAGACGATTGGGACGTCCCGATGGTCAAGAAACGGCGCGAACCCTGGCACGATGCGGCCACTAAAAAGGGCTGGTTTGAGAATTTCGATTTCCGGGTGATCGGCCGCAATACGGTACGTAACGCCAGGGAATTTGACGCGCTGCCAGTGTCCTAGCCTTAAGCGCTGGATGCAATGTTACTCTCAGATTACGTTTACCGGACACGCCGATTGTTGCGTGATGCTAACGCCACTTTCTGGGATAACACCCAGTTAAATACCTGGATCAATAAGGGCCGTAACGATATCTCGATCTTGACCGGCGCTTCCCGCACCCTTGCCCTGATTGGGTGTGTGCAAGGTCAGGAAAGTTACCCTTTCTCAGATATTTTAGCCCAGGTCGTGGCTAACGGGAACCCGGCCCAATCGATTAATCAGATTCTTAATGTCAGCTTTTTACCTAATCCGACACTGCGCTACCCCTTGCGGCGTTGCGAATTTTCCCGCTACAATAACCTTTACCGGCAACTTACCACCTTCCAGGGCTGGCCGACTATCTGGAGCGTGCTGGGATATCAGGCATTTTATGCGATGCCGATCCCGTCCTCGAACGCGTTCCAGTTCGAGATTGACTCCCTCTATACGCCTAACCCGCTAGTTAACTCCACTGATCAGGAAACCGTTTTGCCCGATCCCTGGGCTGATCTGGTGCCGCTCAAAGCCGCTAAATGGAGCAAATATTACGAGGAAGCTTATCAGGATGCCGATGTGTTCGAATCCAAGTTTTTAGAGCAACTCTCCGAAATCGGCGGCGCGCTCCCGATGTGGCAGGGGGGCGATGATTTTTAAGGATTCGTGTTGACCAATGCCAGCAGCAACTTTTGGCTCTGAATCCGAATCGCAATTAAAAGAGCTGGTGATCCCGCCGATCTCGGGGACTTCCTGGGGTAACTGGCAGGGGCTGGTTCGTTATGACCAGTTCTCAAGATATTCAATAGATGATACGGCAGCTGACGACCTGCAAAACTGGTTGCCGCAAGGCTCCTCGCTACGGCAATTGCCGGGGCTGAGTTCGAACATCGCAACTTTACCTGCAGGTAGCGCAGTATGGGTTTCAATGCAGAGCTTGAGTGGCGGTGTTTATTTTTTTGTTTTAGCCACCAGTGGGCACATTTACCAGATCAGTCTTGGGGGCACCATTACGGATGTCTCTGGGGGGACTTCTCTCTCGGCAAGTTCGCAGATCACCAACTGGCAGGGTACCACCATCCTGTTCAGCGATCCGAATGTATCCAAGATTTATTCCTGGAATGGAACAACTTTTGCGACTGTTTTTAATTCTCAGCAGGCCAGCTTTATTGCGGTCTATCAAAGTCATTTGTGGATGGCCCAGGGCAACACCATCACCTGGACTGATACCAACTCTTACAGTTCGCTGGGCGGGGTGGCCGGGTCTTTGGCGATTACCGAATACGATTGCCTGACCGGGATCAATGCTTTAATACCCTTTAACGGGCTGTTATATATTTTCGGGGCTTCCTTTATTCAGGTGATCGGCAACCTTTTTGTGTCCGGTTCCCCGGCGGTTTTGCAGTTCAGCCGCTACACCATGGAAGCCCAGATTGGCACGGTCTCGAGCTTTTCCATTCTGCCTTTTGGCCAGAACCTCTATTTTGCTTCCAAATACGGGATCTGGATGATTAACGGAACTATTCCCCTGAAAGTCAGTCAGGCCCTCGACGGTTTTTTCCAGAATCTGGATGCCGCTTCCAGTTTTTCAAGCGGCTATTGTCAGATTAATGAGGTTCCTTGTCTGTGTTGGAACGTGCTTTTTAATGGGGATTCTCCAGCCACTTATCGCACCTTCTGCATGACCAATTCCGGTCAATGGTTCAGCGCGGTGTTCGGGACGGTGAAATTCATCTCTTCCTTTAATGTCGGCGGAATCCCGACCCTTTATGGTACCGACGGGCAGAATGTCTTTAGCATGTTCACCAATAATGCCGTGCCGGTGCAGAGCGTTTATAACACCAAATACTGGTTGTTCGGTTCCCCGATCGGCTACGATGATATTCAATTTCTGGCTCTGTTCATGATTACCACTGGCGAGGTCACCCTGACCATCAATTATCTGGACAATAGCGGGAATATCTTGAGTCCGCCCTCCCCATTATTGCAAACTGGAGGCACTAATATAGTCTGGAAAAACGATCTGAGTAACCTGATCACTTGGCAAAACAATGCCGCCAGCGTGATCAAGTGGTCATCGACTGCTGATCAGAACCAGGACGTGTTCCAGTTTGATGGGCCCGGCAGATTGCGTTCGTTCGCTTTTAATTCCATTACGGTCGGAGCAGGCATTTATTTGCAATCAGTTTCAGTCGGATATAAGTCGGTCGAGGCCGGTTGGGGAACTTGAAAAATGGCAGCAAGACCTTTAGCTAATCCGGTAACCTACGGGGCAATTGTCTCGAGCGCGCCCATGAGTGATCTGGATACCAGTTTTGGGGCGGTATTCAATAGCGGGTTTAATGATTCTGCGCTGGGTTGGGTAAATTACGCGACCGATATCGGGACCCTGAATAATTATGCCCTCACCCTGCCTTCGCCCCCGAGCGCTTATGTGGCCGGCATGACCATTGCCTTTAATCCAGCCAGCACCAATACTGCGGCCAGTACCATTAATGTAAATTCCCTGGGCGCAAAATCCATAACCACAAGTTCCGGGTTAGCCTTAAGCGGCAATGAGATTGTTAAAGGGGTGCCTGCGCTCATTATTTATAATGGCACCAGCTTTTTTATTGAGGGCACCTCCGCGGTGCCCGTGGGCGCTGTCCAGCTTTATGCTGGCACCGTGATCCCGGTTCCCTGGATGGTCTGTAACGGAGCTGCTATCTCCAGGACCACTTTCGCCTCGCTTTTCGCCATTACTGGCTCGGCCTATGGACCGGGCGACGGGTCGACCACTTTTAATCTTCCTAATCTGGTGGGGTATTTTCCGACTCAGGGCGCGCCTGGCGCCAGCGGCGGTGCCAGTAGCGTCACGCTCGGGATTGGCAATATGCCGGCGCATAATCACGTCATTAATATTGGCGATCCCGGGCATACGCACGTGATCAATGTTACTGAGTCCGCCCATCAGCACACTTACCAGTTTCCGGCATCGGTGGGGGCGACCCTGGGTGGCACCACTCTGTTTGCCGGAGGCGCTACCCCGGCTTTGACCAGCGCAACTGCGGCCGGAGTCACCGCTTCGGCTAACGCTGCGGGTACTGGCATCTATGCTAACAGCAACAATACCGGTTCGGGCGCGGCTTTCTCAATCGTGCCTCAATACTTGAGCTTTAATTTTATTATCAAGGTCTTTTAAACAGTGCCCCTTACTTACATTCCTTTAGCGCTGAATTCTCTGGATATTTCCGATCCCAGACAGGCGCGCGCGTTCCAGCTGCAGATCTGTGATTTTCTGAGTGCCGCCTTTACCGCCGCCGGCTTGAGCGAGATTCTGAATGGAGCGCTACTGCTTAAAGCAAATGCTCTGGCGCCCCGAATCGTTGATCTGGGCACGATCACTATCAACCAGACTGTGCCGGTCGAGGGAGCTGCTTTCCTTTACCTCAGATTAAGCAGTGCCATTACCCAGACCCGTACGCTCTCTTTGACCAATCTGGCCCAAGGAGCAGTTGTTTCGGTCATTGCAGTAGTCAGCGCTAATAGCCTGAGCCTGAAAATGGCGGCTACTGATCCCGCAGGCCAGCCTTACACGATCACTGCTATCAATACCGCTACTGGCGGGCTCACTGATCTGGTCAGTTCCGCAGTGGTCATGAACCCATCAACCAACCTCTTCAGTGGCCAGAGCGGCTTTATCGGTACTAGCGCTACTCCGGATTTGACCGTGTTCTATCGCTAAGAGGTGGCAGGCACCGGTCACCCGCCGTTGCCAGCCGACAAATTTGGCTTTCAGCCGCGGCAGCACCTCAGCCGCGCCCTGGCCGGGCGCATAAAGAAAATCTATCCAGACAAGTTCCCCTTCTGGATCAAACCAGAAAAGTTCGTCAGCCACCGCCCGCGCGCCGTAAGTCGCCAGCCGGTTAAAATTGACTCGACGCTGAATCATTGCCCCGGTAGGTTCGGCTGACATGTCATCCTGGCCCCAGATCGATACCATGTCGTTACGGATCGCCCAGATCAGCCAGCACTTGATATCTGTCTCTGAGCCGAAACGGTGCAGTAACCTGCTCCTTGTCGCCATTAACTCTAACAACCACTCGAGGTGCGCATAAATGGGTGCGGGCGGCGGCGGCGGTTCTACCTCCATTGATGTTCCTCCCCAGATCGGGCAGATCGGGCAAGCCACCACCGGCTTAGCCGCCCAGGAACAACAGTTTTTAAGTCAAGGCCTTTCACTGGGTAATTACGGTATCGCGCTGGCTACCGGCGGGCAAGGCCAGCAGATCAGTGGCGGCGGGGCGACCACCTATGATATCGCTGCCGGTACCGGGCTGGTCAGTACGCAGCAAGGCCTGGCTCAGCCAGTCAGCGGCGGGGTCGGCGCGCAAGCACCTGCAGGCACGCTTTCGGGCGCACAGGTGATCCAGGCTTACAATAAAATTTATGGTGTTGATCCGCCCAATGCCAACTCTTTACGTGGCGCCAGGAACATTGCCGGTGGCCCTTATGCTTCGGTGCCCACTCCGGATGGCGGCAGTATTTCGATGTTCGAGCTCATGCAGCGTGCCGGGATGGACCAGGGGCAGGCCCCAGCCTTGCCCGGTGCACAGACAGGTGCGGACTGGGCTAATAGTCCGCAAGCTAATCAGTTCGCGCCCACTACCCAGATTGGCGGGCAATCCGGATACACTTTTCCCAATGGCGCAAATATTTCGCCAGCCCAGATCGCTCGGTTCATGACCGCAACCCCTTATGAGCAGGCCCTGGTTGCCCAAGCTATCGGGATGAGTCCTGACCAGTTAAAGGCGCTCTTTACCCAGGCCCAGGCTACCGGAGGAACCGGGATTACTGCACCAGCAGAAAACCCTCTTTATGGGCCCTGGATCAATACCGCCATTTCCGCGATCCAGGGCGAAGCGCGCGGAGCGCAGACGCTGGCAGGGATGATGGGTACCGCCGCGCAGCGTGAAGCTCAATATTATGGCCGAGGCCAGGACGTTTACGGACAGGCAGGCACCGCTTTCGCCCAAGGAACCCAGATGATCGGAGCGGGCACCGATATCCTCGGGCGCGGGACCGAGATGCTTGGCGAGGCTACTACCGGTACCGGACTTTTTCCCAGCCAACAGCGGCTGGTTGAGGCGCAAGTAAAAGCTGGCCAGGCCCAGATTGCTCAGCAACTTGCTTCTGAAGGTTTAAGTGCCTCGACTTTAGGACCGGAACTTTCCGCAGAGATCGGTTTGCAGGGAGCTGCGACTGCCGGCGGCTTGATTCAGGGCAACATTGCGGCAGCCCAGGCTGAACAGGGTATCGGGATCCAGGAACAAGGTGTGGGTATCCAGGAACAAGGCATTGGGGTTAATCTGCAACAGGCGGCCCAAGGCTGGGCTCAGTTGGCGCAAGGCGAGCAAACGATTGGATTTGGAGAACAACAAGCACTAACAAATCTGTTCTCGACCATTGCGGCGCAAGGTAGTGCCATGCAAGCCCAATTCTGGCAGCAAGGCTTACAGGGTTATGGTTTAGAGGGCGCATTTTTTAATCAGACTTTGCAAGCTTATGGCACCAGCCTGAACGCCTACAATGTCATTTTGCAAGCGAGCGAAACCCAAGCCCAGGTTAATGCCCAGATCGAAAACGCTAATACTGCGGCCAACGCCGCAATTATCGGATCTGTGATCGAGGGAGTATCCTCCATTGCCAGTTCCGCGGTGAAAGCTTGCTGGGTCGCGCGCGCCGTGTTTGGGCCCCAAAATCCGCGCTGGCGCTTATTCCGATTCTGGCTCTCCCGCAAAGCGCCGCGCTGGTTCGCTCAGGCCTACCTGAAGCACGGAGCTGCCTTTGCGCAGTGGCTCGAGGGTAAACCACGGTGCAAATCTCTGGTGCGTTTGGTAATGAACCTCATTCTTGCCTATGGCCGATGATGACGATCCATTAAGAAGTCGCAGCAGCGATTCAGCAGGGACCGATGAAACCTCATCGGATCAACCTGAACCCAAAGAGGCGACACCGGATTTACCGGAAAGTTATGCTCCGCGTGCCCAACTTTACAAAGAGCCTGGTGGCAAACCCGGGCCAGCTTATTACCAGGAACAACTTGAAAAAAGCTATGATGAAGCCCAGCGCCATGCCGAAGAATTTAAGTCGGTAATTATTCCCTATCGCGATCGGGTGATGGCACAACTCAAAGCTCCTGCTCCGCAGCCCCCAGAGTTAATCGGACCTAAAAGTGATCCCATGCGCGCAACCCAATTACTTGCTACCACCATGCCATTTCTGGCGATCGGTTCTAAGCATTTACGCGATTATATCGGAGCAGCCATCGCCGGCACCAGTCCCAAATTTGGTTTTACCTGGGGCGACTACCGCAAAAGGCAATACCAGGAATACAACGAAACCTTAAAAGCGATTAAGGCTTATAACACCGCGCAGATCCAGCAGTATAAAGCGATTCTGAGTGATCGGAAGCTGGATGTCGAGGATATGCTCAAATCGGTCAAGCTGATTGCAGAAACTTATCAGGACGTCTTGAAAGCTGATGCCGCTAAACGTAAGGATTTGCCGGCCATCATCAAGCATCTCGAGAACCACGAAACTGCGGAAACTAAACGGCGCCGGGCGGCGGACGCCTGGAACCTGGACCAGCAAAAGTCCTGGTTAAAAAACCCCGACAACATGAAGTATGCGACCATTGTTAATAATAAGTTTGGCATTGATCTGACTGTGCCGGACCCCGAAAAATTTCACCAAAACCTGAAAGCTGCCGATAAAAAGTATCCTTACGAACGGTTCTTACAGGAAAACAAGACTAAAGTTGACCAAGGCCAGCCAGCTGCGCCCGGAGCTACGCCTCAAGCGCAGTACAAGCCCCAGGGGCAGGCAGAAGAGAAAACCACTGACCCGCTGGGGTTAAAATCAGATAAGCCGGCTACCGACCAAGAACGCGCGCGCTTCGAGCAAGAGATCAACTCGGCGATGGAGCCGAGCGACTAACTCTTTAACAAGCCCGTGGCTACGCCAGAGAGCGTTGATTGGGGTGAGCTGGGCTACAAAAGCTTTGAGGATTACCAGGCTTTTGTTAAGAGTATTGATCCTACCGGTGACCAGGCGGTTAAAGGTCCCGGCACGACCGCTACCTTAGTCCCGCTCAAAGATTCTCAGCTAGCGGCTACCTATTCCAAATCGCTGCGCGGGGAGCCGGTTTCCGCACAGCCTGCCCCTGAAGCAGAGCAGCGTCCGCCTGCTTTACCCAAGCCAGCTGCTCCTGGAGCTGGGCCAGGGCAAGGCCCTCTTTCGATTCCCGGCGCCGAGCTCCAAGCTCGCTATGGAGTAGGAAAAATTTCAGGTTTAGCAACCTGGTTCCATTATAATCCTGATGGGTCAAAAGATAAAGATGATCCTAACCCGGTTTCAGCTTTTGGCTATAATCTCGATGACCGCTCCTTAGCTGGAGTGGCTGTCCCGGTAGATATCCTCGAGCGCACCTTTGGAAAGTTTACGGTTTTTAATCACGCGACTGGAACTTACGATGCGCTCAACACGCCCGAAGCTCAGGCGATCCGTGAACGCATCAAGGGAACATCTGTTACAGTCACCGCTCCGGACGGCAGCCAGCACGTATTTCCGATAGTCGATATTCAGGGCAGTCTGGCCGGGCATCCCGGCCATGTGCTCGATCTGACCGCAGGCGCTGCGCACGCCATGGGTTTAACTGACAATGCCCAGCTCAGTTACGAACTTAATCCAGGAGCAGTCGCCAATTGGGCTGCCGCCGAAAATAAAGCTGCCGATCAGAGTTCTCTGCTAGCGCTTTATCGCAACAAACATCCCGAGGATAAAACCAGCTTAAGTGATGATGAGCTCTTAGCCAGTATTGGTAAGAAGTTTTATCCCAAGGTTCCTTCGCAAGATTTTCAGCGCTTAGCGCGCCTGCCCGGAGGGACCGCTCCGGTCCAGAAGTATCTGGACAAGGACCGTAGCCCGATCGAACGCTTCCGAGCCAGGTTCCCGCAATACGCGGACATGAACGACCAGCAGCTTACTCAAAGGCTCTGGGACAAGGTCATGTCGCCCGCACAAAAAGCTAAATGGTATCCTGCCGGCGGCGCCCTGGGAGATTTCCTGGGGCTGGGAATTCAGAATTTCCGGAACAATTTTGCGCCTAACCCCTGGGTAAACCAGATGTCGGCTTTCTTAAGAAATGTTCCCGGCGCAATTCCCGGAGGCGCCATTGCCGGTAAAGAACATCTCGAAGGCGCGCTCAACACTGGCGGAGATATTATTAACGGGATCGCTAAAATGGTTGGGTTACCCGATGTTCCTAACCAGATTCAGGGCTTTATGAAAAAAGGCTGGGAAGGGACTGTCAATTATCTCGGGCCAGGCCCTTTTAAAGATCTCTACGAAGCTGATCGGGCGGTGTATAAACGTTTCTGGGATTGGATCGGGGCTGCGGCTAAGGCAGAAGGGCAAAAACCACCTGAAGCCGGCCTGGGCGCAGCCATCGGTCGCGGTGTCGGCCAGGCCATCGGGCAAGCTCCGGCCGCAGTGGTTTCCTGGGGGCCATTTGCCGAGGCGCCAGTTGCCTCGATCCTGTGGGGAACAGCGTTTGAATTAGCCGCCACTGCCGGAGAAGAAAAACAGCGTGGCGAATTTTCGCTAGCCGATGTCGGCACTGCCGGCTTTACGCGCGCGCTGCAAGGAATGATCTTTCATTCCCCGGCAGGCAAAATCGCTACCGGCTTCATGATGGCGGCGGCCGGAACCGGAACCCAGGACGCTAAGAACTGGCTGGAAGCTAAAGTGCCAAACTCCCTTGATGATCATATCGCGCAGATGACCCTGGATTTTGCGCTTGCGGCAATGTTTAAGAATGAGCCGCACACTAAAGCGGTTCAGGAAGAGTTTGATGCAGCTAAGGAGGCGAAACTTGCTGGTGACGTCATTAAGGCCAGGGAACATATCGATCGGGCCGGAGTTTTGATGAGTTCGGCTGAACAGCAAAAGGTTGCCGATACGGTTAAGGAAACTGTTCAGAAACAGGCCGGCGACGCGATCCCCAACCCGTTCAAGAAAAAGGAAGCACCCAAGCCAAAGATTACCAAGGGCTATCAGGCGGAGATTTCTGCATCTAAGTCCTGGATAGCAGCTGAACGCAAAAGAGCGGCAGAAGAGGAAGAAGCCCGCAAATATCCGAAAACTTTTATTAAAGAGAGTGCGGCATCTAGAGCCTGGATAGCGGCTGAACGGGCCAAAGCGGCTAAAGAAGCCCAGGGCAAGAAGGTGGCCCCGGAGGAACCGGCAGAAGCTCCCCCGGAGTTGCCCAAGCCTGAGCCGGAAGCTCCTCCAGAGCCGCCGCCAGTTGAGCCGCCGCCACCCGAAATCGAAAAGGTTCCCCAAAGGCCTAAAGAGAAGCGCTTGGCCTGGAAAACCATCAAAGACCCGCTAACCGGAAAGTTTATTCGGGTCGAGGGCACCTTAAAGCCTGAGTTTAGAGCGCCCACTGAAGAAGCGCCGCCACCCCCGGAGTTGCCCAAGGCTAAGCCTGAATCGGTTTCTTCCTTTAGCGGGCCAAAAGGAGAAACCTGGGATATCAAATATGATGCGCCAAACGAAAGTTTTTATGTTTTAAGAGATGGTCAGCAGATCGCCAGATTCAGTTCTGAAGCCGATGCCCTTGATTTCATTAAGGGTTCCGGCGGCAGAGCCCAAGGTAGTCCCCAAGAGGATCTGGAATCCTACAATTTCGGTCTTGGCGATATCGGCTCAATGTTGAAATCGATCTTTTCCAGAGACGAATCTGAGACTCGGGATAATCTGAAAAACTATCTCTTGAGTCAACGGATCAGAGGTGCCCGGTTCAGTCTGGGCGAGCTTGGGACTAGCTGGCTCAAACTCTGGAGTCCACAACACCTGGCGCCAAGCGCTGAATTTGCGCGGCACGCGGACCCGATTGCGGGCGAAGTGACCCCAGCAGAGCATCTGCGCGCCTCGATTGTTACCCAGAATGAGATCCGGCGCTTAAGCCAGCAGCGCCAGGTCCGTGACTGGATCAGCCAGATGAAGTTGGAAGATAAGTTGCGCTTTGACTCACGCGATATCGCCAAACGGGAAACCTTCTGGGACCAGTTCAGTAATGATCAACTGCGTTATTTTACCCAAAAAGGTACCGATACGGGTAACCCGCAGGTCGACGCGATGAACCGAATCTATCACCAGATTAACCAGCACTGGCGCGAATTCGATATGGCGGCCGGCAACTCCTTTGATCTTACCCGCGGACTGTTGCAATCCTTAGTCAAAAATAGCGCTGATCTGGAAGATGTGATTGCCCAATTCAGAGCTGCAGGGATTGACCCTGAACGGGTCGATCCCCAGAGCTGGAACGATTTATTGGATACCCTAACCAATCTCAAAACCACCAAGGGCAAGCCGGTTGAGCTGCGTACCTATAATCCAGAAAGAATCATGCAGGCCCGTGGAGACGAATCCTCTCGCATGGCGCGTAAAGGTGAAGTGATCGCCCGCGGAGCCGATGCCGGTTATATCCTGGATAGTGATAGCGCCAGTGATTGGGCCAAAGCCCATTGGCCGCGCGTCTATGGAGGAGGCGGAGAACCTTATTGGATGGAGCCTTCGGCATTCGCTACCTATCAGAACGCCTTTTACCCTTCCCGGTTCGAAGCTGGCGGTGCGGGCCTGCGCATTCTGGGTACCCCTTTCCGATTAGCTAACCAGCTAAAACAAAAGACTCTTGGCTTGAAACTCTGGAGTCCGGCTTTTCATGCCGTTAACGTCATTAAAGCTGACCTGGCCGGCCGCTGGACCGTCGCGCTGGGCAGATGGAATACCAGGGGAGGCAGCAGCGGGGATCTGTTCGGCGAGTTCCTGAATACCTTGACTGGCGGACTCAAAGGGATAGCTGAAACGACCAGAGGGCAAGATAAAGTCTACGAATATCTGCGGGGCGATCGCGATGTAGGCTGGCATGATCTAAATGACTCAGAACGAACGCAAGTAACATATTTGCACCAAGCTGGGATCGGGGTGCGGATCAGTCAAGAACGTGAAGCCCAATTCCTGCCCTGGAAAAGTGCGCACAGCGCTAACAAGCTGCTTAACGATGCCTATAATATCGTAGGCAACTGGGCTGGCATAAAGAAATGGATCTTTGGCGAGATGATCCCGCACCTCAAGGTGGCCGGAGCCTTACGTGAAATCAAAGCCTTGCTCGACTCCAATCCGGCCCTGAGCGATCCCAAGAACGAGAACGTCCTTAATCAGCATCTTTTAAAAATTGGTGATGCCATCGATACGCGTTATTCGGAAGCGAATTGGGACAATATCTTCTGGGATAAAACGCTTAAACAAGCCGTAATTTCCACTTACCTGGCGGCCGGCTGGGATCTTGGTTTCTATCGCATGAACGCCGGCGCGATCCACGATCTGACCACCAACATGTCGCGTCTGGACCAGGTCACTAAAGCGTTGCGTCAAGAGTCCGGAATGCCTGAACCGCGATCGCGCCGGCTGACTAACCGGGTGATTTTCGCTGCCCAATACAATTTCATTTCTGCATTACAAAACGCGCTGATTACCGCAGCCTTTACTGGCGGGGTCAAAAGTGCGATGGACCTCTTTTATCCGCGGATCGGCCAGAAACCTGATGGAAGCCCTGAGCGTATCAAGACACCTGGATGGACTGACGCTTATGCGCAATTATGGCGTCATGGACCTCTCCAGACCTTTGTTGCTAACAAATTATCCCCTCCGGTGGCTGCTGCCATTGATCTTGCGAAGAACATGGATTACGCCGGAAACGAGATTTACGCGACTGGGCCAATCGAGAACCTGGAAGATTTAGCGGGCCGGATACGTGACGTGCTGGGCTTTGCGTTCGGGGGAGTGATTGAACCGATGCCCCTGGAAGCTACCGGCCGCACCGACATTAGTCTGGGCGTCAAAGTCTTAGGAGTACTGGGCTTGGGCGGGCCAGCTCCGAGCTGGACTGAACGTTCAGAGCTCGAAAACAGGATCATGGACGAATTCAGACGCTATCATGGAGGCAAAACTCCCAGAGCAGAAGTCGAGGTGCGCAGTCTCAAGCGCCAATATGCTCAAGCGCTATCGAGAGGTGATGATCCACTCGCGCGCTCGACGGCAATCCAATTGCATAAAGCAGACCCGAGCGCAAAACTTCCCAGGATACACTCCCAAACTCAGAGCGCAGCGCAATCTGTATTCCATAAGCTGCCGGCCAGGTCCCAAGTGAGGTACTTAACCCAAATGTCAAAATCCGATCAAGCAATCTGGTGGCGCTACGCATCAAAAGATGCTAAAACCCTCTTTTCTTCCGGTCAATGACAGATCCCTGCCTGCATAAATTCGAATCCGAATGGGCCCAGGCCGATACGCTTGTGGATAAAGCGATCATTGTCTATAATCTGGTCCATTACGTTAAGCTCCGTTATCGCGGCATCGAAAAGCTTTCCACCCAGATCGCTCCAAAAGTCGCCTTCCTGGAAACGCACGTCATCGAGAGTGGCGGTAAAGATTTCCTGAAAATCCAGCGAGTAATAGCAGATGCCCGAAGAACCATCACCGATTGCGGATCTAAGTACGGATCAGGATTTAGAAAGGTCCCAAACGCTGCTCAACGGCGTCGGCTTACCGCGCAGTTTGCTCCTGTTCTGCTCCAGCCTTGCCCGGATATTGTCCAGGAGAATTCTGTTACTGATCGCCCTTTTGATGATCTTTTCGTTGGGAATCTGGACCATGATTAGCTCCGATACCTTGCATATCGTTTCGATGGCCGTCTTTACGGTCTGTATTTTTGTGGTGATGCGTTTCGGCGCGCGCGAAAGGTAAGGCTGTTGTGATTGGGGCATTGCTGCACATTCTGATTATTGTCATTATTCTCGGGCTGGTCTTTATGCTGCTGTGGTGGGCCCTGTCCTATTTGCCATTACCAGAACCATTCGCGGCGATTGCCCGGTTCATCGTGGTACTGGTGTTCGCTTTAATCCTGATTTATTTGCTGCTGCCCTTAGCTAATTTGCCTATCAGATAATTTCCACTTTCATGAAAACCAAGAAAAGCTCAGTTAAAAGCGTTAAGTCAAAAAAAGGCGGCAAAGGAGTTAGCAGCGTCAGGTTTAAACCCTCCAGAAGCAAAGGGGGAGGCACAAAATATTAGCTCGGGGCGCGCGCGCGCTATGCCATTACAGAAATCAGGTAGCGATACTGCACGCTCTAAGAACATTTCCGAAATGATTCACGCTGGCCATCCGCGCACCCAAGCGGTCGCGGCAGCCTACGCTAATCAGCGAAAATACCGCGGCGCTCGAGCACGCCGAAGTGCACGCCGCTAAAAATGAAAAAGGGCAGACCGTTTAAAAGCGTTTGCTGGCCGCGCTGGGCCACCCTCCGGATGAAACAGCTCGGACTGAGCGAGGAGCTTTTGAACGAAGCGCTCAAAGTCGGGATCCGCACCTTTGAAGTAGATTGTTGTCAACTTTCTCAGCGAGTAAAATCAGTCAATGAAACATGGAACAATCCGGCGATTGAGGTTGGCCGCAGCGATGAACATCATCCAAACGGGAGCTGCCAACCCGAAAGATTGGACAGAGCGGGCAACCTGGATGTGGGTACAGAGAACCTTAGCTCCAGAGATTGCCTCCCAGCCAGGCTTGAAGAACGATCTGGCCATGCTGAGCTCGGACCCGGACAATTTCCCGAGGATTTTGAGAGTGTTGGAGGGGATCAAATTTCAAGTGACCCCAGCACTTGAGCATGAATGATTTATGGCGATTTACTCAATTTTAGCCCAAGCCAGCGGCTCACTGACTGCGCCCGGGACAATCTGCACCTTACCGACCACCGCGGTCGGTTCGGTTTATCAGCAAGTGCATATTTCGCGGGCAACATTCTGGACGATCGAGCTGGATGGCGAAGATATCGGCACTGCCGCGCTGATAGTGGCGGTCCAGACCTTCAATATCAATAAGGGGGCATATTTCGCACCCACGGTACCGGCCTGGAACGCGATCAGTGTCACTAACGCTACTAAACAAATGTTGGCCTGGACCGGGCCGCTCTATGGTATTCAGGTTAACGTGGCCAGTTTCGGTACTTCTACCGGGACATTCCGGGCGCATATCCTGGGGTTGGGATGACGGACGACGCGCCTTTGTGCATCTTTTATCCCGGCGGCGATGGCGATCTTAAAATCATCGCCTGGGACGCCATTACGCACCGGCAAACGGTTGGGTGGCTGGGAGTCAGTGACGCCAAACTGGTCTTTGATTACATTTACGCAGCTCATCTGCCATCTAAAGAGGCGCTGGTTATGGCGCGCAACGCGGCTCTGATAGAAAATGGTCTCCTCCAGAGTAAGCGTTAGACTGACTCAAGGCGGCGGCCTCGGAGATGTGATCCTGCAAAGCGGTGCGGCAGTGTATCTGACTCGCACCCGAGAACTTGACGTGATCCCCTTATTCGCTTCCGGACATCTCGGGGATGTCATTCTCCAAAGCGGTGCCGCAACCGTTTTAGCGCGTCGGCTTGGCGGCATCAGGATCTTTTCAAACAATTATTGTGCCCAATCGGTGAAAACGATATTTTCCCTGGTCAGGCAGGTGCAGGCAGTGAGTGCTCTGGATCCAGGGCGCCCCGATTGGTCGGCCCTGGTCGATCTGAATGACAAAAGCGCTATTACCCAAAAACTCGTGGGTAAACCCCTGGATTGGTACCGGCAGTTTGGGGTGCCTTTTATCGAACGTTGGGATTCATGCCCGATCCCGGAACTCACCTCCAAAATCAAGCCTGCCGATTGGTGGGGAATCTTTGTGCATGACGATCCAAGCCGGGGTCAGATTATTCCCATCTCTGGATACAGGCCTGCGTTAACGCCGGACATTTTTGAGCATGTGCCGATGCTCAAAAGCGCTCGCCAGATTCATTGTATGGAATCGTCCTTTTTCCATCTGGTCGAAAGTATGCCTGAAATAGAGGCACGGCTATTTTTCTATCCAAATGCCCGCGCCTCAACATATTACCCAGATTTACCCATGCGCCACGCCTGGGAAATATGTTGACCCCCAAGTGGTTACATGTCAAAAAAGAAGTGAGTTATGCCCGAAGGTAACGCCGGGACCGGCGGCAAAGTAAGTGTCAGACTGGTTAGGGTTGAGGATGGCCAGGAAGTATCACCTCAACCCCCTGCACCAGAGGAACCCCAATCCCCTGACATCCCCGAGGAACCCCAACCCAAAGAAGAAGATGCCAACAGTTGAGGTAACCAACGAACCGGTGCCGCCTCCGCGGGCCAGTGGTAAAGCGCCAGCCGAACTTGACGTTCGAGGGCATCTGATCCTTAAGGGTAAAAAGATTCGATCGTTTTATTGCGGTCGCTGGAAAGAAAACGAACGCCAGAGACGACTTTCACCTAAGTACTAAAACATATGGCAGCAGGATCAGGCTTAACGGCTTCTGCGGATAATCTGGCCGCAATAACTTTCGTGGCGAAAACCGGCGGTTTTTCTACCGGTTCGCCAGCCACCAGTACCGGAGCGAACTGGGTCGCCCTTTATACCAATCAGGGAACCGCCGCCTCCAAAGCCCCTTCCAGCGAGTGGACCAGTGCCAGCGATACTTCCTATGCGCGCCAGGCGATGGGCGCGGCCGGGGCGGGCTGGACCATCGGAGCTTACGTCTCGGCAACCGGGGTAGCTTTTAACAACAATGCGCAAGTCCAGTTTCCTGCAGTCAGCGGTAACGCGCAAACCCTGAACTGTGTTGGATTCTGTGATGCCATCACTGCCGGCAACATTATTCTGTTCAGCGACACTTCGACCTCCAACATCGGGGTAGCCCTGGGCGTTAACGTCCAGTTTAACGCCACTACCGATATTGTGTTCACCGTTTACTAGAGCACTTTTTGGTTCAGCTCGGGGGAGCCGGGGCCCGCTAAAGGCTCCGGCTTTTTTATGACCTTTACCTCTGACGGTAGCGTTACCAATATTCAAAGCATTCACGATGCCCAGGCGGCTGACGGAGATGTCATCATTGTGCCGACCGGCACCTGGACCTGGTCAACCACCCTGACAATTACCAAAGCCATCACCTTGCAAGGCCAAACCATGTGGAGCGGCGGCGGCACCTCCGAAGCGGGTGGGGTGCACACTGCGCTGGTGCCGGGCGCGATCATCAATTTTGCCTCCAATGTGCGCATTTTATCTATTACCTCTAATGCCAGCGCGCATGTGGTGCTCTCGCGGCTGGCCTTTGTGTATATCAGCGGTACCGCTACCGAATGGATGCTGACGGGCGGCAATTCGCCGCATCCGATTATCGTGCATGACTGTTATTTTGAACTTACCTTTACCGGCGCGAACCGGTGCATCGATTGGCAATCTTCAGGGGGGCTCTTCTATAACTGTACGGTTTGGGCTAATCCTATTGGCACAGATAATACTACGGTAAACTGGATTCGGGTCCTGCAAGATAATGTCCGGCTGTGGGAAAGTTCGCCGACCACCGGCACCCTGGATACCGGCGGCAATATCAATCTCTATATTGAAGACTGCACCATCTACAATTGCCTGAGCCAAACTCTGGATCTGGATGATGGGGCCCGGCTGGTGGTGCGCAAATGCCAGCTTTTCGATACCGGCTCGACCGCCCATGGGGCTGACAGCAGTAAAAAGGGCGGGCGCCACATCGAGTATTACGATAACACCTTCACCCATACGTTGGGTATCAATGGCGGCGCGACTTTAGACCCCAACAATTATCCGCAAAACCTCTCCTGGTGGTACAACATGCGTGGCGGCACCATGATTATTACCCGCAACGCCATCCCGGACAATGTTTCCCAATGGTGGGGCAGCAAAGCGACCTGGACCGCCGGCGATTGGGCAGTGCAGCGCGGCACCAATCAATTCGGGTGCCCTTTGAGCTATCCCAGTCCTTATCAGGCGGGCTGGGGCTCAGACGGAGTAACCATCACAAATTGTGTTACTTCTCTGGGCACATTTCCGATTACCCAATCCCTTGAACCTATTTATATCTGGGCCAATACCGTGGGTGCGGCTGCTAACATTTTATCACTGAACGACTGGGGTACCGACAGTTGTGGTCATGGACTCTCCAGTGCAGGCTTTATCCAGCAGGGACGCGATTTTATCCTGGGCCCAAAACCGGGTTATACCAGTTTCACTTATCCGCATCCGTTCCGCACCCAGTCCACCCCACCCTTAGAAGTGGTCGTCAGCGGCACCTGGGCAGCTTCGGCTTTGACCCGTAATAAACTGGCCTTGAGAGCGCGCGTAACCCGGTTTTAGATTCTTATGGCGATCACCGTCATCCAGGAAAAGAGCGCCTATGATAGCAATACGGCGACTGCGACCAAGACCTTAAGCGTTGCTACCACCACGACCGGGAACGCGCTATTTGTGATCGTCCAGGGAGGCGCTTATGATCCCAGTGGTTACGTCACCAGCATCAGTGTAAGTCCAGGCAGCGGCACCTTTACCAGCCTGGTCAGTCAACTGGGCGTCGCTGGTCAGTATGGCGGCTGCGAAATCTGGTGGGCTCCGAGTATCACTGGCGGCACCAATCCGACCGTGACGATTAACCTGCACGTCGCCACTGATGCCGCTTTCGGGGTAATCGAAGCAGCCGGCTTAACCGGCCAGACCGACGGCGGCACCGGCTCCGGACCGACTCAGAGCAATGCAGCTAGTTCCGGAAATATCACTACCACTAATAATAACGATTTATTAGTGGGCGGCGTTAACGTTGCCGAGACTTATGTCAGTGGCGATGCCAGCTGGACCAATGATAGCAGTACCGGCAGTCTGTTTGCTTACCGGATTGTTTCGGTAACCGGCACTTACGCTTGTAGCGCTACCTTAACTGGCGGCTATTGGACCGCCGCCATCGCGGCGCTTAAAGGAGCGGCCAATCTGCCCATTGCCCCTAAAGCTATCGGCACCATTACGGGTGCCAACACTACCCTGCGGGTCCGCCAGCCGATCCGCTCGGCGCCGAGCGGTCCGTTGCTGACCAGCGGCTCAAACATCGTTCAGCTTAACCCGCAAAGGCCGGCGGCCGCCGGCACCATCCGTACTTCCGGGACGGTCTTTATCGGCAAGATTTTCCCCAGAGCGATTGGTTTGGTTGCGGTTACTAAAGGCGCGACTTTCCTGGCCAGAAGCGCGCAACGAGCGCCCACCAGTGCCGCAGGCATCCTGGCCCAAGACGGACAAACACAGCCCAGAGAAGCTCTCGGCCCTAAATCGATCGGCCATATCACCAGCTCCGGAGTGGCCTTCCCGGAGAACGTCGGCATCATCAGGCCCAGACCCCTCGGACTGGTCACCAGTTCGGGCACCATTAAGGGTAACCTCAAATTACCTGACCAGATCATGGTATTGGGGCCGGCCGCATTCCGGCTCGCCCAACGAGCGCCGCTCTCGAGCCTCACCCGAGCTTCTGGGGTGGTGCAGGTCCGCTTGCCTGGCTTGATCCTGCCGCATGCGATCGGCGCCATCCTGACCAGCGGCCTGAATTTTCCCCACTTTATCGGAGCGATTGTGCGGCCGAACGCTGCCGGCACCATTCACACCGATCTGGCCAACACTCTCAGTGTCAGACAATCGACCGGGATCTTCAGGCCAAACGCTAGTGGTCCAGCGACCGCCATAGCGACCGCGTTGATTCCCCGATTTATCAGTTTCCAGCAGGCGATCGCCTCCTTGAGCCTGACTTACGGCAATAATCAAGCTAAAAACGCGCTGCGCTTAGTTCCATCTTTAAGCGGATCTTCAGCTATCTCCAGCGTAACCAGCCCAAGATTTTACCGGTATCCGCAAGCTCCTGGGTTAGCGATCGTCTCGGGGCTGGCTAATGCCCAGATTCCGGGGCTGGTAGAAGTTCCCCTGAACGGGGCTGCCTTCACTTTTGGCTCTATTAATACCGGGCTCAATCCGATTAATTTGCAGATTATCAGTTTCCAGACCAGAGGCCTGATTACCGGTACTTCCATTGTCAGATTAACTATCCCGGTATCCCCGCCACCCAGCGTGATTGTCTCGGTCACGGGAACTTATGTGGTAGTTGACTACAATTTCGGCAAGATCGTTGCCGACTTAATCGCTGGTAAAGAGTATGCCGGCGTCCTGCAATCAGTCCGTTCCGGCCCGCATCCAGACTATTTCAGTGCGATGGCCGTCTTAGTAGAGGAGTTTTACGATATCGAATAAGCTTTATGGCTGGTCCGCTGGTTATCTGGGTTGATCAAGCTAATAATCCGATCACCTGGATCAATAACGCGAGTCTGCCCGTTAGCTGGACACATTTCGGCTCTTATGGAACCAGTTCTACCAGTGCCAGCGCTGGCACCGTCCCAAAAATAGCGCTGCGCGTCTTCGCGGTGCGCTTTTAGGCCAAGGCATCTCCGGTCTGTTCGTAAGCAGTCCGCAGTTGGGCCAGACTCCGACCCTGGTTAAATTGAAAATGCGGTTCATCCACAAATTTCCAGCGGCCGCCCCATTCCAGCCCGAGCGATTCGCCAATTACGCCAACCTTCGCGTAATCGGGCGATTCCCCGAAATACTTTTGGGAGTCTGCGCTGAAGATCCCTACATCAAAGGCGGTCCCGAAATTATGATTCGACTGACCGCCTTTAGCTTTAGTGACAATCCGACCTGGCTTGGTGCGGCCTTGTGCATAAAGGGCATTCTGTTCGTCGTAAGTGCGCAGGCTGGCGATTACCTTGACATTAATGCCTTGGGCAGTAGCCGTCTCGATCAGGGCCCGCGCCAGCGGCTGCACCTTGGGGTTGAGCGTTTTAATGTTGCGTTCGCTTCTTTGGTCTATGACCATATTACTACGCGCTCATACTGGCGGCTCGATCATGGCGTCGTGCTTAAGAATCGCAATGGAGTACGGAGCGCGCACCGGCAAGTTGCGTGCTTTGCGCCCTTCAGTCCAGTAATGGGCTAAAAACAATTTTACGGCCCGGCGTTTGGCCCGGGCGTGCAGGTGACCGTCAGTGAGCTTACCGCTTTGGAGCTTGGCTTTGGTGGGCGCGTCCTTGATCTTCTTATTAGCCAGTTCGCGCTGCGCTTGTGCGCTATAAAGCCCGTTCTCGTTGCGCGAAACTTCGTCGCTCTTAAACTTGGCGTACCAGTGGCCGTAGAAGGCAGATTCCCGGCCGGACACTTTGACGAAACTCTCGCCAATTTTCCAGCAGAGAGTTTTCAACCTGCCATTGTAGGGTGACTTAGTACCTTTGACTTTACGATCTGCGGTCGGGTCCTGCCCGGCGAAGCGCCACAGGCTGCTGATACTATCAGCCTTGGTTACATCAATGTGAGCAGCCAGCCCGGAGGCCAGTACCGGGCCGATGCCAGCTTGCGCATAAGCCCAGCGGCTTTCGGACGGGCTTTGCTCAGATTCGATCCATTCTTTGAGCTTACCGTGTATCACCTTTTCGCCAGTCTCCAGCCACTTACCCAACCACTGCACCATAGGGCTGGAGGGCTCGCTGCCCTTTTTATTGGCATGCATGATTCTGAGTTTCTGGCAATCGTAAAAGAGCTCGACTGTCTCGGCGATATCTTCGCTCCTGAGCTCGTAGGTTTTGATGATCTGGTCGATCAGTTCATTCCGGATTTCAGCACCGATCTTGATTGGAGGCGCAGCAGCTGCAATAGGCTCGTTCTGTTCGTATGGGTTTCTTTCCCAGCCGGACTCGCTTTTGCTAAGTGGATCGCTCGCTTCTTCAGGCTTGCTCATTTCATTTGGGTTGCTCGTGTCTTTTGGCTCGCTCTGTGCGTGTGAGTTGCTCGCTTCTTCAGGCTCGCTCTTATTGAGTGGGTTGCTCGCTCTTGTTAGGCTCGCTCATGGACTATGGGTTGCTCATGCTTTATTGGCTCGCTCCCTCGGAGATGGGCTCTAGTAAGTTCGCACGATAGGGCTCGCTCCCTCATAATGGGTTTCTCTACGCAATTGGCTCGCTCTTGCTCGTGTCCCCGAGTTTATCTTCTCTAATGGCTTGCTCACGACCTATGGGTTTTGTCCGAGCAACCTCACAACCTTTGGCTCGCTCCGGAGATGGGGTTTATTAATTCGCACGATAGGGCTTGCTCTTGTCTATATAGGTTACTTTACCATTTAGGGCTCGCTCCCTCTCTGCTTGGGTTGCTCATGCAATGTAGCAGAGCTCATGGGAATTGGGTTGCTCTTGACGCAACTGGCTCGCTCTTGAATTGATGGATTACTCCCTTTTCATGGCTCGCTCATACGCTTAGGAATTTCGGTCACAAACTTTGGCAAAGCTCATGGGCCTCGGGTTGCTCATGTTTTTTGGCTCGCTCGAACAAAACGCATCAACGCAGGTTCACTTTCTTTCATGGATCGGGAGTGGCTGGGTGCTGCTCAAGCCAATTCCCAAGAGAATCAAACCAAATTCGATAGGTTTTATTAGGTGCCGGCGGTGTTGCCGTGGGCGCTGGGGTTGGCGCAGGCGTTGGTGTGGGGCTGGCGCTCGGGCCTGGCGTTGGCGTTGGCTTGGGCGGCTGGCCAGCTGCCGCTAAGGGATGCGGGTAAGTGTACTTCTGATAATTGGGCCTGCTGTCCAGCACATAGTCGCGACCTTCCTTGAGATAGTTGCCGATCTGCTGGTTGTTATTGCACTCATCGGGGCTGTACTGCACCAGCCCGATATGGGTCGCCCCGCTACCGGTATTGCCCCAGATGTAGAGCGGGTCGGTCGTTCCTTCCGGCCCCTGACCAATTTGATGAAATGCCGGATAATTGGTCTGACAGGGCACCTGGCCACCCTTGCGCGTAATATTATACACCGTCAGGCTGACACTCGGCTTGTTGCCCCACGCGCATGAGCTGATTGCCGGCATAAGGTTATCGCAGATCACCCCGACCCCGCCACGCACGTAAAACCAGTAGTTCAGATTCAGGGGATAGGGATTGGGCGTGCAGTTGCCCCCGAGGGTGAAAATGAACTGGTTATCGTAAAACTCGATCTGACGCACACCATAGGGCGAAGTGTCCGCGCCGTGACTGGTAGTGCCTGAATTGTCAAAGGTGCAGTGACGGACGACCGTCCGGGAATTGTCATCGAAATCGAGCGCCTGCAGAAACACATCCTTGAAGGTGCAGTCTTCGAGGTACGTGTTCTTATTGCCGTCAGGATCGCCCGCCGCTCCGATGGTCGAGGGTGCGGTCCAGGTCGCGGGAATCCCCACGGCTTTAAAGGCGATCCCGCTGGTGTCTTGGCGCTGAGTGCTCGTAAAATCGCAATGGCTGATCAGTCCGCCGTTGGTTTCCCACTCCACCATGCGTGCTCCGTGACTAGCAAGAGCGAAATGGCAAGAGCTGACTACGACGCTTTGGGCACCGTCCTTATGGTAAACGATCAGATGTTTGACGCTCCAGTCTGGAGTCGTGTTGCCCTGCTCGATCGATAGTCCCTTGATCGTAATGACACCACTGGTGCTCGGTGTTACCACGATCAGCGGTCCCTGATTGCGACCATTCACAATAGTTGTCCCTGATTCGCCCTGCAGCGTGACCGGTGCCTTAATGGTGAGGGTATCGGTCCAGGTCCAGCGGCCTGCGGGCACCAGCACGGTGCCTCCATTGCTACTGGCATTGATGGCTGCCTGAATGTCAGCCTGGCCCCCGCTAGCAGCCGCCTGGGCCAGGCGGGGCAGCACAAGGAACAACAGGAGCAGTATTTTCATTACTTTGTTGGCGATGGCGCTGGGTGGCCCGCCTCGATGTTTTTCAGAGTTTCAAACATATCTTTTTGACGTTGTTGACTGTCTTTGAATCGTTCCAGCAGTTCCCGGATTGAATGGAGTTCTTCACTAGTCTCAGTTTCCACCCGTTCAGCTTCAGAGCGGACAGTATTGGCGGTTTGTAAATTCATTCCCTGCATGGCAATGAGGATGCCTCCCGCAATGGAGGCACCCACTTTAACGATCAAATCAGAAGATTCAGCCACGAGCTTAACATCAGGTTAGCTCAAGCCGTGTTCGCTGCAGAGCTATCTTTTTTGCTCTCCTCCCTAGCTTCCCGGTTGGGGTTTGCCGCCTCCAGGCGGGAAATAACCCCAGCCGTAATCAGGATGATAACCCCAGCCGCCTTCGGGTGGTGGCGGCTTGGCGCCTTCGGCAGGCGGTGGCGGTACAATGACAATGGGATGATCCGGATGCAGATACCCTGGTGGAAAATAGATAGGATGTTCGGGTTTTATCCCGCTACCGGGCGGCACGGGGATAACGATCGGGTGCGTTGGACTCAAGGGCGGTCCTCCAGGGGCGATCGGATGAGCTGGATACGGAGGCGTGCCTCCAGGAGCGATCGGGTGCGTTGGATAACCCGGTCCCGGCCAGACTTGCGGAGGCGGTCCGCCGGGCGCGATCGGGTGACTGATTTCCGGACCGCCAGGCATGGGACCCCCCCCAATGCCCAGTTCGCTCGAGGTCATTACGCCAACAATCTGAATAGGTATGCTTGCCATTTTTATTTTGATTTGCCCCCCCTTTCCCGAGTTGGTTTTTTGTCGCCCTCTCTTAATCCGCTAACTCGGGCGGGGGGGGGGTGTTCCCAAGCGGATTAGAGAAGGGGGAAAAAGCGCTAAAATTTATCTGGTTTGCGAGTCCTCGCCGTCTGCCTGATCGGTATTTCGGGCCTGGTCTGGCCGGTAGTCAGCAAGCGATCGTAATGGGCTTTGCACAACCCACGCAGCTGGGATGGCCGCTGGCAGCTCGGCACGGAACATTTTTTCCATTTACTCATAAGGTGATTGATCCATCTGAATTAGCCTCGAGGCTTTTTGCGCGCTTTTTGCGACCGGCAAAGCCCATCTTATGGGTAGATTTAGCGCGTAAGCGCTCGATTTTAGCTTCCTGCATCTGCTCAGCCATTTCTCCTAGTCCATGGGATTGCATCTCATCGGTAATCGCATCGATCAAGAAAGTGTTCCGGCTTTTGCCCAGACGCCAGGAAGCTTCCCTGATCAGGGCGTGTTCGAGCGGACTCACCCAGAATCCGACAAACTGTTTACCCCGGTGCAGCTTAGGACCATCCTGGTCAGATTGAGTCATGCGCTTTAAGTTTGGCTCGCTTTGATGAGTTCCAGAAAATCGTCGGCTTTCAGGAACACATGCCATTGGCCGTGATCTTTGCGATGGGCTACTACCGGGATTTTGCCGGCTCCTTCACGCTCGGCCTGGGCCATCCAGAGGTAAAACCCACTGGTCTGCCGGCGTTTAACCTCAAAATGGTACGCACTTAACTGCTCACTCACTGTGTCCGGCGATCCCGGCATTCCGCGGTATTGAACCCCGCGCACGCAATCAAAGCCGTAAGCCCGAACTTTCTCGCACCACTCGAGTTCGCCCAGTTTACCTTTCCTTTTGGAGTTAATCACGTCAGGTCATGGCCAACTCAGCGCAGCCAACCGCGCATGAACGATTACCCGTGGGCCCTAGCGCGCACCACCGGCAATATTCACAGTTTTGAGCTAGTTCGGCGTTACGCGACTCAAATCTGTGTAATAGCTGTTGGGCACATTCCAGGCTGCGATCAAATTTGAGTCGATAAGATTTCGCATAGTTCAGGTCCACATAACATTCCACGATGGCGATCTCCGCAACCTGGTAGCGTTGGCAAAGCGCCACGGTATAGAAGCGTTGGGCGATTCGATAATCGCGTTCGTGGCCGGTTTTCCAATTAATGGCGGTAATCCCCTCAGCTGATTCCAGCACAAAATCCGGCATGCAGCTAATAATGGTTTCGCCAAGCTGCGCAGGAATTTCTTCTTCAGCTAACAATAGTTCGCCGCCAATCTCCTGGGCGCAATTTGCCGCACGAATTACCGCTTTGCGATATGACCGGGGCACCTCGGCAAAGGGGAAAATCCCGGTTAAAACCCCGAAGATGTAATGATGAATGCGAGTTCCTCTCTGCGCGGCCGGACCACTAACGGGTTGGCGTTCGAAGTGAATGCATTGTTCCAGACATACCGAAAGGGAAGGAAAATGTTCCGGAAGCGCCAATTTTGGATCAGCTGCAATCTCCATAGGTCAGGTGCGTAAATCTGGATGATATTGCTTTGCACTGAGTTTGTAAGTGGAGGCTACAGCAGCTCGGGCGGTTGTAATTGTCGGTGCAACGCGTAAAAAATAAGTTCTAAAACTGCCATCATTCTCCGGAGTCCCATTGATGACCTCCACCACTCTAAGGTCTTCGTCTCCAGGTTGCACTTTATTCCAAAGTTTACCGAAATCGTCTTCATGCATCAGCACCGCGCCGCCTTCCCGGATATAACGTTCTTTACCGAACTTCTCGATCATGACCCGACGCACCTCGACATTGCGTTCAGCATCAATCAGGGCTGGCGTCATGCGCTCGGGATGTTCAATCATCCAGTCCTGAACCCGGACACCGTGTATACAATAGATCTTCCAGCCATCCCGATAGGCAATTGCCGGACCCGCATCGTTATGCAACCTGAGCCGAGCGTCCTGATGGATCTGGGAGGGTCGATCCTGGATAATACAGGCTTCACTGTAGGGCGCCCACCAGCCGCAAACTTTCGCCAGATCGATCAGCGGCACCAGTTTAGCGCATTCCTGGGTGCCCAGTTCGTTTAAGAGAAAATCGTACATCACTAACCAGCTCGATTCGTGACAGCCAAAGGCCATCTCGTTGACGCAGCCCGCGGCTGATTTACGCAGTTGGGGCGTTAAGTTGGCTTCAAGGTAAGGATCAAGCTCTTCTTGAGTGATAATCTCAGCCTGCCCACCCAGGTAGCGGTCCCACTTGAGGGATTGCTGTGCATAGGCTTCCTTGAAAATTGCCGCAGCAAATGCCGCCGATTTCGGACTCTTAAATACCGAGAACCTTTTCGGTTCAGGATAACCGCATATCGCATAATCGGCTTTAATAGCGGCAATGGACTCTTTAACGTCAATTTCGTCTGTATTGAGCGCGATTTTGATCCAGCGCTCAATGTAGGTCGCAAAAACTGCTTCCTGTTCTTTAGACAATGTCATGGAGCCAGTGCGCGCCCCTAGTCAGCAACTCTTCGCGGAAGAGCGCTCGGTCGGTACTCATACTGGCGCAACACCTTGTAGATGCGACCCCCAGGGGGTTGGACCGTAGTGTGTTCGGGATGTTCAAGCAGTGCCAAGGCGCCCGAATCATTAAGTGCCTGGGCAATCTCGACGTAGCTGACCAGCTCGGCCCCTTTGGCGAGTTCGTATCTGCTCACCCCGGACCCGTGCAGCACATGATGGTGACCGCTCGATTCACCGTAAGCCAGCACGGTCCGGCCAGTCTCGACCAAGCGAGCGCCCTGGGGCAACTTAGTCACTTCGAGCAAGCCGATGTCGCCTTGGTAAAGTTGCAATTGCTTGTGCTTTTTCATCGCGTGATCAGTCGAGCCAATTGTGCAATTTGCTCTTGGTTGAGGGTTTTGAGGCAAGCCAACTGGTGGCTGCCGATCGGGAAAATTGTGTCTAAGGTATTTTTGGCAAACAGCAGCTGGTTTGGGCTGCTGCCTGCATTGCTGACAAAAGGCAGCAGAGCCCAAGCGTGCGCTGGCGTGCTGATGGTGGGTTGGCCGGATAAGGGTGCCGGCTCATACTCAAATCGCGGGCCTTCTGGAATCATCTGATTGAAAGAAGTTCAAAATAGTTGGGCTTTTTGCCGTGTTTAGCGCTGATCTCGCAATCGCAATCATTATGCCGCAACATCTCCTTACCCAGTTCAGCGTTGCGCGTATACAAGCGTTTGCCCTCAAGATAACCGCTGGTCCAGACCGTGCCCGAATCGTCGGTAGTCTGGGTGACGTTCTCCAGGACTCCCTCTAACATACCATTTTCAGGAGGTTCGGTCGGTTCAGACTCCACAGCCGCTGCTTTGACTGCAGCTTTAACTTTCTCGAAGGGTTTCCAGGCTGGAGGGAGCTTGTTTAGGTCTTTTTTGGTTGTGGATACAATTCCTGAAGCAACGTTGCCGTCGTCGTCCTCTGGAGCGATGGCAAGTAAAGATTGAATGCTGTAACGACGCCCGTACGTAATCGCTCCGCCAACTGGCTGTGGGGCGAGTTGCGCTGGCACAAGGCTAAGAAGGTTTCGTACCCATTCACCACTCGGTAAATGCAGGAGTAACGTCTCAATCGAGACTGCAGCCTGTTCAATGTTTGCACCTTGAATCAGGAGTATTTCATGTTTGCGCAAGGCTGGCAATGCCGCGTCGAACACAGTCGAGAGATCGGCGTATTTGCTTTTGTGAAAATCGTTCGAACTGGTTTTTTTAACCGGCTCGATTTCTCCCTGAACGGCAAAAAGGGCCTTCAGGAGTTCACCACGCTGGGGGCTGAATTCAATGCATGCGTTCATATTTATTTTTTACACTTCAAATATCACAGTGATATCAATTCTTTGTGGACTTTTTTCAAGAATAAAGGGGCCCTTTTGCTAATTTATTTCTGACCGAAGGGTGGATGATTGGCCAGATGTTCCAGGGTTTGCTCAAAGGGTGACGGCGAAGAAGAAGAGCCAATACTGGTAACCGCGCTGTTACACGCTGAACATTCCGCTATGTGCGGAGCCCAGACTTTTCCGCATTTTGGGCAAATCCAGCCGGTTGGACCCATAAAAAGTTCCGAATTGGCAGCAAAATAAGTCAAGTTCATGAGCGAGCTTTGCTAGCAAGAGGGTTCGGTTACGCAAAAAACGCGAGCGCACTTTTCGCAATAGACCACTTCTGGTTGAGGCGGGCTGGTCGTCCAGCAGATCGTCCAGCAATCCGGACAGTAAAACTTGGAGATCAACTCCTCCGCAGAGGGTTCGGGTTCAGTAGTTTTCCAATGGTCGTAACTCATAGCGGGTTGACTGATTTGGGTTGGTGTTAGTCTTCATCCCACAATTCTTCTAATCGTTGTTTGCGGGCCAGCTCCTCGAGCTGGTCGCTTAGCTCATCAAGACGCTCTGTCAGCGAGGGTGCGGCCAGCTCATCGGCACTGGGAGTCAGGCTATAAGCACGCATCGGCACATCAGGCTCTGCGCAACCAGCTGCGCTCAAGAGGAGCTCGGCGATCAATAGCAGCTTCCTCATTTAGTTCTTGCCTACCTGGAGATTTTGATTGGCCAGTTGATGCAGGGCCATGAGCGCGGTGGTCATCATGACAATAGCCACCTTGAGATCTTCCTGCCGGACATTCTCGGCCGGGTTGGCGGCAATCTTGCTGACAATATCTTTGAGTACACTCACCGAAGCATTCAGGTCCAGATTGGCCTTGTCGATGTCCAGGTTTAATTTCATGACTGGACGCGCACACTGGCCACCTCTGCGGCTAAGCACTCGGGCTGTGGCTGGACCAGCGCTTGCATTCTTAATTCAAAGGCGAGGGAACGCTGATGAATCTTTGCTAATTCAAGCGCATGCTCAATGGCTTGCAGATAACCGCGGACAAAGGCGTTTTCCTGATGCTGCTGACATTCAGCCACGCGACCATTTAGTTGATTAATCAGGTTGTTGAACTGTTCCATAAAGGTGAGCGTTAATTAGTTAAAGGGGTTTTGGTTTTTAGTGATCGCCAGCCAATACCTGGCTGGCATTAAGCCACGGGCGCCGTTGGCTAAAACATAATCGAGGAACCCTCCGCGGACTTCTTGAGCTTTGCAGACTTTCAGCCATTTACCGGCCGACTTAATGTAGTAAGTTTTTTTCAGCGCCATAATGTTTCAATGGTTAAAAGGATCTTCCTGCGGGTGCAGATGACAGATGGCCCAGAGGTCAAAATCAAATATCTGGACCAGGCGCGCACCCCGTTTAGCACAGGCCGCGGCCGCCTCTTTTTCCACGTCCAGCCAGCCGGAGCTTGGCACCAGGAAGGCGAAGTACTCGCCGTTCGGCCTCTGGATTTCCACAAAGTAAGTGTTCATTTTCAGGCGTCCTCCAGCTGATCGGCAAAGTAGCTCTCCAGCGCCTCGTTCTGCTCATGCGCCTCCAGCCATGCTTTTGCCTCAGTTTCGCTCAGCACAATGAGATCGCGACCACCGCAGCTGCCGTGGTTTCCATAGCTTCGGCTGTACTTGCTCTGAGCGCCCCCCTGGCCGACAAGGAACCAGGTACCTTTTGAGGTGCGATAGAGAATTTCCCAGCAGAATTTAAAGTCGCTCGTGGGATAATTATTGCACCACTGGGCGACTTCGGTCGCCGTGGCGGTATTATAACGTTTACCGTCGATGATTTTGAGGAATGGTTTGTTCATTTAAATAGTTTTTTAGTTATGATCAGGTTAATTAGTTAGTTAGAAGTCTTTCAGGGTAGCGATCCAGGACAATTCCGGAACCTGGCAAATAACCAGCTCATCCAGCCCTGGAAAAGCGACCAGCAGTGCGTTTTCGCTCTCCGGGCGCATCACCAGGCCGAGTCCTAAAACCGGATCAGCCACGATATCGCCTGCAGCCAGCTGTGTTTTACTCATAGCGCGTTGTCGGTGACTTCCTTTAATAGGCTGAAATCTTGGCAAAGTTTTCTAGCGGCCTGCTGCTCTTTTAAAATAAGCCGATAAATCTTTTTCCGAGCCGCTCTCCGCGCGCGCGTGAACGGCTTAAGTTTTTTGTGGACCGCGCGCAAAACTTCCAGATTCGATGCCCAAAGCGCTCCGCCCAGTCGACAATAGGTTCCGGACATTTTTAATTCTCCTTTTGGTCCCTCTGGAGATTACTTGCGGGAATAGCCTTGGTGGCCGGCGGCACGCAAAGCAGAAAGGGCTTTGGCCGCAACACTGCCTTTGGCTTGGCCACCATGGAGCAACAGCGCAAAGTTATCGGCCTGCTCATAGGCGTGGCGATCGTCGTGATCGATTTCCAGATCCAAAGCGGCCGCCTCTGCTTGACTATAGACCACCTTGGCGCGTTTAAACCCATTGATCGCAGGGTCAAACTTGCCGCCTTCGGATGCCGTCAAAACCAGATTGGCCGGAATCTGGTCAACCTGGCGCTTCCAGAAATGAATCGATTTAGTGTAGGCGTAAAATTTTATCGTGGACCGCTCTCGGGCGACATCGCACCAGGCCAGAAAATAGGCTGCGCTGAAGAAATCTCCCGATACATGAATCCGCACAATGCTGGCTTGGGCAGGTAAAGAGGCCAGCAACAATTCTTTGGCCGAGTGCCGGTCGAGTCCTGTAAGCAAATCGAAGTTATGCCAGCGCGCCAGTCGCACGGTAGGGTAAGCGGCTTCCTCGCTGGCGGCAAAGCATCTGAAAGATTGCTCGGCACCATCGGTGAGTTTGCCGCTAAAGCGATCGGCGCGCGCCAGACACGCGTGCGCGCCCGGACAGGTCCAGCCCGCGGGCAGGCTGAAAGTATAGATCTCTTTGGCCAGTTTCGCGTTGCCGCGGCCGAATTTGAGCAAAATGTTATTCATTTGTGATTGCGGTAGTTTTGCAGCAACCGTTGTCATAGTTATTTGATCTTGTGTTCGAGCTCATCGATTAATTCAGGTTTATTCATCGCTTCCAAAGTAGCATCACTGTGAAAACATGTCAAGAGCTTTTTCGTTCAGGTTTGTTTTGACCAGGAGTGCTTGGACAATTTTAGGCTGGGGGGGCCATGAGTGCTCCTTATCCCGAATTCAGCTGGCCAGCCTGGTATCGTTTTACACCCCCGGCGCCAGCCCCAAAAGCCATTTTACCTCCAGGGTTGGTCGGTTATCGCGCCCGCAAACTCGCTCAGTTGCGCGAAGCCTGGCGCGACCGCTGCCAATTTAGCGCTTGTCACCTGAGCGACTTTGACCAAATATGCCGACAAGCTGTCAGTTAGGAGAGTTCCTGGTTCAAAGGCGCCGTGTTTTACCTTTGCTGACTTACCTCTGGTCTCTTCCGACACAGCCCCAATACCCCAGACATAGCGATTTTGAGAAGAATCTCTGGTCCACGATTACTGACCGAAAGTCGAATCTTAACTCGCGCACAATCCCAGGTATGATGAGAATGAGTGTCACCCTCACGGAATTGTGCCGGGCGCCAGGAATAGTTCCAGAGCTTTAAAGGCTTCTCTATCAGCACCTTATACCTTTTTGTCCCGCCATCCGGTCTGGTCTCTCTTG
>QIAN01000258.1 GCA_003225005.1 Acidobacteriota bacterium | reverse complement strand
GCTTCGGTGTTTCACACCGGCGGTGTGAGTCTCGACGTCCAGACGCAATCGCCTGATATCACCTATTCCCTGGGGCCGACGCTTCAATCCGGCGGCACACACCCCAAAGGGATCGTTGTGGCTGACTTTAATGGTGATGGAAAACTCGACGTTGCGGTCTCGAATTTCGATCAGAACAGCGTAGCTGTGTTCCTCAATGCTGGCTTGGGTATTTTTGCGCCTCCAATGACGGCTCCAATCATTACCACTGTACAGCTCGACAGCTCTTTAGGGCTGAACATCGGCTCTCTGGCGGTGGGAGATTTCAACGAAGACGGTAAACCTGACTTGGTCGTGGCCACAATCGCTGGAAGTCAGGCAAGCATCGTGCTCCTCGGCAACGGCGATGGAACCTTCCGCCAGCAGCCACCCATACCAGATTCGTTTGGATTCTTCCACGCAAAGGTCGCCGAACTGAACGGAGACGGCCACCAGGACTTGGTGTTCGCGATGAATGGGTCTCTAGGCGTTTCCTCGGGCAAGGGAGACGGAACGTTTGGAGCGATGACGGTCCTGCCGTCGGGCTCCTTTCCCGGGACGTATTTCGGGCTTGCCGTTGCCGATTTCAATGGTGACGGGAAACTGGACATTGCGGCTACCGATTTCGGTTCTGCATTTGGAGGATTTGGAACCCTCGTATTTTATGCCGGCAACGGTGACGGCACATTTGCGGCTCCCACAGCGGTCACTTTAGCAATTTCGAGTTTTCCTGGATCTCTTGCGAGCGGCGATTTTAACGCTGACGGGAATCAGGACCTTTTGATTGGATTCCCTAGCAACTAGCGCAGCGTTCATTGTGTTCGGCAACGGTGATGGGACCTTCAACCTGGCGTTCGACAGCCTTCAATTTGTTTACTTCGGCAACTTCTCTACCTTCACCACTAACAGCGTGACAGTGTTCGCAGCAGACCTTACGCATAATGGGAAATCTGCTGCTGTAACCTCTGACTTCGACACTGGGACGCTGCAAATTGCGCTCAATAATGCGATTGGGTTTTTCCCGTCTAGTCCCGGAATTTTCTCATTTCCTCTCGCGCCGGGCCTTGCGGACGTTGCTGCAGGCGACCTGAATGGTGACGGAGTTCTTGACGTCGTGGCCATAAATTACCAGACGAGCGAGCGCACCGTCGTCCTTTCACATAAGCACGGACAGAAAGAACACTCACCACAATGACATGCAAGGTCGGGTTCTGCTTCGTGGCACAGGATTTAGCCTGTGCGGCTTTGCTCTTTAGAAGGTCGGAACTTTGGTTCACCTGAACGCGTTCGTTCGCTATGCGTCAGAGGAACGCACCTAGCGCACGAGAAGCAGGCGTGATTAAGTGGGGGAATGAGAAAAAAACAAACCCTTTGGAGAGTTCAGCAGCGGCGGAGCCGTGCAGAAGTGGAGCAACTGGTCGACGCATTTGAGTCCAGCGGGTTGCGGCGGCGAGAATTTTGCCAGAAGCATGACGTAGTAGCGGGGACGCTGGATTTCTGGCGGAAGAGGCGGCGGCAGAATCGCTCGATCCCGCTTGCTTTTTAGCGTTCCGGTGTTCGGGAGCTGCCAGAGGGAGCGGGCCTGTTCTGCGGTTAACCAATCCCCTAACCGAATACCCAATCTCTTGGACCCCTTTACCCTGCGAATACCGGCCGCAAGTTCTGGGCTCAGCAAGCCGGCGTCGGCCGCCTCGTCGGCCAGCCTGCGCACGGCTGCGAGTCTCACATTCGTGGTTCCCGCCGCAAGCCGGCGATCTTCGAAGTGAATGCGGTAACGGGTGACAACTGTCTTATTGAAGGACAAGCGAGGCTCTGAACAATACCATCCAACGAACTCGTCAATCGCATGCCGATAGCTGCGCTGCGATTCCGGCGAATGGTGGCTAGCAAGAACGGCGGCTTTGGCGTTATCTAGATCCGGAAGGCCGAGCTTGCTTTTCCACCGGGGCGGTTTCCGTTTCTTGTTTTTGCTCCTCATGGTTGGCCGCCTCCCGACGGCTGGCCCATGAGAATGTGACAACTTGGGCGACCTGTGGACGGGAGGTTAACAGTTGAGGCGTTCGTAGCAAACTATTTTGCGTGCAAATGAACGACCGCGCCGGATTCCTATTCGTATTCGTCGTAATGTTGTTTTTTCGGACTTAATTCGATAATAAATCAAAAGGCTATCAAAAAAGGAAACCGCTGATGTGCCGGGTTTCCCTAAAACCGGATTCTCGTAGACGCCAATAACGGTAGGCAGGTGAAGGAGTCACATCGTGCCTTCGGAACTGGCGAGCGGTTACAATCTGGATGTCGGCCCATTTCACAGGAAAATCCTTAAGATTGCCGGTCACGAGGTTAGTTGGCGTGTGCGGCCTGGGCGCACTCTAGGAGAATGTCGTCATCGGGATCAGAGCAGGCATGCACCCTTTCGGACGGCTTGACCCAAAATCCATTCTGTCGGATAGCGCGCAGCGCATGGTCGATGATCATAGGACCAAGTCTAGCCTCGTCTCCACCTAATGCAGGCAGATACGCCGCTACCTCGCGGTTTCGGCGCCGCTCTTGCACGCGTGGGTACATTGTCCAAGGGCTCCAGAACGGTTCGTTGCCTCCCCGCTCTGCCTTGTAGGCTACGCGTGATGGGACGCGCGGTCTGATCGAGTTCCTCCTCTCCAGACAATCATCTTCAGCAACTTTACAGGTCGCACGACGCGATCGCAGTTTATCAAGCGCTAGCCGGAAAGCGGGTCGCATGTGGAATCATCGGTGTCAGAATCCGTCGGAATAGCGATGGTAAGATTCACGTATGGAAGGCCCTTTCAAACCCTGGAAAGTGCTAGATAAAAGGCGTTTGCTGCTGGCTATGATGGAAGAACTAGCAGGAGGCGCGCATGTCTCATTCGAGGGTGACCTACGAGGACTAACGTTACTGAGCATCCCCGGTGCCTCCGAGGAACCGACCGCTGCCCTTAAGCGAAACACGCTGTGGCCAAAGCAAGAATTTGTAGTTGTTCCCCTAGAGCCATTTATGGCCGAGAAAATTATTGCTGCTATCGGTGGAACAGTTCCTGGAGCCATAATTCACATTCAAATCGAGAAGGATGGTCAGCTTCAATTCGGAGCCTACGACCATTTCTATCCGGAGTGTATTTGCTTCGGGAGCGCAGTGAAAGAAGATGTCATTCAGTCGCTCATCTCCCAAAATATCATGAGGCCGTACACTGAACGACGGCCAAGACGTGAAATCAAACGCTGATTTCACACTGAGCATAGCCGTAAGCCACCACTCTGGACATCGGGGAAAGGGCCAGTGGACGTATCGTGGGGTTACCGGACATTGAGGGGAATCGGCGGATCGGGCCGCATGGGCTTGAAAATTTCACCAAGGCCTTATCAGCATGGGTGAGGCCAAATCCGAAGACTTAGACCGCGGGAGACTATCCGTAAGGCCGGAGAATTGGGCGATCCAGCGCGACAAGGGTCATTGGGTCGTTCGCTGCAACGGCTCGTACGGAGGTCACGTCTGTGATGGCTATTTAGGAACGGAGTTCGACATAGACATGCGACTCCCGAAAAGCATAGTTGGTTACGATGAATTGGCGATTGGCTTTGACAGAACCCAAAACGCTTTGGCTGACGCCAAGGATGCCTTTCAATCTCCTGACGGTAATTTCCTGACCTTTCTTCGAGCAAGTGATCTGGCTGTCTATCGGCTAGCAGACGGAAAGATTGGTGATGTCGTGGTTCGACAGCCACTCCACGAAAATGACTACGCCGTCATGGCGCAATGGTCTTTGTGCGACAACGTTGCGCGCTGGGATCCACACATTGGGGTCAAGTTTCGGATTACCGCTGCGTTAATCAGACACTGAGTCCGTGGCCACGGCAAAGTACTCTGGCAGTTGAAGAACTGCGGGCTATAGACAGTATCTAGTTTAACTTGTTGTTTGAAAGGAGCTCCGATTTCTGTTTGAATAACCACACGGGGAGCCATCATGAAAATATACAATATCACAGGCTATTTGATTATTTTTTCGTACATGCTGGCTTGTATGTACTCCGCACCAGCTCATTTGGGACCTTGGACTGGAATGTTGATAGGCGGAGTTTATTTTATCTTTTGTTGGTTTCTTGGCGGGTTGTATTTGGCCGATGTTCTTCATTTGGGTATCGCTCATCGTTCACTCGACTATAAGGAGTGGTTCATAAAAGTCGTCACTGTCGTGAATAACTCCTTCGGGCTCTACGTAGATCCGATCGCCTGGGTGAATCGCCATCGATTGCATCATAAACATTCTGACCATCCCGGGGATCCCAATAAACTTTCAGGCGATGGTTTTTGGCGAACCCTATATCTCTGTGTAATGCCGTATCAATGTAATGACAATTTGGCTGGCGACGAGATCTTAAAGTCTCGGACTTTTCGGGTCGCTGCGAATCCTGTTTTTGCAATACTTTCACAAGCCTTTAGTTTTTATCTCTCCTGGAAGTTAGTTGGAGATCTGAAGTTTGTGCTGGTGATGTGGGTTGGAATACGAATTTTTGCACTGTGGGTAAATATGGTTCAAAACTATTGGACCCACACCCGAGATTTTGGATACCGGCGGTATAACGATGAAGACGACAATGCCATGAATATTGGCGAGTGGCTACCGGTAACGGCAACTTTTAGCGCTTACTTGCAAAATAACCATCACCACTATCCGGGTCTTTTGCGACTAAGCCACGACAAATCGGAATACGACTTTGGATTTGTAACCGTCAAACTTATGAAATACTTTGGCTTGGTGAAGGCAACAAGAACGGGTACAGAGTTACCCAAGGACGTTCCACTAGGCGCACTGGATTTTTAAGGCGTTCTTTTTCTTCTTGTAAACGGTTCAATGGTTTGCCCAAAAAAGCCATGCGCAATTTCTTGTCCGTCTAGACCGTAACTTTTCGGCCATTCATCAGGATAGTAGTAAGTTCCAAAAAGTTTATCAATCCACGGAAAATGAATAGCGAAGTTCTTATCGATGCCCTCTTTTTGAGAAGTATGGTGCCAATGATGATATCGGGGCATAACCAAATACTCTTCGAGCCATTTCGCATTGGGGCCGAAATTGCAATGAGTCCAGGTAGCGTGAAGGGTAACAAAAATTAAATACGCCAAGATGATCGATTGGGAAAATCCAAGCATCAGAGGAGCAAGGATAAATCCGCGCACAAGTGTGTCGTCTACAAAGTGGGAGCGTGAGCCCGCGATCCAGTCGAGCGACTTCGACGAATGGTGTACGGCATGGAAACGCCATAGAAAAGGGACTTTGTGCAAAGCCAAATGAATAAAATATTCAGTAATATCCGCAACCACAACGGCCAAAACGAATTGCAAAAGCCAAGGCATTCGAGCGATACATTCCTGAAGAACCGGAAGACCAATATATTTTGTGGCCTGAGTAGCGGGCAATAAAACCAGAAAAGATAAAATTTGCAGAGGGAGATGAGTGGACATGAAATAAACCACATCCAAAGTCCACCCGTTCCTAAATGTGCCTTGTTTTGGATACTGGGGCCACAGTCTTTCGAGTGGCACGTAAATGAGTGCCATCAAAAACAAATCAAGCAAAAACCAGTCCAGGCCGATTGCAAGCCCACCGTGCGGAGCTTCGTTAATCTGTATGCTTGATCCGCCCAAAGCCGTTGCCGCGATGCTCAGCAACATTCCAGTCAATGCCAAAATCTTTTTCTT
>QIAN01000257.1 GCA_003225005.1 Acidobacteriota bacterium | reverse complement strand
CTTGCTCGATTTGCTCAAAGAGGCGGCCTTGCCATTGCTGCCGACTGGCAGCGGATGTTCCCTGAAACGCCGCAAGGCTTTTTTTAAAAAATCAATCTCCATCGTCTGCTGTCCGATCTTCCGTTCCAGCTGGGCCATCCGCTCTGCATCCGACTTCGCCTGCGGGCGCCCACCCTGACCAGGAAATGCTAGCTCACCTTTGGCTCGCCACTCGGCTTTCCAGACATCCAGCCGCCTCGGACTGAGCTGATACTCGCGGGCCACATGCGCCACACTCTTTCCTGCATCCAGCTCGCGCATCGTCGCGATTTTCAATTCGCGGGAATATTGCTGTCGGGGCATCTCCATTGCTCTCCTCCATTCAATGTAAATTGCCCCTTAATTTCGTGTCTCACTTTTGGGGTGCAGTCCAAACCGTCCCCCTATCCTTATTGCTCCGACACACTGTATTGACATTTGTATGTACACCGTGGTATCTTGTGTCTGGGTCATTGGATGCGATTCGAATTCGACAAGCAAAAGAACGAATACAACCTCGCGAGACACGGAGTTGATTTCGCAACCGCCGCCCTGATCTTCGATGACCCATACGCTCTGACGATTCGGGACGTTCTTCACGATGAGGATGAGGAACGGTACAACACCGTTGGCGAATTTAGCCCAGGCTCGATTCTCTTGGTTGTTCACACATTGTTCGCCGATGAAAAGGGCGAAGAAGTGATTCGGTTGATCTCGGCCCGAGCCGCAACCAGTAAGGAGAGGAAACCCTATGAAGAAGCTCACAAAAGAACAGAAGCGGCAAGCCGCCGTCATCGCCGTCAAAACCGACGCCGACATTGATTTGTCAGACGCTCCGGAAGTGATGGACTGGGCCGGCGCGGAAATCGGAAAATTCTACCGGCCTCCGAAAAAGCCGGTAACGATGCGCCTGGACATCGACATCATCAAATGGCTAAAGAGCCACGGGCGCGGGTATCAGACAAGGGTGAATGCTCTGCTGCGGCACGCCATGAACTCACGCTGGGCCGCGCGCCACGAGGACGAGCCCCTTCGCCAAAAGGCTCAAGCTGCATACGAGGGGCTTCACGCGAAACGCGCAAGCGGCAGCATAAAACGAATACATTCTGACAAATTCCGCGCAAGAATGAAAGATGATAGCCGCGCATCGGCACGAGTGCGTTTACGGTGAAGCGGCCGAAGAATACCGGGTGCTAGGCTCGAGCGCCCGAAAACCCACGTTGAGCCGTAACGCATTCGGTCCAAAGAGGAACCCTCGTTCTCCTTTGAGAGCTCAACAAGGGAGAATCTTCGCACGATCTGTCACGCTTTCTTCTGCTTTGGCAACGAAGGGGGCGCTTCGCACCCAAGGAATTGGGACAACTGAAATCACTGAGGAAAGCTCTAGCATTTTTTGGACTCAGGCGATCCACGGCTGGTTAACTTTCTCTGCGCGGCCGCTGACGGGAATTGCCGGACTCGCCTGGATCGGCAAGATCATCGACGCTGTGATCAGCAAGCTGTTGAGATGAGCGGATCATCAGCATTCGGCCAAATGAACTGCATTACGAAGCAATTTGCAGCGGCGTTCCTTCCAGCCGATCAAGGATCAGCGAAGCAGCGAGCCGCGGTACCTGCTGCCCAACTCCGATCGTTATCCGTGCAATCACTCCCTTCGATCACTGCGCGCGATAACTCAGCCTTCGCGCGCCGTTTGACGCTACCACCCAGCGTTGCTATGATCGAAATGCGGGGTGGAGCAGTCTGGTAGCTCGTTGGGCTCATAACCCAAAGGTCGGTGGTTCAAATCCACCCCCCGCAACCAACCTAATCATAGGGTTACAAGCAAAGCTACTTTTCCCCGCAAGGGCAAAAAGGGGCACTCATGGCTGCTTCGGCGGCCTTTTTCATTTTGCCTCTCTCAGCGCCGGCCGAAGAACCATCTGTACTACCTTGCTGTTGGCTGCGCGCTTCGATTCCATCATGGCGTCCCCATAGACGTTCATGGTGGTTGCAATCTGAGCGTGCCGCATCAGCTTCTGCTGCACCCCCATCGAAGTGCCAACCGAGTCGAGCCACGAGCGATACGTGTGGCGGAAGGTGTGCCACCCGATATCTCCCAGGCCGAGTTTTCGTCCAGCCGGACGGATATAGTCCTGCTGGATTGGACTGGCGTGGTAGCAGCGACCGCTGACCGGGCTGGGGAACATCCAGCCTTCCTCCGATTTCGGACAGCGCTCTTTCCAGTTCAGCAGGAGGGTGGCAAGATCGGGATCGAGCGGAAGATCGTCTTCCGAATATTCGGTCTTGACCTCGTCGACAACTCCGTCAACCACGCCGCGGGTGACCCGCATCGTGAGTTCGCCAAAGTTGATGTCCGGCCACTGAAGCGCAAGAATTTCGCTGACCCTGAGGCCCAGGCATTGCGCCACAACCACCATCGTCCGGTAGGGTTCTGGCAACAATTCGAGTACAGAGAAATACTGCTCCACGGTAAGGACGATCGGTTTCTTCCGGCGCCGGCTTGCCCCTTGAACTTCAACTAGCGCCATGGGATTCCGACCAACTGGAATCAGCTCCCAGAACATCGCTTTTTCGAACAGACGATGCATGAGAGCCTTTATCTTGCCCTTGGTCTTGGGTGCCAGGGGTACTTGGTCTAGCCAGTCCTGCACAAACATCGCTCTCACCTCTACCAGTGGCGTGTATTGCCACCGGGGCAGGATATGTTTGTTCAGAATGGTCATGTATGACTTCCGAGTCGAGTGCCGCGAAGGAATTGCATGTTCGATGTATCGATTACAGAGTGCGCCGAACCGAACCTGCTCGCTGAAGCCCGCCTCCAAACTGGCATATAGAGGATCGAGTTCGGCCTTCCTCCAGGCAGCTTCCGCAGTCTTGAGCTGCTGAACCGTTCCGAGCAACAGCGCTAACTTCTTGTACTTTCCACCGGGTTGTTTTTGCCGGTGTCGCCACACGAAAACCGGTGGTCCTACCCTCCTTTTCTGCTTTTCGATCCAACCGAAATGATCATTGTTTTGCCGCAAATGAGATCCTCTCTATTCGCGGCGCAAAGAGTGCGATGAGGGTACCGCAGAACGGGCCCAGGCGTCCAATTCGGAGGGGCGGAAGCGCCAACGATTTCCGATCCTGAAAGCGGGGAGCTTGCCTTCGCGAGCCATGCGCTTTACTGTGGACGGATGAATGGATAGAAAACGAGCAGCCGCATCACAATCCCAGACCGGCTCCGGATGATATTCTTCAGGTACTGATCTTACGTTTCCGGTCGACTCGTTCGAGTTAGCGCCCATACGATTCACAGATACCTCGTCGACGTATCCAATTGCTTGTTGATCGCCTCTCGATAAAGTCCGCATATATCGGGTGGTGTACAGGTGAGGTCAGAAGAGGTTGAACTTCTCAGTTGGGCGAACAGCCGGACAGTGTTGCGGCAAGTCTTTTTGTCCATGAGCCGCTTTGCCTCGTGGTATCCGCGCGTTTCGATCAGCCTCAGGATTCCGTGACCTTTTATGAATGCATCTCCGACAAGTCCGCTGACAGATTGCTCGGAAATCGTGACCGGCAGAAACCACAGGGGGCTCAAAAGGATTCAAACTAATTGCGTTTTCCTGCAAGCGCTGAAGATTTGCAATCCGCCTGGGAACACGTCCACCCCCATATTGGCGCTCGATACGGGTGAGAATTTCGTTCTCTCGGTGCCCGTATCGTTCTTCAAAAGTTGGAATGAATTCACCTGCGAGCCGTTTGGAATTGAGACGACGATATTCGACACGTTGTTCTTCAGTCTTGTCATAAACGCGGAAAATGTTGGGTCTTTTCCCGAAATATAGAGTCTCGACTCTTTTGTGCTCTGATACCACTCGATCGTAATCGCAGGTGTATCGCTTTCGCGCAACCCGTGTGTTTTCGCGGAACCACTCAACGGGATACCCAGGCGCGTCCACCGCAAAATCGATGCGCATGATCTCAGCTTGCATCGGATCAAGCTCAAATACTTTCTTGATTTCAGAGACGATCTCGGACAGCATCATCGTGCCAGTACCGATGATTTCCAATTTGTGATTGCCGGTTCGTCTGTGACCAAAACAGAGGATTGAGTTCAGGCCGTACTGCCTCAGATCGTCGATGCGACCGTAATACCTGGCTTCCCGAATATCTCTGCCGGGAATCAACCAGTGCGAATGCGAGGACGGGTTGACATGGCCGGTCCGCAACTCCCGTTCAATTCTCGTCGTGAACATTGTCCCTCTAGATATTCGGATATCGAGTTTGTCGATCGAACCTGTGATCACAAGAGCAACTTCCCACCGATTGCCGCTTCTAATAGCCTTCTCTTTGCGTCATGGAGTACCGTCCGTCACGGAACACACCACTCGGTATTTCTTGCTCATGCCGATCTTTGAATCGATCCGGGCATTTCTGCATAAAGGCGCACTATAATGCCTACCGATGCGCAGCGATGTGGTCAGAAAATATGTGATCCCCGGAGAATTTGTGAACAAAGGTCCGCTTCTAAGGCCGACGACGAGTGCGATCCGCCGACGAGAGCGCGCAGAGCGCTTTCTCGAGTATTTTCAGCATCTGCCGCCCAACCCAGGGCAATCGACCCTTGGTATCCAGGCGCTCCCCACTGACTGGGAGGTACTTTCACATTTGGCTATGAAGTTCTGCTCTTTTGCTCGAGCTTTGGACAGGCCGGTCCACGGCCATTGGAAACAACGCAGGGAGCACGGCAAGCAATTGCTCCGATCTTTGCCTCGTGCCAAGAGAAGAAGCCGAGAAGTTTATGCGAGAGCATATCTGGCTTGAGACCAGAACCGAGGTGTGCGGAGTCAGGCGAGTTGCTGAGGACAGGACGCCTTCTACCCTTGCCAAAGACATCCCAGAACTGAGTCAATTTCTGCAGATTGCCGAGCGTTTACAGTCTAGGGTGGCGGTAATACGTGAAAAGCGAAAACCAAAGGTAGACGATGACTCAAACTTCTATTTGTTTCTGATGGCAACCTTTTTGAAGCACCGCGGCGCAGACATCGATACCGCGATTTTTCAAGAGATTGCAGACTACGTCAATGCGCACTTTTATGCTAAGAATGAGCACACATCGCTAGACCGAGACGACGTAAGAATGCGCGTTCGACGGTTTTGTGACAGAAATTCAGAATTTTCCCAACGGGTAGAGGCTGACGTGTTGGCGTACATTCAGCGCGAAACTGGGATTATGCCGATCACAAAAATCGCGAAGGCATAACTTTTTCTGCTCATCGGATCTGGCGCGCAGGTGGTCTATAGTGCGCACATGCACGCTACGAAGCTCCTCTACAGCAGGAAAGAAGCGGCTCAACTACTGTCAATAAGTCTCCGCAGTATCGATCATCTGATTTCGAGTCAAAAAATCCAGACCAGAAAAATAGGCAAACGCGTGCTCGTGACATCCGATTCGCTGCTAGAGATTGCATCAGGGGGCTGTGACGGTACACGTATCCACGCTGTTGACTCCCTTGCAGGAGTCGGCGGCTAGAGCGTAACCAATGTCACGGCCCTTTTAATTTTCAGTCTTTCTCAAAACACGGACTTTCCCGCCTCGCGTTCTCACCTCAAGAGCGGTGACCACATACCAGTAGCGGCCCCGGGAATCATCGCGGGACTCTCGGATGGAATATCCCGACGCTAAGCGCTCGATACGCCTTTGTTTGGGCGCGATGCACTTGTTGCGGGTTACGACAAACGGCTTGGAGTGCGCGGCCATTGCACAGAAGGCGGTGCGCATATGCTGTCACATAACGTGGGGGCATAGGAGTACTGGGTTCGGCACCGTGGAGGGACTCTTTGAGATGCTGGGCAGCCGCTTCCTAGTCTAGCACCAGCTACGCCGAATGGACCCGATGGTGGCACAGAGCGCAGCAATCTTCAGGTATGAACAGTGTGGCGATGTCGTGCCACTAGAATAGTGGTCACCGCCCCCGCTGATTGTTGTTGTAACATCCTGTGGGTGTTGAAAAACTCCATTTTCTTCAAAATAGCCAAAATTTGGTGTATAGAAAATGTCTAGGAAACTGAGAAAGTCGTTTGTAGGGCATCCTGACGCGATTTTGTTTTTGCGAATTTCGCGGGAAAGAGTTTTTCAACACCCACTCCTGTTCACGTCAACAACCCGGTCGTTTGAGTCTACGAATGCTGGGCGACTCAGGCAGCGGGAGTAAGGTCGGGTAGGCGCTAGATCGGGCGATCAGCGAGTCCGGGAAGAACCGCGGCCAGATAGTCGCGCACTGAGAGTTTCAATCTGCGGCAGCTTTCCACCACCGAAAGAATCGCTGCGATCTTCGGTCCCGCCTGCGGGCTTCCCACATGTATCCAATTTTTTCGTCCGATTGCGACCGGTCGCATGGAGTTCTCCGCCAGGTTATTACTCAACGCCAGTTCGGGATATTCCAGGAACTGGTTGAGCTTCTCCCACAGCGTTTGACCTTGTATTCGCCGACCTCAAGGTTTTCCTTTGCTTGCGGGAGTTGTCGCTTCCGGATCGGCTTCCACGGTAATTTCAACTTCAGCACCTTTCTTCAGGCGCACTTCATCACCGTTTTCATTCGTGAGTGAATTGTCGATGCGGATTTCTCGATACAACTCCTCGCCCCCTTCTAGGGCGATTTGCGCCTTCTCCGGCCCGCTCGGATGCACGGGCGGGATGATCTTCTCAACAGTTCCCGGCATGGTAACATTTGATTTTTCTGGCATAGGTTAACCCCTGGGGAAAGACATCTCTCTGTTTACCACAAACATACAGGAGGGCGCTATAAGCCTTCCGGCAAATCCGCCATCCGCGTTGGCGTCTCTCGGTGATCTATCTTTGATTCCCGGCTTGGTTCGGAAAAAGCGGACCCGCAACGGCTAACCACCAGTTCCTTTCAGAGCCGCTAGAAAGTCGGCGGAGACTTCGCGAATACGTTTAAGGCGTTCGGCTTGTTCGCGGAATTGTTCTTCGTTGAGTCCCCCGAAAGTTTGCGCTTTAAGGCTCTCAATTTGTTCACCCATGAGCCGTTCGAGTTCATTGCGCAGTTCCTCGACGCTACGGCTATCCATAAATTACGGGGTCCCGTTTCCGGCTGAGCCAATCATCGTGTCGCTTCAGGGTGCGACTGGGATCGGAATGTTTAGACGCCACGCCATCGCCTGTTCAAATACTCTCGGGACTTTGCTGTAGGAAGGATCACACAAACAAGATTTTTTACCCATCAGGCGAAGCTGACCGCGAAGGGTGTGTCGTTATAGCTGTACCGATTAGGAGACCGTTAATCAATTAACTAATTACTTGACATATTCGCCGATCTTTCGCCACTCTCGACGAGCCTCGGCACAAATACTCCAGCCTTGTGACCTGCTTGCTTCCCTGAATCCGCACGAACTTGAATATCAGGTGAAGAAACACCACCGCCATTTTTGGCAAACTCGACTGACAGGAGAGGGGCGTTATAATTAGCGGCGCTATGACCAAAGAGCAGCGTAATTCCATCATCAAGTTAGTCAGGAACTACCTAAAGCTCGGAATCGATGTGCGCGTGCTCAAGGCAATCCTCATTTCGGAGCAGAGGAACCAGCGTGTGACGCCAGACTGGGAGGCCTCCCTTCTTCAGCTACGGGACAGTCCTGATTACAAACAGGTCGTAGAAGATAACGAACGGCTGATTGCTCGAATTGAGCAAGCAATGACTGATGACGATCTAATTGAACTTCTTCTGCAAACTCCGCCAAAAGGTCCAGTAAACTAGCCTTGGTATCGCGATGTCCTGTCACGGCTAAACGGATAGTACGTCCAGATCGTGCTTTTCGATCAATTCCTTTTGGAGTAGTGCAGTTTCTTCTCGAATCATCCCCAAGTCACAAAGAACTTTCATTACGCTTTCCGTGCCCGCCGCATAGCCTCGCACAAAGAGCACGTTGGGCCAAGCAGAACGGCCAGCAAGCGGCGGAGACCCAAGCGCCCAGTGTCAGCAGCAGCACGGAGGAAGATGGCGGCTGCTCAGCGAGCAAGGTGGGCGAAAGTGAAGAGTCAGAAGAAGGCAGCGTAACGGCGAACCCGCTTGGACATTTGTCAGAGACTTTCCGGAAACTCGAACATTGAAGCGTGTCCCTATCCTGTGACTCAATCTCTTGCGATCACTCGGCGGTCGTGCGGCTCCGTGCGCGGTTGGCCTGTATTAAGTTCACACTTCTCCCCCGGAGCAGCGCCACAAGTTGGACAACGAACAGCGAGTATCTGTTTTGGTCCGAGTTTTTTCTTCATAGGGTCTATCTTTTCGTGACAACGGACATGGGGCGACTGTGCAGGAAGGCTATGATGAGTCCGCTGTTTATTTGCAAGCTACCGTTGTAGCGGACGAAGCCCTTCTTCTTGAACGCATTCATAAATTTACTTACCCTTGCGCGGGTGGTACCAACCATCTCCGCCCAGGCAACAAACAGCCCTGCAAACTGCGGGTCTCGCTTAAGAGTGCGAGCCGTGCTCTCCTTTTGCAGGCGAGTGATATTGGACGGCCCAATTGACCTAGCCGTGGAAATCCGTAGAGATTGCCCTCCTACGCAGCCTTCGCCAAAAAAGCTACCCCGCAGCAGGACGGCGACTATAGCGTTCTTGCGACGCGTGGATTCCACCGTGAGCTTCACCGTGCCGCTCTGGATGTAGAACACAGCATCGGCTGCATACCCTTGCGAAAAAACGACCTCGTTGTCTCGGTAGTTCCGCACAGTCATTCCAGCACGGAACTTTTTGCGGAAAACTGTGGAACTGAAACCGAGAGCTCGTTTACTCGCCATTCTCTATCTCCTTGGCACAATCAATTCGATTGGGAATATGGCTCGGTTCTCCATGTCCAGAAACAGTGGCCAATCATATCCCTCAGGAACCTGACTCGGATGGTCAATATAGGTCGTACACAATTGCACACAAACACCTAAATGGTAATTTCGGGCCTATTCTAGACCCAATCTGATACACGGGGCGAGTCGTGATTCTTGGCGAGCGCCGAGGCCGCCAGCATGCGTAACTCGCCGGATGCGTAAATATCGCTAATTGAACCAGCAACCGCTGGCCACAGCATTTATGAGATGACTTGATGACTACAATTTAGCGAGGTCGTTGTTTTGTCGAGCAGAATGGGAGCGGTCTCAGCAACAAATTTCCAGCCCCGAACCGCCAACCAAGACGGCATTCGTGCGCGTCGACTGAGCCTTAACTTCCTGTTCAGCTCGCGCGGACTCTGGCGATGTCGATTTGAAGGACGCAGAGCACGCCTCGCAAACACAAAACAAAGGATCACCCGGATTCACGATCCGGAGATTGCGCTTGGGCATGAGACTGTATCCTTTTTTTCGGGAGCCGTCGCTTCAACTAGGCCGACGCCACGGTCGGACGCTCGGATGGTCCCAAATATTTAACTTTAAACATCTGGCGCAGGGACACTTGAAAGCCGGGTCGTTGGGGAAAATGGTGTGGCCGCAGTTCTCGCAGATCGATCCGTTTGAGCGAAGGGTCATCGGACGGAACTCGCCATCCGCAACGCAATAGGGACAACGATCTTCTTTCTCAGTCATCTTTGGCAAGGTGGCCGAATCGGTGTCAGAAAACGCCGAATCTAAGGCCAATGTACTGCTCTTTCTTATGGACCTGCCGAATCGCGGTTGCCAACTCGTCGCGAGCGTCTGACTTCATCACGTAGCCACGTGCACCCGCTTGTAAGCCGTCCTTAACCATCGGCAAAAGATCATGTTGTTCGCACAAAAGAAGTATTTCTGCGGAAGGCGCAACCTTCTTCATCTGCCTGGCTACTTCTAGCCCGTTCATGTCAGGCAGGTTGATGTCCAAAAGAACTACATCAGGTTGCAGCTCCGCAGTTTTGCTGATTGCTGCCGATCCGTTCACAGATTCACAGACAATCTCAAACTCAATGTGAGCCCCTAGCAAAGAGCACAGAGCGTGCCTCACGGCGTCGCTGTCGTCAACGAGAAGAATACGAATCGCTTGGAGAGTCAACGCTTGGGTACGGGTCTGCGCGATCCGCTGAAGCGCTCTCCCCCGATCACAGTCGCTCTGTCGACCGCATTTTTTGTACTGTGTACAACGGGAACGAAGCAAACCGAATCTAGGATTCCCCTAAAAAAGGGGGGGCACTGATCGTGGCGATAGGCCGCCCCGCCAGACCCTCGCCGGGTGTTACTAAAGTTTTGAGATTCGGCCTACGGCTGAGCCAGGTGTCCAGACGATTCGGCTGATCGTTGACGAGCCACAAAAGCTCAGACGCATCTCGGTTG
>QIAN01000252.1 GCA_003225005.1 Acidobacteriota bacterium | reverse complement strand
AAGGGCACCGGCAACATGGAAATCTATCTTGACCGGCGCCTCGCCGATAAGCGCGTCTTCCCCGCCATCGACATTCAGCGCTCCGGCACGCGTAAGGACGAACTGCTCCTTCCGCCGGACGAGTTGAGCCGCGTCTGGGTGCTGCGCAAGGTACTGAGCCCGCTCTCCACGGTGGAGGCCATGGAGCTGTTGATCAGCCGACTGTCGAAATCGAAGTCCAACATGGAATTTTTGGGCTCGATGTCTGCACCGACCTGAGCACTCCGCGATCTTTCCATCTCAGTCACCACATAAAAAAGGGCGCAGTGAGTTTCCCCGCTGCGCTAATTGAATTGTTCAGTTCAAAGACGAATCGTCAGGCCGCTGCTTGCGCTTCCACTGCGGCGATGTAATCGACGATTCGCTCCGACCAACCGTCAACGTGCGTCCAGCCGTTGCCATAGCTGATGCCGTGTTTGTACGGGGCCACGTTTACCGCGTACGCGCGCGGCGTCCACGCTTGCAGGATGCCGTCGTGCGACTGCTCGTCGGTAATTACGATCAGCCGATCGAGTTCGCGCCACGCCGCCTTGTCGTGGAGCTGCCTCAGCGCGCGCTTGAGGTACGTTCCCGAGTGCGCCTGCGAGCCCACGATGGCATCGCGCAACGCGAAGCCCTGTCGCGGAGGCAATTCGATGCAAGTGTCGGAGAAGGTCGCGATGGTGAACTCGTCGGCCTTCTCGCGAAGCAGAATCGCCAGCCCTGCCGCCGCGTCCATGCGCGTGGTTTCGCCCTTTTTCGACAGCTTGTAGTTCATCGAGCCGGACACGTCCACGACAAGTCCGGTCGACCCCGCAAGCTTCGCGAATCCGGCGATGCCCTTGAGCATGGCCTTTTCGAGAGCATCCTCGAGCCTGGGTGCGTAGCGAGCCGCCGTCACGAAGCGGAAGGGCAGCGCTCGCGCGACGCCCTGGTCCAGCCGCTCGCGCACGAGCTTGGGATCGACGCCTGATGCCAGCATCAAGCGGAGGTCTCGCAGGACGGCCATGCCGCCGAGCTTCCCTTCGCGCAGGAGTCTCTCAAAGTTCTCGCGCTTGTCCTTCCCTGTGGACAAGGCAACCTCCCAGGTATCGGGAGGTTCGAGCGTGTTCTCAACGAGCTTCTTCCAGAGCACGGCCTGCGCTTGGTCCCTGGGCTTCGCGTGGCAGAGGAACAGCACGTCGCGGAGCTTCACCGCCGATTCGCGGTCGTACTTCGCAAGCTGGTAGGCGTCGAACTTCGTGAACGCTCGTGCCAGACCGCGCTTTACGCCCGCGGCGAGCGGCTGCTTCTTTTCCTTCCAGTAGAGGGCCACAAACTCGCCGAGTTCATCGGCCCGCTGGATCACGTCCTCGAGCGTTTCGGCCACGAGTCGGCCGGTGCCCTGGCGGCGCGCGAGTTCACGTGTGAGGAAGAGCGGCGCGTGACGAAGCTGCATCTTGCCGCGTGCTTCCCGCGCGAGAGCGGCCACGACTTCGGGCTTGTTCTCGGCGGCAAGCGCGGCGATGCGCTTGGCGATGTCGTTGCCCTTCTCGTAGAAGGTGTCTTCCCAGAGCAAGCATGTGAGCACGGTGCGCCGCAGCTCGCTTTTCGCGTCCATCTTCTGCGCCACTGCTCCTTCATGCGTCCGCACCGGGAACATCGGCTTCCAGACGTTCATCTTGGCCATTGCTAGTCCTGCTTTCCTGAAGGCTTTGCCCCCTTCTCCAAGGCACAGGCCCCGGCCGTTAATCGAGAAACGCTAGAAAACGCATTGCGCTCGAGCGATTCTCGGTGTTCATCAGTACACGGTGCCAGCCAATGAGCGTCACGGTTTTGTGATCGGGATGCGACATCTTCCCGCGCACGTAAACCGCTGCACCGCGCTTCATGATGCTGAAACCCCGATTGCGCTCGCTCGCTGGCAACTTCTTGTATTCCGGAGCGGTCAATCCGTTCGGATATCTCGCTGAGACGTAAACGGTGTCCCCGCCGGACCGATAACCGTCTTCAGCCCAGTGAGGCTTTCCGCCGTTGCCGCGAGAGAGCGGCTCGTCCTTGAGAACGAGCAATGGATCCGCTTTCACCGCCGTGGGGACGAAAAACCATTCCCCTTGGCGGATGAAGGCTGAATTCCTCCGCCGGAAGCTCGCTTTCCGCGAAATTCCAAGCAGACCTTCTCGTGTGCGTACTTCCTCTGGCTTCAGCGCGATCTTTGCGCTCGCGACGGTGGTTACCGGTTCATTTTCTGGAATTGCCGCTACGAACCAGTGCCTTTCGTCATGACCGCAGAGAAACTTCTGCTTGGCCAAAAACCGCCCCTGCTCGTCGAACTGACGGCTGAGCAGAAGCAAATGCTTTTCCCTTGGCTGGAGGTTCAGAACGACGACTTCCTGCAAGCCGCCTGGAGCGATTCGGATCTCGAAGTATTCGCCAATTTTGTCTCGGCGAATATCAAGAACCATGCGCGGGGCTTCCTTCTGGGACCCAGCCAGGTTCCCACGGCGAGCCGCAGGCACGGCTTCCAAAACCTTCACGCGTGCGCCCATCCGATAAAAATATCGGTGCAAATCACTGCCCACTGCTTTTTCCTTTCTAAAGACTGCCCGTGGCAGTCGGAATGTGTTCACGGCTCGGAGTTTTGCTCCGAACCGTTCAAATACTGACGAGTTGACGCCACAGGATTCTTGCCCCACTGCATTTCTTTTCTCCTTGACCGTAACCGAAAAAACTGCCGGACCGGAACCCCTGACCAGGGAACATTAGCCGCTCTATTCATTGAGGTGGCCCGCATCAGCCAGGTGGGAATCGAACCCATAACCTCCCGCTCCTGAGCCGAAGTAACCCCGCCCTGAACCACCTCCCACTTTGGTGTTTGCGCTCAAAGCATCCGCACAAGCGATTCTTGGTTAGC
>QIAN01000256.1 GCA_003225005.1 Acidobacteriota bacterium | reverse complement strand
CAAAAGAGTTCGAATCCCTCAACACTCGCGTGGTAGCTATTAGCGTTGACAATACTGAGTACGCGTCGAAGGTCTGGGAGGGCGTTGTGAACCGCCGGTTCACTATCCTGAGCGACCCGGGTGCGCGGGTAATTCGGTCCTATGGCCTGCTGCACCCCAGTGCAGGCATGGAGGGCCAGGACATTGCGCTGGATACCACACTCCTCGTAGATTTCGATGGGCACGAGCGCTGGCGACGAGTCAGCGAAACCCTACCTGATTTGCCCACCGCCGAAGAAATCTTGACACGCATCCGTGAAACACCTCACGCCTCAGAGGGGGAAGCAAGGTAAGAGCCGATTACAGCGGCTTCACTTCAGTGTCTTGGTAGGTTTCTCGCCCACTAGAAAGTCCGGACCGTCGCCATCGTGGGCGATGATGTTGCCCTTGCAGCACATACATTTGCTTCCGCTATGTCGAGCGCGAATGCTGCGGCATCTTTGCGGGCTGATTCCGCGGCCTCAAGAGGGTGGGCGGCACGTTCTTTGGCTGCGGCCAGATCTCCTCAGCTTTTGCCGCCGTTCGACGGCACAGGACAGTAGCAAGCAGAGAATCATTACATCAAAACCGCATCGCTCGATGCGATTGCAGCAATGAGGCGGTTCTCGGAAGCCTTAATGTGCTCCACTTGTGCTCCGGACTCCGCTGTCAAGTCTAAGAGCTCTGTGCAGTAGAAGTAGGTAAATACCTACCGCTCAGCCGCCGCTGACAGCGGGGACGATCGAAATCTTAGATCCGGACGAGATGGGGCTCGCGAGTCCACCTGTATATCGGACATTCTCGTCCCCAATGAAAATATTGATATGTTGCCGTACTTGTCCCTGTTCGGTCACGAGGCGATCTCGAACTCCGGGGTAGTGTGTCCAGAGGGCTGACAACGCGTCGGCCAAAGTTGTAGGTGAACATTCGATCTCAACTCGGCCGCGCCCGGCAGTAAATTCGCGCAAAGCGTCCGGAATGTGAAAGGTTATCGGCACGATCATCTCTTTTTTGTTGGGCGCGACCTGTTCGTTGGCCGCGACTGGCGCGTCGAAGGGAACCTTGATCGAGATTTAGGTGCGGATGCAGCCTTATGCGACGTTGGCCATAATCCAGAGGCACCCTCAAAAACTGCGTTCCGTACGCAGACCACGGATGGCAGCCCGTCGAGTATCTTTTGCCACGTCCTGCCTTCATCGCGCGAGCCAAAAAGCTGCCCGCTGCGTGTACCGAAGTAAATACCGACGGGATCGAATGAATCCGCTGTCATGGCATCGCGCAGGACAGTCTCGTATGCGCGTTTTTGGGGCAAGCCGCGCACCAGAGGCTCCCATGAGGCGCCACCGTTGCGGGTTCGATAGACGCGCAGGCGGCCGTCGCAGGCGCAGCGAAACTCGTCGGACTCAACTGGAACGACGTACACGCAGTCGGGATTTCTGGGGTGCACGAGGACAGTAAAACCAAAATCCGATGGCACGCCGTTGGCAATGTCGGTCCAGCTTTCGGCACAGTTGTCGGAGCGATACAATCCCCAATGATTTTGCAGGAAGAGGCGTTCGGGTCGACCGGGATGGATCGCGATTTTATGTACACACTGCCCGAACTCGGGATACTTGTCGGGCATGAACATAGCGCGGATGCCTCGGTTTTGCGCGCTCCAGTTACTTCCACCGTCATTGGTCCGGTAAACACCGCCGGCTGAGATTGCCACATACATGCGCTGTTTGTCGGCGGGATCCAAAACGACGGAATGCAAAGCCAGTCCTCCATTACCTGGCATCCAACGGGGACGATGCGGATGGTCGAAGAGACCACGCACCAGCGACCAGGTTTCGCCCGCATCGCGGGTTTCGAAAAGCGCGGCAGGTTCTACGCCACAATAGAGGACGTTGGGCTCCTCGGGCCGGCCGAGCGTTATCTGCCAGATGTTCTTCAGGGAGACGCCGGTATCGGAAGGAAATCGAATGGGAGCCTGCTGCGGATTGGTCCAACTCTTTCCGAAATCATCGCTGGATCGCAGGAGTGTCCCCCAATAATTCTGCGTCGATGCCCAGATGCGGTGCTGGCCCCCGCGGTCGTCATATGCCATCGCGTAAACATTGTGTCCGTGGAAATAGGGGCCACCGACATCCCAGCGGCTGCGCTGCGCGTTTGAGCGAAGGATGAATGCTCCTTTTGTCGTTCCTACCAACAAAAGAAAGTCTCCCTTCTTGACATGCGCGTGTCGCACGCTGTGCAAGACCGTAGTCCTGGGCGCACTCTGATCGGGGCCGGCATCGGAGGAGACGATCGCACCAGACTGAATAGCTTCGAGAGCTGCCTGGACTTCAGCGGCACGTTGATAACGCTGCAGCGGTTCCTTGGTGAGACAGCGTTGGATGATCGCCCACAGGCCGGGAGGTACCGGGGGACCAAGCAGGTTCGGGATTTCGCGCATGATGGCCGAGCTGATCTCGAAGCCTGTGCGCCCCTCAAATGGCATACGCCCGGAAGCGGCTTCATAGAGCACAACCCCCAGGGCCCACAGATCACTGCGATAATCGGCCGTGTCGCCACGTAGGATTTCGGGGGCCATGTATGGCAAAGTGCCGCTTACGTTGGATGCGTCCTGCAGAGTTGTAAAGGACCGGGTGGTGCCCTCGAATATCCCACTGCCTACCTGCTTCGCTAAACCGAAATCGAGGACTTTGACCAGACCGTCTGCAGTGATGACGATATTCGCCGTCTTCAGATCTCGATGAACGATACCGCGGTCATGAGCGCGGGCGAGGGCGCTTGCAATCTGAACACCGTACCGCAGGACTGACTCTGGCGGCAACCCTGCGTCACCGGTCATGGCTCGCAAAGACTTGCCCTCGACCAGTTCCATCACGATGTACAGTTCGCCGTCAGTCTCGCCAACTTCGTGGATGGTGCAGATATTGGGATGAGCTAGAGAAGAAGAAGCACGCGCCTCGTGGAGCAGACTCTGGCTTGCTGATGCGTCAAGACGAGCATCCTTGTTAACTACTTTCACGGCCACGTCGCGGTGCAACACTTCGTCATAAGCGCGATAGACAAACCCCATTCCTCCTTCCCCGATCTTCGCGACGATACGGTAATGACCGAGCACCTGACCGATCACAGGACACTCCTTTCCCGCCCCATGCTAGGCTGTGCTTTGGACCTCAGTCAACGATGCTGAGCCTCTATCCGAGCTGCAAGAGGTATCAAGATTCATACAAAATTGCGCTGCCGCCTCCACAAACCACCCCGAGTGAGGCTTTGGACGCGGGGCAAATCGGAAACAATCCCCGTCGGTACGCCTTCGACGGTGATGTTGATGTCTTGTCCGCCGAATCCTCTGCCCACTGATGCACCCGACCTGCAAGGGGACAAGCCGCAAGGGTTGCAATCATCTCCATGGTGGACGAAGATGTACGGTACAAGCAGCGCCTTCATCTTGGCTACCAGACCATTGTCCACCCCTTTCAGTTCTGAATAGTCACCGGCACCTGCGCGAGAATGGCGAGATGGCCGGTGGAATCGAGTACTCTAACTTCGATCGTGTGGGCACCGTTTCCATATTGACTCGTATCCAACAAGAAGCTGTAACCGATAGCGGCGGGCGCGTGCGGGAAGTCCTTGCCTACATCAGATCGGTCCTCACCATAGGTGGCATTGCCAGCCAAAACTCCATCCACGTAGACGTCCACGCTGGAGACGGCCGTATCATCCAATGCCCAACCGCTGACGTTGACCTTGCCGGCGATCTGGGAATTTGCCAGTGGCTGTTCCACCACTGCCAGCGGCGTCATGATGTCCGATACCGCAATGTGATTGTGCAGATTGTAAATGACTTGGCGAGCATGCTTGTAGTCCCCGGCGATCAGGTACGCATCGCCCTCAAGAATGCTATTGGGGCTGAACGTGAACATCGCCATGGGATCAAAATAGTTCGCCCCGAATCCAGTTGGACCGGGATCTCCAGGGACTCTCACGCCACTGAAGTAAAAGGCCGAGGCAGGTTCAAACACGCTCAGTCCGATGTCATGCTCGTTCACTAATGCGAACCAGTGCTCGGGCGTATATATCCGTGGTGCATGTCCCCCCAAGTCCGTCAGCGTACTGAAGGTGAGTGCGCCATTGGTCCAAGGCAGAGTGTTCTCATAGATAACCAGCTTGCCATCCTCCAAGTTGCAATAGACTGCAGGAGAATCCTGGAAATTGTTGGTATGCAGGTCTGTACCGAAGTGTGTAACTTTCATGTGCAGTTTGAAAGTAAAGGCATGATCAGCGACGGCCGTGAGGGTCATTTCCGCATAAGTATCCTGAAGAATCGGCTGAGCGGGTCCTCCTCCGAAAGGTTCCGGGCTAAAATTAAGTCCCTGCGTTTTGACATAAATCGAGTCTCCAGTCACGGTCTGGGCCAGGATCGGGCTGCCGTGGTTGTAAATGTCACCACCCTGGGTCGGATTCCATGGGGTACCATCGCCATCAAACTGCGCTAGCTGCACCTCGCGGCCCGCGTCGTGCGCATTGACGAAATTCTCTCCGTTTAGACTCACTTCTACGATGGATCCGCCCCACGCCGTCTCCATGCCAACGCGTGCAACATCGGCACCTGCGCTCGATTCCAGATACAGGAGGGAACCGCTCTGGAAAGTGCGTACGCTGACAATGGGCTCCGTAGTCAACGTCACCGAGGCACTGTGCGATAAGCTGCCGCTTGTGGCCGTAATATCAACCTATCAACCTGAATTGTTTGCGCTTGACCGCAGACGGCGAGAGAAACCAGCAGCACAACCTGTCGAGTTGCTGGACTCATTAAAAGTACCCTTCCTGCAAACGCTCTTGCACATTCAACCCTTAATAAAGGCTTCTTGAGGTTTCTACAAGTGCAGTTCTGCCGCCGTACCGCTGATTGTGGAGCTACAAAGTTCCTCCGAGCCTCGCGATAATCTCGAGAAAAGCCCTGGTGACATGGTATGGAGCCTTCCAAGGACCAATCTTTTCGTCGTCGATCCTTCCATTTTGAAAGAGGGCGGTATATACCTCGCCATATTGGTGATCTGTGAATCGTGCTGTGAAGAATCGAGCCTGGAGATCGAAGGCGCTCCAGTATTTGAGGTTACCGGTAAGCTGGTACGCATTGAGCAGCGCGACCAGAGCCTCACACTGTTGCCACCACTCCATATCCTTGTTGGTCGCAGGCTGGGTGGCAGGGCCGTATCGATAGACTCCGCCGTGGTCCTTATCGAAACCATAGAGAAGTGCATGATCGACAAGCACAAGGCTGGCGCCGCGAATCCTGGCATCCTGCTGTCGACCTACGCGTTGCGCGGCCTCCACGATCAGCCAACTGGCCTCCAGATCGAGACCGTATTCGGATTGCTGGGAATCGCCATCGTGATCGGCCACGCTCCAATCATCATGGAAGTAGTAGCGGCCGTATCCGACATCGACGTCGATAATTTTGTTGACGAGGATATCCAGCAGTTCCTCCAGGCGGGCCCGCACTTGGGCGTCGCCGGTAACGTCGTAGAGCGTAGCCAAAGCTTCGACCAATCCTAAATGCCAGTCGTAGGATTTCCTTCCAAACGATCCGGCCGCGTTCGGTCCATCCTTGTAGTCTTTGATAAATTGCCAGTTCGCGGTGAAGGCGATGCGATAGCCGCCATACTGGTTATCGTGGGCGTGCTGGTCGATAACCTGGAACAAGTCCAGAGCTTCGCGGGCAACCTGATTGTCATGAAAGGCCAGAGCGTATTCCGCCAGTCCCTCCATCACGTAGGACATGGGGTTCAACTGCTTCGTCGAGTCGACGATCTTGCCATCACGGGTGACCATGAAGTAATAGCCGCCATGTTCTTTGTCCCACATCTTGTCGCGCAAGAATTTCAGACATTCTGCCGCCATCTTTTGATACGCATGGTCCGGATACCGGCGATACGCTTCTGAGAATGACCAGAGAGAGCGTGAAATGAGCACAACCGATTTGTTGCCGGAGCCAGTCGGCTCTCCCTGCCGATTCAATTGTCCGAGGAGGCCGCCGTATTCCTTGTCGAGCGCATGGTCAATCCAGAATTGAAGAACACTGTGTTGCAGAGAATCGCGGAATACCACGGACCAGTCGCGGGCAGCCTCGCCGTTCATCTGAGCGAAAAGGGCCGAACACGCACAAAACAGAAGAAACATCGGAAGGGAACAGCAAAGTCGCTTGAGGACAGGGTTCATTGCCTCCGCCTTATGAACGCTCGCCTTTAGAGCGCTGACGTCCTCGACGAACTCAGAGTTGCTTGGAACAAAACGAACGATGGGCACGGTTGAAGACGTGCCCTTTCACGGCGCATTCCAGTTTCGCTTCAGAAGGAAAGCTTCAACGCCATCTGTCCGATCCTGCCATCACGGGCACCACCGACAAGGCCAATGTTGCCATCGATGGCCCCGTCAGGATTGGTGAACTGAGCGTGATTGAACACATTGAAAAACTCTACCCGAAATTCAAGCGCAGTCCTCTCCGTGATACTCGTGTTCTTGTGCAAGGCTAGATCCCAGTTGTTGATACCTGGACCGTGGAAAAAGCGACGCTTTGCATTGCCTGTCGTACCTGGAGTCTCAGGCGAAAATGGGGAAGGATCAAAGTACAGGTTGCCCGGTGCTCGCGGATTGAGGTAGTGGATTGGCTGCCCGTTGTAGTTGGGGGTATCGGCGCCGCTGCAGCCACAAAGGGAAGCATCGTCGCCTTCGCTGAGGGTGATCGGGAAGCCGGTGGTGAAGCGGGTGATCCCCGCAATCGTCCATCCAGAAAGCAACTTGCCTTGGACCCCGTGGATTGACTTTGTAAAAGGCAAGTCATAGCTGTAGCTGAAGACGAAATTGTGAGCGATATCGAATGTGGAGAGTGCGCGGCTCAAGCTCGGATTGAAAGGATTGATCGCGTCGAAGAACCCCGATGAGTTATCGATGGACTTCGACCAGGTATAAGCGCCCAGGAAGCGAACGGCTCCGACTTTCCTTTCCAGTTGGATCTGCAGGGCGTTGTAATTGGAGTTTGCGGCCGTTGCTTCCCATGCGTTGTTCTGGAAATCGAGCGACCCAACTCCGGTTGTCTTATCCAGTTCCCGGCCGGACGTCACCGAGTAGGGACGGGTCCCGAAGGCGAAGTTACCACCACCCAAGTCGTAAATCGTGTCTTCGCCAAAAGGTCCGCAGTCCGGAATTGATAAACAGACTGCGGGATTCCCCGGGTTCGACTCGACGGTGGACAGGAGGTGGCGTCCGCGAGAACCGACAAAACCAAGTGACAGCAGCAGGTTCTTTGGAAGTTCGCGCTCAATCGTAAGGTTAAACTGCTCCGAATACGGAAGTTTGTTGGTTAGCGTGTAAGTGGGCGCAAAAGCAATCGGAAGATACGGGGCCCAGATTCCAGTAGCCCCTGGAGGCGGAATCGTGAACGGAAATCGGTTCCCTACGGGATCCGGTTGCCCAACGCGACGCTTGTAAGGCTCCTCGATGTAAATGGGAGAAGGGCTTACCCAGAACAGCCCGAACGGAGCATCGCCCACTTCGTTGAACAGCGTCACATCTTCGATCGCCGTGTAGTAAATCCCGCCGCCTGCACGGATTGCGGTCTTCCCAGGTCCGCCAAGGAGCTTTCCGGCAAATCCGTCGGTAGCTGACGGCGAATAGGCGATTCCCAGCCGCGGCGCGAAGCGGTTGTATTGCGTGGGGGCCAGCGTTCGAGGAACTTCTGGGTCACCGGGGAACACAAACCCGGTTGGTGAATCTGGATAGACTTTGGACTGTATCCCCGGCGAAAAGGTCTGGATTCTGTTTTTCGTGTCGTAGAAAGGCTGGCTCGTATCCCAGCGCAAGCCGTAGTTGATAGTGAGATCGGGCCTGGCTTTGAACGTGTCCTGGGCATACAGCCCGAAATACTTGGTGCGGGAATCCAACAACTGCGGACTAGTCTGATTAAAAAGATCAGGCGCGCCAAGCAAATAGTCGGCGAAGTCGTTTCCAGTCTCGCCGCCGTCGAACTCGAACCAGCCGTTGGAAGTGTAGGTGTTGCGTTCGTTGACTTGAATGTAGCGAATATCACCTCCGAACTTGAAGGAGTGTTTGCCTACGACCTTCGAAAAATTGTCGGTGACCTGATAGGTATTGTTGTACTGTCCGGTGGTGCCGTCCGGCAGACCGAAAGCAGAGCCCATCTGCCCGAAGGTAATGGGTGCCACACCCTCGTACTTCTCGTTGGTCGGTATGACTCCCAGTGGATGAGTTGAATCGCCGCGGAAATATCCAAAGTCTTCGATCTTGCCCAATCCACCGACCGGCTTGTTCTTCGTGAAGGCGAAGCGGGTGTAATTAACACGTACTTCGTTGACGGTGTTTGGATTGAGGATGGCGGTGTTGCTCAATTGCATTTGCTGCGCTCGTGAAGGCGTGGTCGCCGAAAAGCCAGGCAAGTTTGAGGTAAACGCAGGATAAGGGTTCAAGTAACTCGCATCGTCGAAGTGGTAGTAGGCGGACCAGTTGCCGAGATGCGCTGTGTTGAAATCAACCTTCAGACCGTATTTGTCGTCCCGCAGATGTTGTTTTTCGGCCGTGGTTGCGAATGTAGGTGTTCCTCCTGAATCTCCGTTAGGATCTGGAACGAACTTGAGCGTGGCGACGGCCACCGGAGACCAGGCCGATTGAGGAATAACCGGTCCGTTCGCGCCGGGGAATACGCAGCCCGTACTGGAATCGTTGCTGGTGCAGCCCGGAAACCAGTACGGCTCATCTTTAACAACTGTATATCCCAAGCGCTGGCCTAACACGGCCGGGAAGTTGTTGGGATCGCCGTCGTTTCCACGAACCGTGCCGGAAAAAGATTCAAACTGTGTAGTCCCGAGATCAGAGAAGTCGCCGGTTTTCTCAAGGACGGAAGGGACAACTTGTTTTTGCGACACCCCGCGTATCTCGCGGGTACCCTGGTAGTCGCCAAAGACGAACAACTTGTTCTTCACGATTGGGGCGCCGAGGGTGCCCCCGAACTGATTTCGCTTGAACACGCCCCGCTCTGGATCGAAGTAACTGCGCGCGTCGAATTTTTCGTTGCGCAGGAATTCGTAAACCGAACCGTGAATTTCGTTGGTGCCAGACTTGGTGACAACATTGACGATTCCGCCGGAGAAGCGGCCGAACTCCGCATTAAAAGAGTTGGTCAGGAGGCGGAATTCTTCTATTGAGTCGAGAGTGGGGACGATGGAAGCGCCATTGTCGACGCTCTCCTCAACATCACCGCCGTTCACCAGAAACGAGTTGGCGGATTCGCGTTGTCCGTTGACGGACACCTGACCGGCACTCATGTTGCCGGAAACGAGTCGGTCCCCGATTGCGGCTTCTGAGGAGACCGGCACGACCCCGGCTTGCAAGCCCAGCAAGTCCAGGTAGCTGCGGCCATTCAGCGGGAGCGTGGTCATCTTTTTCTGCCCAATGACATCTCCCAGTTGCGTGCTGGTGGTGTCTACCTGGCTGGCAGCGCCAGTAACCTCCACCGTCTGGGTGATTGCACCGACCGCCAGCTTGAAATCAGCCCTGTACTTCTGATTAACTTCGAGCTTGATCATGGTCTGCACCGCGGCCCGAAATCCGGCCATCTCGGCCCGGACCGAGTAATTTTCCCCGACGGGGAGAGCGAGAAACTGGTAGTCGCCTGCAGAGTTGGTCTGAACCCGACGCTCGAGCCCGGTATTCGCGTTCTTAAGGATCACAGTGGCATTGGCGATGGCGGCGCCGCTCGGGTCCGTAACCGTTCCTGAGATGGAACCCGTAACCTCGGCATTCAGCAACAGAGGGAAGAGCAGAGACAGGGCAACACCACAAGCGAGAACCTTCCACAGTAAACGGCGCTCCATGAAGCACCTCCACCGGCATGGTTTGGGAGCATCCCCAAGTTGAACTCGAAAAGTGTCCCATACGTTACTCACAAGCATCAGAGTAGTCAAGACGAAATCTATTTTCATCTGGTGATATTCTCCATTCCACGAGGAGGCCTGTGACTCAGACTCGAACCGCGTTTCCGGCACGAAGAGCGCGGCCCCCGAATTCTCCGGGGTTGAGATGTCTCCATGCCGCGGTGGTCATCGCACTCCAAATGATTGAGACAATCCATCCGGCCAGTGCACAGACGCCCCCGACCATTTGTGTCGCCGCACGCCCATTCATCACGCGGTCCCGCGCGGCTCTCAGTGCCGGAGATTCTGCCTCTGCCATTCGAGAACTAAGCCGAGCCACCGAAGTCGATCCCGATTGTGCCGAGGTCTATTTGCTATGGGGGCTGACCGAATTCCACGAAGGCATGACGGCAAATTCGATCCAGCACTACAAACGAGCCCTGGACGCGAACCCACGTTCGTACTCAGCTCACTACAATCTGGCACTGGCTTACGTGCGCGAGCACAAGCTACACGATGCCCGCGCGGAACTCGAACAAGCCGCGACTTTGGACCCCAGTCAGGCGGATGCCGCATATGACTTGGGCATAGTTCTGCTGGAACTGCACGAACCGGCAGCGGCACTGATTCAATTACGGCACGCGAGGATACTCAATCCTGGACGTGCTGATGTCGTCTTCAATGTTGTCCGTGCCGAACTCGAGGCTGGGCAGCTCACGGAGGCGCAGAAGGAGGCCCGCGCTTCGGCAGAACACTTCGGTTCTGATTTTCAATGGAATGCTGCCGTTGGTCAGCTCTTCCTTCAGAATGCGCAAGCAAAAGACGCTGCCTTGTATCTGCTTGCCGCCAATCGCATCCGACCTGACGACATCGAGATCCGTCACCAACTGGCCTTAACTTACCTGCAATCCGGCGAGGCGGACGAAGTTTTGAACGTTATCGGAGAGCCGAAAACATCGGATGACCATTACCTGCGCGCCAGCGCGTACTACGCTTCGCACCGCTTCGAGAAAGCGGACAAAGAATCCGAGCTGGCAGTTGCGATGACTCCCGATAGTCCCCAGGTTCTAGTCTTGCGCACTCGACTGCTGCAACGTGCCGGAGAGCAGGATAACGCATTGCTGCTGGCGCAAAAGGCAATTGCGCTCGCGCCCAATTGGGATGAGCCTTATTACCTTGCAGGTATAAGCTATTACTTCATTAGAAGATACGATAAGGCGGAGGAGAATCTAGCACGGGCGGTGGAACTGAATCCGAGTGCAGCACGAGCTTTATTTCTCCAGTACATCGCCCTGGCAAATCTGGGAAAGATCACTGACGCTGAACGATGCCTGCGGCGGGCGATTGATCTGGATCCGCAGAACGCGCGTCTACATTGTCACATCGGCATTCTGCTCTTGCGGAAGAATGAAATCGCGCAAGCGGAAGCCTCCTTTAGAAAGGCGATCCAGCTCAATCCGAAATACGGACTTTCACATTTCGAACTTGGGAAACTCCTGGTAGCCTCGCAACAATTCATGCCCGCCGCTGAGGAGTTCGAGCAAGCTGTAAAATACGATCCCGGTATGAGCGCGGCGTATTACCAGCTCGGCCGTGTTTATGCCAAGCTCGGAGAAGTCGACAAATCGCGGCACATGTTCGCCGAATTTGAGCGACTGCACAAACAAGAGCAACAAGATCCCGGTTCCGTCGACAAAGAACAAAATGAAGATGCCCGGAAAGCCACCGAGTCGCCCTGAATCCCCCCCCCGAGCAATGGGTTAACTCTAGATCTCCTCCTAGAGTATCTCCGTGTCGCGCGGGGCAATTTTGAAGGGAACGGCGTTGACTAACCGGAGACTACTGAACCGCTGTGTCATTACTGTGCGGCGATGACGAAAACGCCGCTGTTCAAACAAGTACCCTTCTACTGCGAAATTCATTTCGGTGAACCTTGCGAGTCCCCCGGGGCCGGCTTCGCACTCACGCGAGTTCCTGGCCTCAGCTCGTCTGTGCCCCGCGATGCAACCTCGTCGCCCGGCTGCAGATCCCCGAAAAGCTCGATTAGCTTTCCATCGACTTCGCCGGTTTGGACGTTCACCCACTCTGCCGTTCCATCGCGGATGCGAACGACAAAAGTTGCTTCTGTGGTCCTGGCAACCGACGATGCCGGAACAAACAGAGTCGCCTCCGAACGATGGACGGGCCAAAGCACTTCGGGGAACATTCCCGAAGCCAGACGGCCCTTCGGATTCGCGACGTCGAGTTCTACAGGCATCGTTCGTGTCTTTACGTCAACCGAGTGAGCAATCCGCGCGACTGTTCCCGAGAATGTTTGATTCGGGAACGCCGGTACGCTGAAGTCGACTTTCGCCCCCTCGGTCATCCCGGCCACATACTTCTCGGGAACAGGCACCACCGCCCTGAGCCGTGCTATTTGTTCTACTCTCAACAAAGGGACATTGGCTCCTGATCCACTCCCGGGACCCACCAAAGCTCCAGGGTGAACATTCCTCTCGGTGACCACGCCGTCGAACGGAGCTCGAACTTGCAGGTAGCCCTGAATTTCCGTGATCGATTGCAAGGCCGCCTTCGCCGCTTTCTCACTCTGTGCCGCTGCATCCAGGCGGGCACGATTCCCTTCGACAGCCCTCTGCTCCACTTCCAGGTCATTGCCGGCGACCACGCCGGGCGTTCCGGAAGCTGTTCTTAGTCTTTCGTAAGTGCTTTGTTCGGACGCGAGCTTCGCTTCGGATTCAGCACGTTGGGCAACCGCTGCTTGGAGTTTCGATTGCGCTTCTCCGCGCTGCGCGGCAATTTCAGGAGCGACCAGCCGAACCATGAGTTGTCCGGCCTTCACTACCGAACCCCGGTCGACGCCGATCCAATCCACGAATGACGTAATTTTGGGGAAAACAGCCACGACTTCGTAGGGCTGGAGTTCGCCGGGGAGGCGCACGGTAACGGCAAGCTTGCGGGACACGACTCTCGTGACTTCGACGGTAGGTGTTGACCCCGCGGCTGCATTCGCGCCAGCGGCGCTTGTTACGGGACTCGAATTTGAGCCGCACGAAATACAAAACCCGATACTGCCGGCCAGAACAAGAATGGATATCGCTGGTATTCGAGTCATGAAGCTTCCCCAGAAGTGGAGTCTGGATTACCCAGTGGCTGGTTTGCAAAAGCGCTTTGCGGATCCTCCGGATCGAGCGACGGCGAGCGAGTGCCCGCTCGTTCCTGGATCATCGAAAACACCAGAGGCAAGATCAGCAGAGTCGCGGCGGTGGCAAACAATAATCCTCCGATGACCGCGCGCCCGAGAGGAGCCGTCTGCTGCGCTCCCTCACCGATTCCGAGCGCCATGGGAAACATTCCCGCGATCATCGCCATGCTGGTCATTAGGATTGGTCTCATGCGAGTTTGCGCACCGTGGATGGCCGCGACCTTTGAGGCGTTACCAGCTCGACGGTATTCCTCGGCAAAGATGACCAGCAAAATCGCGTTGGCGACCGCGACGCCGATGGCCATGATGGCTCCCATGAACGACTGGATATTCAAGGTGGTTCCGGTAAGCAGCAGGGCAAAAATCACGCCACAGATGACCGCCGGAACGGTCGAGAGGACAGCCACTGCCAGTCGTATCGACTGGAAGTTGGCAGCGAGCAGCAGGTAGATGACAAGGACGGCAAGAAGCAGTCCCACGCCGAGATTCGTCAGCGTCTCCTTCATGGGCCCTACCTGGCCTCGGACGTTGACCTTCACCCCACGGGGAGGGGTTCCGGCGTTCTTGATGGCCTGCTCCAGCCGGTTCGAGACTCGGCCCAGATCTTCGCCGGAAACATTCGCGGTGAGTGTCAACATCCGCTGTCCGTTCCAGCGGTGATATTCGCCGACGGTGTTTCCGTAAGTGATTTGCGCCACATCGCCCAACAGGGGATGCGATGAGCTGCCGGGTGTGACCGGCACGTGCTCAAGGTCCTGAATGGAGGTCATTTCGGCTTGTGGGATTTGCACCTGCAGTTGGTACGCTACCCCGGATTTCGGGTCGGCCCAATAATTCGGCGTGACGAAACGGCTGGACGAGGTGGCCGCGAGGAACGATCGGCCTACCTTGTCGACAGTCACGCCCAGCTGTCCTGCCCGCTCGCGATCGATGTTCACGTGCATGCTTGGATAGTCCAAAGGCTCGTCATACTGTAGGTCACGGAGAGCGCCGATGTGTCCAAGCTCCGCGCGAATTTTCTCGGCGAAAGCTCGGTCGGCCGCCAAGTCCGGCCCGGCCACGTTGATCTCGACAGGAGTGGAAGCTCCAAAATTCATGATCTGCGTGACGAGGTCCGCGGCTTCAAACGAGAATTGGCATCCTGGAAATTCTCCCGGCAAACTCTTCCGCAGGCGCTCTTCGAGTTCGTCCGCACGGATACCGGAGTCGGCCTTGAACGCAACGCGCAAGACCGCTTCGTGCTGTCCGCTCGTCCACAAGTAAATCGTATTGATGGGGTAGTTCGGAGGCGTCGCGCCGACATAGCCCAAAGTGATCGTTACATTTCCCGGTCCGGCGGCTTTTTCGATCGAGCGCAGAAGCTCGAGCGACAAGCGCTCCGTCGCTTCTACGCGCGTTCCGATCGGTGCGCGGAAACGCAACAACAATTGGGTAGAGGAGACTCGCGGAAAGATCTCCCGTCCGATGCGCGGACCCACTAGCCCAATGACCAGCAAAGCGGCCACGACATAAATCGAAACGACGAGTCTTCGATTTCCGGTTAACTTTTCCAGAGTGTAGCCGAGCTTTCGCCGCAACCGGTCGAGCAGCGAGGGACTCTTCTTCTCTTGCTTATGACGAGCATCGCGAAGGATCCATGTCGAAAGAACGGGCACAAGAGAGCTCGATAACAAATAAGAAGCGGCCATGGCAAATCCCACGGCAAGAGAAAGCGGGACAAAGAGGGAACGCGCAACCCCTACCATGAAGAACGATGGAACAAACACCGCGAGCACACAGAGCATCGCGAGCAGGCGCGGAATCTGCACCTCTTTGCTGGCTTCGAGGACAGCAAGTGCCCGTCCTCGCGCTTGATCAAGATGACTGTGGATGTTTTCCATGACCACCGTGGATTCATCGACAAGAATCCCCACGGCCAATGCAAGTCCGCCAAGCGTCATGATGTTGATGGTCTGCCCTGCACCCCACAGCGCCACGACGGCAGCAAGCAGCGCAAACGGGATCGTCGCGACCACAATGAGAGCACTCCGCCAGTCCCGCAAAAACAGCAAGACCATCAGCCCCGTAAGCAGCGCCCCGAGCAAACCTTCTTTTACAACCGAAAGCAGGGCGTTTCGTACATACGTAGATTGATCAAACTCGTAGTCGATCTTGATGTCGGAAGGAACAACGGATTGGAATTGTGCCAGGTTCGCCTTCACCTCGTTGACGACGGCAAGAGTCGAAGCATCTGCTCGTTTGGTCACCGGTATATATACTGTCCGGCGTCCATTCACCTCCGCATAGCCAGTGACGATGTCGCTGGAGTCCTCGACTGTGCCGATGTCGCGTAGAAATACGGTGGGACCAGCGCCGGTCCGGATGGGCAGATTTTGCAGGTCCTTGATACTGGAAACCACGGAGTTGATCGGAGCCAACCGCAACAGATCACCGGTTCTCACATTCCCGGCGGGCACGATAACGTTGCCGGCATTAAGAGCTTGAACGACTTCCTCTGGCGCCATGCGGTAGGCACGCAGACGATCCGGATCGACGCTGACCACAATGGTTCTGGCTGCTCCGCCAAAGGGAGGTGGCGCCGAGACCCCGGGCAGAGTGGCAAACAGTGGCCGCACACGGTTGAGCGCGACATCCTGGATCTCTCCCACCGTGCGGGACGGACTCGAGAATACGAGATAGCCTACGGGAACACTCCCCGCGTCGAAGCGCAGGACGAAGGGCGCGACCGTTCCAGGCGGCATGAATGCGCGGGCGCGATCCACGTACCCCACCGTCTGCGCAACCGCCTGGCTCATGTCGGTGCCGGGCTGAAACGTCAGCTTCACTAGCCCCACGTTTTGAATAGACTTCGATTCGACCGACTCAATCCCTGTGATGTAGAGGAAATGATATTCGTAGTAGTAGACGAGGTAGCCTTCCATCTGTGCCGGTGACATACCCCCGAATGGCTGCGCGACATAAATCACAGGGAGATTCAGGTTCGGAAAAATGTCGACCGGCATGCGCACCAGAGCGAGGATCGAGCAAAGAGCTATCGCGATTACAAACACAATGATCGTAAGGGGGCGACGAAGGGCCGAGCGGAGGAGCCACATACTTACGGTCCTCCCTGGGTTTTATCGTGTAGAAACTGCAGAAAGGGCCCGAGATCACCATGGGATGCTGCGACCGAAGCTAGGTTTTGCCAAACCGCGAGCTGCGCAAGAGCGTCATCGGTTTCTGCTTGCACGAGCAGACCCTGCGCATCTGAGACATCTACCAGTGTCGCGAGCCCAGCTTGGTAACGCGCCCGTTCTTGGTTCTCGGTTGTGCGCGCTGCCTCTAGTTCGACCGGTGTGTTCTCGGCGATGCGGCGCGAGCCTTCAAGAGAAGCCTGTGCTTTCAGCAATTGCCCCGTCAGGTCTTGCAGGGCTTGATCGTAGCGAGCGGCTTCGGCACGTTCATTTGCCGATTCAACGGCCTTTCGAGAGCGAATCCCGAAGATGTCGAATACTGGAAAGGTCACGGTCAAGCCGACTGCCCAGTTCGAACGATCTGGGCCGAGGCCTGCGGTTCCTCCTTCGAATTTGCCCGTTGGGTCCCAGCCGCTGCCGCGTCCATACACCGACGATTGAAGGTAGAACTTCGGATAGTATGAACGATCCAGGATATGTACCTGCGCCTGCGCCTCTTCCATCCGCGCGTGCTGCACCTGCGCGATCGGATTGTTGCTAAGCGGGGTGGCTTGTGGAGATCCGTCGGCAGGTGGCCTAAGGAGAGAGCTCTCTCGAACTTCCACGGAGGCATCTGGCAGTCCGAGAATATCGGCTAATGCGGCCCAGCTGATTTTCTCTTGTTGCTGGGCACGGGCTAAATTGACTCTGGCGCGAGCCAACTCTGCATCCGCACGGGAAGCATCCGCTCCCGCGCGAAGCTGGTTATCGACCAGTACCCGGACAGCCTTGTCGAACGTGTCGCGCCGCTCCACATCCGCCTCGGCGGCGTTCACGGTTTCTTCGGCAGCCAGCACCGTTAGGTAGGCGTTCACGGTAGCAACGGCCACATCGAGACGCGTCAAAGAAGCTTCCGCAGTGGCTTGATCTCGAGTGGCGCGCGCGGCGTCCACTTTTGCTCCCCGGTATCCAAAATCGACGGGTTCCCAGGAGAACAGGAGTCCTGCCGCACTTCCCCAAGCGCTTCGATTCGATGTCGATACCGGTACCGGCCCGGAAATCGGGGCGATGATGGATTGCGGAAGGAGCAGGCCTGTAATGTTGTTATCGGTCGCGCGATTTGTCTGCCAAACCATGTCTGCCCTGGGGAGATAATTCGTGCGCGCCAAACCAACGCCCGCCTGAGCCGCCCTCACCCGCTCCAGCGCTGCACGCACCGCAGGATAATTCTTCAGGGCGAAGTCAACCGCCTCTTCGAGCGTAAGTGTTTTTTTCTCTTCTACGTGCGATTGCGCGAGGATGGTCTGGCCGGCGGTTATCAGGAGGGCGAACGTGATCGTAATGCATCTCAGTCCGGCCCGATGATTCTCTAACACGATGGTCTGCTCCTATTTCAAAGACTTTGTGCTGCGACGCTCTTTTACGATGGGGCATGATAGATCCCCTCGATCAACTGCATTCCCCGATCAAGGAGGTCTTGGTCTGAGATTTTTTGTCGTGCCCAACCCTTGAGCACTTCATCGATCCCATAACCCTCTTTGCGGCCGAATTTGTCGTCCGCGAGATCCGCGTCATGAATAATCTCCCCAATCGCCTTCACTCTTCGGTCGCGAATCCTAAAGTCATTCTGTAATGTCTCGAAAGTGCAGTCGTCACCGCGGTGCCCAAAACCCCTCTCGTGAAACATATCGAACGGTACGGAGTCCCTTGGCACTTGTTCTTCAGGTGCGAAGGCAAACTGTGCCTTGGAATCGATGAAGCGTCGAATCAGCCAGGCGGATGCGCATCGGTCCACACCAGGTCTCGGCCTAGTAACCCAAACTCTGTTTTTGTAATCTTTCGAGTTGATCTTTCGCGTCTCTGCCATGTGCGTTGTGAGACGCGCGGCGTCAGCCTTCGCCAGCAGCTCCTCGACGCGCTTCTGCAGAGGACTTTCGAAGAAATCCACCTCAACGATCTCTTGAAAACAGCTGCGCAGCCGGCTGAGACGACCAACGGCCTGCTTCGCTCGAGGCGTATCAAAAAACTCTTGCACTTGGCGGATCAACTCCTGATACTCCTGCGCACGGGCCTCGGCAAAACGTCCGATCATTTGCGGGGCCGAGATATTGTCGATCCCCTGCACGTGAACAATGGAAGCATCTCCCCCGTATTTGCGAATCGACGTGGCCAGCCACTGAAAGCGTTCTTCGTTCATTGGATTGCGGGGCAGTAAGTATCCGGAGTTACCTAGCGGGACGGTTCCGTAGCGTTGCAGTTTTCGCCAGACCTCCACCCGCTGACTAGCCCGCTTGGTAGGCAGGCTGAACGTCAGCAGGAGCCAAGCCAGTCTCGGCTGGTCTCGTACACCCATTTCCATTTGATGTTAGATCTATAACAGAGTGTTTGTAAAGGTTCTGTCACCGATGGGTTGACAGACTTCGAAACTGGCCTATGCGGTAACTCTAACCGTCTTGAGGGTACCTGCTGCAGCGCGCTGGGGCCGAGAATCTGATCAAGGAAGCCAACAACGATGCGGGTTTGGCGGCCTATCCTTCCGGGCGCTGGGCCACCAACTGCATTCATTTTCAGCTGTCGATGCTGGCCTACAACCTCAATTGCTGGCTGCTGCTGTTCCGGCGCGAGGAAACGGCGAAGCTGGCCGAGCTCAAGCATACGACCCTGGCGATCGCGCGTTTGCGCTTTCTGTTCCTGGCGGCTAAGGTCTGGCGGCACGCTGGACGTGTTGGGGTCAGCTATAGCGATCAGTACGCGGAGCGGGGATTATTCCAGCGCCTCATGGATCGCTTGCGCAACATCGCTCCGGGAGAGGCGAACTTTGTGCCCGTGGTGCTCACTCCCTTACGATCGTGAACCATGCATAACTTTCTATGCACTCGCGGCCTAGCATCAACAACATCTTAGAAAGATGGAACAGAGCATCAAGAGAGAAGACGAATCAGTCGGCGATCAAGATCCCAAGCGGTAACCACGACAGGGGCTGAAATCCAGGCAGCGCCTTACGAGGCCGGATTCTGGTGCATAATTTAGGTACCACCTTGACGTTTCTAGACCGAGACTGCTATGCCACGAAGAGACCGAGGAAAGGCACAAGCATGGTTCATCTCAAACGGATCACAGATGGGTTCCTCATTGCGCGAATCTGAGGCCAACATACTGTTCTTTCTTGTGAACCTGTCGAATCGCTGTAGCCAACTCGTGCGTGGCGTCTGACTTAAGCACGTAGCCGCGTGCGCCAGCGCGTAAGCCTTCCTGAACCATCGGCAAAAGATCGTGTTCGCTCAACAGAATATTTCTGCGGAAGGTGCAGCACTCTTCATCTGCCTAGCCGCTTCGAGTCCGTTCATGTCAGGCAGGCTAATGTCCAAGAGAATCACATCCGGTTGCAGTTCAGCTGTTTTGCTGATTGCTGCCGATCCGTTCACAGATTCACAGACAATCTCAAACTCGACGTGAGCGCTCAAGAGCACAGAGCTTGCCTCACGGCGTCGCTGTCATCCACGAGAAGAATGCGAAGTGCTTGGAGAGTCAATTTTCCTCGGCTTCTGCTCCCTTTCACCAGCCAGAATGGGTCAGGGACAATCCATAGCACAACCGATCCATGGGGGTGTTCGGCACATACGCAAGTGGGCAGTATTGCATTCTCTCAAGCATTGCTTGACCCCGTTTCGTGAGAGCGTATTTGTAACTCTCTCCGTAGGACATTTAGCCCACCAAGCGCATCGTTGACCGACGTAATCGCTCGCCTCAATTTGGCGAGTGGGAATCGGCGACCATCGAGCTAGGATTTCAAGGTGTCGGTCTTTAAGCGGATCGTTTGGGTTGTGGCCTTATATCCTGATTGTCATTTCGCTGGCAGGGTTGGCTTACATGCTATGGACTGGCTCCCGGTAGGGGGGCTTGCCGCGCTGCGGTAAAGCCCTGTATTGACCGCTGGCGACCGGCGCGTTGAGGGTAATGACAACGCCGCGTGTACGTCGCTATTTTCTCCGGCCCAGACGCTCACGAACGCGCTCAAGAGTACGCAGACTGGAAAACCTCCACGGAACAGCGCCGACCGATTCGTAAGGCGACGGGATTGCACTTGGGCGTCCCAAAAAGGAAATCGAAGTGCACGATGACAGACTTGAGAATCCAGTAAGTCTCGACCTTTTGAATTACATTTGCCTGTCTCTGCGCTGGACAACTTGGGGCGAGGTCCCGTTGCCGCCAGATCCAGAGAATCCAACGTTCGACGGCGCCTGGCCGTTCAAATACCTTGGCGGGTTCGGTCTGCGCCTCCGCTCGTCAATCGCACCGGACCTCGCGGATGCGATCTATTCCTCCCGCATCGTGTATATGGGCTGTCTGTACTAAGGCGCCCCGAGCGCGCGACATTTCAGGACGACAAACCGCGCGCCACCCGTGCGCGGATTCCTGCAGAGCCACCCAAGTCGGAGTATGATCAGCGCCTATGGCGATGCCGGTCGCCCACACGCGCAAGCACGGCAACCCCAATTGGGGCCGCCCTATGCCGCCCGCTCCTGCACTGCCTACTGAGTTCGAACTTCGGGCGAGACACCTGCAGCTCACGTCAGAGATGTATGCCTCCTCGGTCGAGCTCCGCATCTGGTGCGAGCAGAACAGGAATCGAATCTACATCCCAGAATGGCTGCTTAAGGAGTGGGGTATTACCGTAGACCTAGGCTTCAACGACGCCGCGTGACCGCCCGCGACCTTAGGTTACGTCGCGAGATTGGATAAGAGAGTGCGGCGGGCATATGGTTTTGAGCAAGAATAGAGTTGAAATCGGAGATTCCGGATTGCTTGAATTCGTCTCTGATCATGAGGACGAAGCTTGCGTGAGAAATTGCGCCGAGTTTGCCTTTTCCCTGACCGCCATACTGCTGGCTATCTCTTTGACAATTTTATGCCCGGACGGCCTTGCGGAAACGCAGATGGTGCTGGTTACCACGGGATCGACCATGCCGGAGCCGCTGTACGTGTTGTGGGGAGACGAGTACCACAAGATGCACCCTGAAACGCAGCTTCGCTATCTCGCGGTGGGAACCAGCGAGAGTGCCAACCGTGTTCTTTCAGGCACCGGAGGAGATCTTGGCGGCGGTGATGCGCCGATTCCCGAAAAGCAGTTGAAAAAGGCGGCGCACGCGGCCGTGGAATTGCCCACGGTGCTAGTTGGCATTGCGGTCTTCTACAATGTACCCGGCAGCACGACGAGCATTCGCCTTTCGGGGCCAGTGCTAGCGAATATCTACCTTGGAAAAACAACCTCGTGGAGTGACCCGGAGATTGCCAGGCTGAATCCTGACGGCAAGCTTCCTGATTTGCCGATCAAGGTGCTGCACCGCACGGACGGAAAAGGGTCGAACTACATTTTTTCCGACTTCCTTTCTAAACTCAGCCCAGAATTCCGAGCCAAGGTTGGAAAGAATGTTTCGCCAAAGTGGCCGGTGGGCGCCGCTTTTAGCCGATGTGAGGATTTGCTGGCCAACGCCGCCAAGACATCGGGGGCTATCGGTTATGTCGAGCTCCGTTGTGGGGAGAAATCCGGGTTATCGATCGCGCGAATTCGCAACGCTGCCGGAGAATTTGTGAAGCCATCGACGAAGAGCATCAGTGATGCGGCCTTGGCGATGGAATCCAAAATCACGGACGACTTTCGCGTTTCGCTGACGAACGCGCCAGGCAAGGAAAGTTATCCAATTGTGAGTTTCACCTGGTTTTACGTGCCCGTTCATCCGCAGGACCGGCAGCGGAGCCATGCGGTCAACGAATATTTGAGCTGGGTGTACGCGTCCGGGCAAGAAATCGCGCAAGCGCAAGGCTACGCCCCGCTGCCGCCGTCGGTTCTGCAAAAGGTGCGCGCGAAGGTGGCCGCGCTGCACTAAACTGCGGTGACTACCTAAACATTGAGGGTCAGGGAGACCAGGTCGGTCCGAGGAGTCGCTCCCATCGGCGGCATCTTCGAGCGATCCACGCGACTGTAGACTTGGAAGTTAGTCATTTCTATTTATTGCTCTCGGCTCCGTGGCAGTTATGGACCCGACAGTCTCCTCCCGGAGGACTACTTAAAGAGGATTCCAAAAAGGGCAGGTCGCCCCTCACTCTCCGGGGCCGCGTCTGCTACCGGGCGCTTCACGACATTCATGCGTCGTGCCTTATAAGGATGAGCAAACGACAGCTCGTGGCCGTCCGGATCGGGCATATCGAAATAGCGTTCTCCCCAGGAGGCATCTCGCGGGATTTCCGGATCAAATCCCCGGTCCTTCAGATGATTCCAGAGGGCATCCACATCCGTGACGTGGAAGATCAGCCGCCCCCAGCTGGTCACCGGCTCACCCTGTTCCAGATTGAGGATCGCAGATTGGGGCTCTTTAGCAAGAAGCGAAGAGAAACCCGCGTCCTCTCCACCATATTTTTTCCGATACTCGACGCCATGCGCGGAGTTTACCTCGGCTCCCCCTATCAGATTTAGGCTATGCCTGTTCGGGATACAGCGTTCCTCAACTCTACATTGACCAAGCTCAATCAGACATTCATTACGCCGTTTGACCGCGAAGACATTCATAAGCTTGCCTCGTCGCTCGACGACGTTCTCGACTTAATCAACTCCGCCGGGCCCAGGATCGCCATGTACAAGATCACCCAGCCCCCTCCCGCCGCAGCCGAGTTGGCTCGAATCATCCTCCTGCAGAGTCAAGAACTTGCGAAGGCGGTACCTCTTCTGCAAAAAAATGGCGACGTACTGCTGTACTGCGTCGAGATCAATCGCCTCGAGAATGAAGCCGACCAAGTCTCTCGCGAGGCCATCGGTGAGCTGTTCGAGCATGAGAAGGATCCGATCAATCTGATCAAGATCAAGGAATTGATTGAAGTTTTGGAAACGGCTACGGACAAGGCTGAGGATGCAGCGGACGTCCTAGAAACCGTAGCTCTGAAGAATGCTTAAAGTGGCAAGACTCCACATTCGGGTGCGTTGTCGGTGAAATCTGACCTTCTCCTTCTCGTCATCACCGTAGTCGTGGCGCTGATATTCGATTTCCTAAATGGATTTCACGATGCCGCCAATAGCATCGCTACGGTTGTGTCCACTCGCGTTCTGTCACCTAAGCTAGCTGTGCTGTGGGCAGCGGTTTTTAACTTCGTAGCAGCGTTTTTTCTCGGGACCGCAGTCGCCAAGACCATTGGACAAGGCATGATTCGTA
>QIAN01000255.1 GCA_003225005.1 Acidobacteriota bacterium | reverse complement strand
TCAACGCTTGCGCTGGTGTTCGCTTTACCTGGGCCACAAGCGTCGCTTCCGCCCGGCTCTGTGATTGTTCCTTCAACCACTCGCTTTCTGCATTCGACACTTGAAGCATCGGGGGGCTGGACGGATTCCTGAACGCAAGAGCGTTGATGAGAAATAGTCCCGGTCTCGATCCACCCGCCAGTAGGACCAAAGCCTTGTGCGGACCGCGGCGCGCCTCAGAGATGGCGCCGCGATGCTCGGCTCCGGGTTGGGCGAGCTTGAATGCTCCGGTTTCCATCACTCCAATGTCAGCATCGGTGCCGACAGCGCCGAGCTTCCCACGCACACCTTCGCCGTCGGTAAAACCAGCATCGAACAGAGGCACACCGTCTATGCGGCGATCGCCGACTCGCAGGTAGCATGACTGTGGATCGACCCTGCTAAGACTGAACGGTTCAAGCGAGGGCCTTACACCTAGTCGGCGCACTTGTTCGGCCAGCCACTCGGCCGATGCATTGTCCACCTCCGTCCCCGTGCGGTGGTTCCCCTGGCCGTCATAGGCCTGAATCACAGCCGCTACGCGTTGCTCAAGCGCATCTCGTGAGACTTGCGATTGCTGCTGACCATTTAGCCGGCCAGACCTAGTCGCGCGGGGCGCTAGAGCGAATACCACCGTCTGACCGCCGACCACAAGGAATGCTCGACGTTTCATCTCTCTTCCCCCATAAGGAACAGCGACCCTCGAAACCTAAAACGATACGATCCGACATTTCCCATTCCATGGCCCAGCCTCGTTTTGCGGACGAACTTACGTCTCGGGGCCTTTCCGCGTCAAGTTCGGCTCGCCAGCTTGGGCGCATAGCCAAAACCCTTGGCGGTGTCGGACAAAGGTATATGTGGTCCGCCCAATCACTTTGGCGATTGACGCCCCAGCAGTGAGCGATCAATCGCTGGAGAGATGCCGACTTGAACTTCCCGGGACTTATCCGCACGATGCGCAACTGGATTACTTCCGAATCGCCGATCCTTCTGGAAGCGGCAGGATCCATTCAAGGGATAGCAGTCTAAGAGCTTGTAACAAAACCTCCACCCCGGCAGCTTAGGTCCGCTCACTTCAGCTTGTCATACTCTACCTTGGCTTCCTTGAGGATGTGGATGTCAGGGTCGGCGTCTTTCCAGGTAGCGAAGAAGTCTTGGTAGGCAGATCGCGCTTTTGCGGTATCACCAGCCACCCGGTAGGCTCGCCCGAGTTGAAGATGGGCCAGAGCGCCCAATGGGAAATTCAGGACAATGCCACGATGGTCGAGAATCTTCTGGAACTCCACTGCCGCCTGGCGCCCTTGGCCTGCTTTGAGGTATGCCTCCCCGCGCATGTACACGGGATACATCGTCCCTAGGACAAAAGGAGTTGGTTCACCCTGCTCGTAAGCAGAGCTCGCTTCGAGCAGCGCGATTGCTCTCTCCGTGTTGCCTTGGTTCAACTCCAGAGCCGCCCGGATCGTGGGCAGCCAGTAGCTCTGAATAAGCGTGCTTAGCGGATTCTCCTTGTCCAGTTTGTCCGCTAACTTCTGAGCCTCAGCAGTATCTCCAGAGCGGGCTAGCGCCAACGCCGCGAGCACCGCAACATCTCTACCCTGTAAGGACGCAAGGGCGACAGTAGTATTCTTACGTGCTTCGACCGGATAGCCTAACTCAGCCTCGCGAAGGGCGGCATTTGCCTGCCAAACCGCCGCTTCCTCCTTGGCATCGGCGCGCTTGGCCACTTCCACGGCATGTTGCGACAACGTGCGCGCCTCCCGCAGGCGGCCGTGGTAAGCTGATGTGTCGGACTGGTCCGAAATAAGAATATCTTCACCGCCGGCGCTACCCATGGCCCAGGCGGCTTGCCTCTGCAATTCGGCAGCATCGCCTGTGAGAAAAGCCAGATAGTAGGTCACCTGCCGGACGAGTGGGTCATCTATTATTTTGTATGCTGTAGCTTGGTCAACCGTGGCTTTAGCTTCATCGGTTCGGTTCAAAGCCAGGTAAGACTGAATGAGGTTCCCGTAAGCAATGGAACTATCGTGCGCAAGTCGCAACGCCTCCCGGCTCTCCACAGCAGCTTTGTCGTATTGCCCCAGTAGATTGAAGTTGTTCGCTAAGTTGATGTGCGCAATGTCATCCCCAGGGTAGGCCCGTGCCCACTGTGTGAAAATAGCGTTGGACTTTTCCACTTCGCCAGTGACAAAGACGTAGTAAAGGCCCTCGATGTGGAATCTTTCACGCTCGCTCACCCGGTTGCGCAGCTCATAGGCCTTTCTCAAATTCATGGTAGCCAGGCTGGCTTGGTTGAGGTTTGCATAAACCGTTCCCAGGGCGCGGTAGGCCTGAGCAAAGTTCGCGTCCAATTCCACAGCACGCTTGTGGAACGGCAGGGCTTCCACGTCGCCATTCGTGCCTTGGGTTTTCAGACCCTGGGTATAGGCCTGCAGTGCCTCCAGCGATGACGTCGTCGCCTCGGCCAAAGGTTTGTCGAACTTCTGCACCGAGGCGAGCGATTCTCCCAATTTCCCACGCAGTACGGTTGTTGCCTCACCCAGGGCTCGCAGCACTTTCTCCCGGCTCTCTGCTTCCCCTTCCGCACTCCCTAGCGAATCTCCCGTCTGACAGTTCAGCGCCTTCAATTCCACAATGTAGTGACTGCCCAAGCTGGCGAGTGAACCAACCAGCATTGCCTTGCTGCTCGTCCGCAGGCAAATCTCCCGCGCCGCTTCTTGGGTTATGTGCTCGTTGGGCGATCGGTTCATCAGCTTCAGCGTGGCGCTGACCTTCTGGTCGGAGAGAACGTTCAGGTAAGGCGACTGCTCTAGCTGAATGCCAGCGCCTGTTTCAGCGTCTCGTCAAATACGGAATCGCCTGTAGTGTTTGCAAAGTCGGTAAGAACGATGTTGTCCCTTTCAGAGAGCACTGGTGCTTTGCGGGAACGCCAGTACAGGCCACCAAGGACCGACGCCGCTACTATTACGGCTGCAGCGACTAAGATCTTCGAATGGCGAGCTCGCGGTGCCTTGGTCACGGCAGGCTGGGCCGAGGGTGGAGCTGCTTGCTGCTCGCCGTCCGAGGGCTTACGATTCACGGCCGCTCGCGCCGCAGTTTCCGCTTCGTCTTCCGCTACCGTACTCGAAAGCGCCGCCCGACCTGTTCCCATATCTCGCTTCAGCCGTTCGAGGTCGGCTCGCATGTCGGCGGCGTGCTGGTAGCGCAGCTTGCGGTCCTTCTCAAGTGCCTTGTTGACGATCTCTTCCAGCTTGACCGGAAGGTCAGGATTGAGGCGCACCGGTGCCATCGGCGCCTTGTTGAGAATCGAATTAAAAATGGCCGCCGAAGTATCTCCGCGAAAGGGTAATGTGCCGGTAGCCATCTCGTAGAGCACCACCCCGAAAGAGAAGAGATCGGTACGAGAGTCAAGGTCCCTGCCCAGCGCCTGCTCCGGCGACATGTAGGCGACTGTGCCGAGCGCGCTGCCGGGGCTGGTCAGGTGTTCTTCGCTCACCGCCGTCGCGCTCGCTTCCGCCCCCACGGATTCCGGTTTGCGAGCGACCACCTTGGCCAGTCCGAAATCAAGAACCTTGGCATGGCCACGGTTAGTGACGAAGATGTTTGCAGACTTGATGTCCCGATGGATGATGCCCTTGGCGTGCGCCGCATCGAGAGCGTCGGCGACATCGATGCTGATCTCCAGTATTCGCTCCAGCTCCAGCGGGCGACCGGTGATCAGGTGCTTCAGTGTTCTGCCATCCAGAAACTCCATGACGATGAAGGACTGGCCTTCGTACTTCCCGATCTCGTGGATTGTGCATATATTGGGATGGTTCAGCGCCGAAGCAGCGCGAGCTTCGCGGCGGAATCTTTCAAGAGTCTGCTGGTCTTGGGCTACATTTTCAGATAGAAACTTCAACGCGACAAAGCGTCCGAGTTCGGTGTCCTCGGCCTTGTAGACAACGCCCATACCGCCGCCGCCCAGCTTCTCGACGAGGCGGTAGTGCGAGATGGTTTGGCCGATCACGCTGAGAGGTCCGTCCCTGGCGCGATCATGTTATGGGCCAAACTGCGGACAAGTCAATGCATTACGGGGAGAGCTAACTTTCAACCCGCCACCCACTCTCGCAGGAAATGCCAGCAGATCAGCGCGCATCCCAGGGATAGAAATGCCTCGTGAATGTCCGCCCGCATCAGTACTATCCCAACAAGCAAGCTCTCCTCTAAGCGGTGCTGGAGGCACATTCGATCAAGGTTGCGGAAGCGGTGGAGCGTGCGTGTCGCGCAAATCGCAGCGCTGCGGTGAAGGTGCTGGTGGCAGCGGTGGTGGAAGCGTTTGTGAACGCGAAGCTGGAGCGCACCGATGTATCGACCGCGCTACACGCGGCGGCTGCGGAACCGGAAGGCGCGGCAGTGGTGCGAAGGTTGTCAAAACGCGTCCATCGAGCGCTGACCGTGGCATTGGCCGAGGCTGCGGGTACAACGTTGGGCGACATGGAGTTTTGTAGCACTAATGTTCTGCTCGGCGATGGCCGGAGCGACAACGCGCGGTATTGGAAGCTGGCGGTTCGCTTGCGCGAGGAGTTGCTGGTCCTTTGCCAGGGGTATACGGCGAAGTCGGTGCGGTCAAGCTGAAGATTCAAGTCCGGCGGCTCGTCCGGGGGATCCCTCTCGCGGAATATTAGTATCGAGAAACGCGCTAGCAGTGCCCTACAACACTAAGACTTCCCTTCCCATTACTAATCGCTGTAAGCCTGCATCAGATCACTTCCGTGTGGCTAAGAATTACCGGTCAAATCTGTTTGGACCTTGATTCGCGCATAAGCGCCTTATGATCAAATAGTTTGGGCGGTAATTTTCGGCTTGACGTAAGCTCGTCGGTCTGGGATTGCAGGCTGAGTCGTCACCCGGCGAGAGATGCTCGCAGAAAACGTGAACCGTGCCTCGGCGGGTTCAAGAAATAGAGTTTGCGTTTAGGCCGTAGTGGAAGGAGTGGCCAAGGAGGGGAACGTTGCCAGGGAGGGTGCGTGGTGCGTCCTGTCCCGCCTTCCGATGCGGGCCAAGGGTTAATCGAAGCAGGTCGAGCCTCAGGCCAATTTAATCTGGCGCGCTCGTATGTCCGCCATTACAGGTCATAGTCCAAGTCACGCCCTTGCCGGACGAATCGATGCTGACTGTCGCGGTGAACTGCGTGGTCGCCTGCGGGAACACCGTGAAAGTGGCTTGCGACAGCGAGACACTGATGACAGGCGTTGCCGTGCCTGCCCCGCACCCTTCAGCAACAGCCATCGCCAACAATCCTGCAAACACAGCGAAGCGTCTCATCTTGGCTCTCCATTCATGGCGTTTGAACCACTAGCTGTGCCGCAACAGCCGCATGGTCTGAAGGCCAAAGACCGTCAGGTGTCATGCTGGACGGATCGGCGCCAAACAGCCCGATGTTTTGCGCCTGTATGCTGCCGAGGGTCAGAATCAGATCGATCCGTTGGGACAACTGTGAAACTGGATTGTTGTCCAATTCCGTTTGACAACACGTAAAACCGCTGGCGGTGGGAAACACTTCCACCCACGCGTCCTGATAACCCGCAGCTATGAAATCCGTATACGTCGCGTCCTGCGGAAATGGGAATGCTTGAGCGTTCGAGTCCATTGCAACGACTACCGGCACAGAGGTGTTTGCCGGACCCGCTCGTAGTTCAGCGCCCTGTAGTTTGCGAATGCTAGCTACGCTGGCATCAAGATGCGTGCCAATGAACCGGAACGCACGCTTGTGAAACATCACATCCACAGCGACCCAAGCTCGGGGAATCGGAACTGGACCCAGCGGAGTCGGCAAAACGACTCTGTTTACAAACTGTCCCGACTGCGGGCTGATCCACTGAAATTGCATACAGCAAAGTGGTTTCGGGCCATCGCGACGGTCTTCACGCATTTTCATGATGCGCGTTTATGGGGCTCGCTTCTGATTGGCCGTTTGCCGAAGCGAGTTCATTGCGGGAAATTCATCCGGCGGAGCAAATCCTGGAATCGCGGGTCGGACTGGAGCACATCGAATTCGCGCATGCAGCGAATATCCAGAAGCGCATAGGAGTGTTCATTGTATGCTTTCTCCAGCCAGGCCATCGCCAGATTTTTTTCACCAAGCGAAGCGTATCGCCTTGCCAAGTCCACCGGCCAATCAACCCACTGATAAGGCAGATTCGCGAGATCGCTTAGAATAGTGCTGGCCTCGGTTCGATTGCCGCTCACGGCGTCGGCCGCAGCCAGTTCGAGCCGGCGGCCGTTTAGCTGAGCGGCCTTCCGGTATTCGGCCGCGCTCTCGGCTTGCATTCCTTTATACAAGTAGATATCGCCCAGGAGGTCGTGCACGCGATAATCGTTGGGTTTGAGATCGGGAGCATCCCGCAACTGTTTAATCGCCCGGTCGTACTGGCCAGCGCAAGCGTAAATCCTTCCCGCGTCTACTTTCTGTGTAAAAACGATCGGATCGACCTCCTGGGCCCTTTGAATTTCCGCAATCGCCTCGTCATGTCGCCCGGCTGAATTCAAATAGAGTGCATATCCGTAGTGCGCCTCTCCGAAGCTGGGGTTTAGCTCGATTGCTCGTCGGAATTCCTTCTCAGCGCCCGGCCAATTCCAATCGTAGAAATAGGCCACCCACCCCAGCACGTAGTGCGCCTCCCCGACGGAGTCATCGATTTCCAAAGCTTTGTCAGCGGCTTCCCTCGCCTTCAAATTGCCTTTCCTGTCAGACCCAGATTGCCAAACATAGGCAATGCCCATTCCAGCGTACGCCGGGGCGTAATTCGGGTCCATCTGGGTAGCCTGCGAAAAGTACTCAATGCTGCTTTTCAGGAGTTGGTCATATTTGTGGGGGTCCGCCTCGTCGTGGCCGGCACTATAATAATAGAGGCCCCTCAGATACGCTTCATGGGCCTCGGAGTTGACCGAGCGGGCGGTTGTCAGGCGCGCCTGTTCTTGTGGCGTCAGCTTCACTTTGATCTCATCAGCGATGGCGTGGGCAATCTCGCGCTGAAGCGCCAGGACATCACGCAGGCTGCGCTCATAGGACTTAGCTAAGAGGTGGCGGTCCGTCGGCGCATGGATCAACTGCACCGTGATTCCTACCTTGTCACCCGAGCGCTGCACTGCGCCCTCGACCACGGCGTCCACACCCAACTCCTTGGCAATTTGCGGCAGTAGTTTCTTCGTTCGCTTGTATTGCATCACGGAGGTACGCGAAATCACCTTGAGCGTGCCGATCTGCGCTAGTTCGGTGGTCAGTGCCTCGGTCATGCCGTCGGCGAAGTATTCCTGCTCGGGATCGTGCGATAGATTTTCGAGTGGCAGCACGGCGAGCGAACGAATCGTGGTGGCGTCGGATTTTCTAAACAATTTCTCGCGCAACCCAGTTGCGCCGAGAGCTACGCCGAGCGCGACCGACAAGGCTAGTAGCCACAACCAGAGGCTTCTCTTTTGCCCTAAGGGCACCGCGGTTGGAGCCTGTTCAGAGGTTCGCGGAGCCGCTGAATGAGACGCGACAGGTTCTGCGTCGTCCCGGACCGCAGCCACAAAGCGGTAGCCTCGCTTGGGGATGGTCTCGATGTAGTTACGGCCGTCCTCTGTATCACCCAGCACCTGCCGCAGGTTGAAGATATGCCGGGCCAGATTGCCTTCCTCGATAAAGACACCAGGCCAGACTTTGTCCAACAACTCTTCCTTTTCGACGATGTGGCCCGCCCTCTCGACGAGGACGAGAAGGGTTTCGAGATCCTTTGGCGGGAGGATGACGGGTTGGCCATCGCGGAGCAAAACCCGCTCGACGGCGTCGAGGCGATAAGAACCGAACCCGTATAAGTGCTTTGCTTTCAACCGATCACCCACGCGAAGAATTTCTCAAGAAATGTTTCAGAACTCCTCAAAGACATTTAAGGCCCGTAGCCGCACCATGCGCGGAACACGGGCAGTCTTGGCACCGCCCTTCAGCCCAGGAGATGCGAGCGATTCTAACGCATCCGGGCCGGTTTGGGAGTGGCTCAGTGAAACCCGAAATCACCTAAGGAGGCTTCTGAGATGAAAATCGGACGACTCGCAACACAATTCCAACATTCGATGATGACTCTCGTTTTCTTGAGCGCTTGTCCCGGGAGCGCGCTGGCGCAAACCGGGCACTCGCACGCCACAGCACCTCAACAACTGACGCCCGCCCAGGGCGCACTTCTGAAAATCGTTCGGGATAACACCGAGCGCTTCAAGGATGTCTCCGTGGCCGAGGCAGAGGGGTACTCCCTTCTATTCGGCTGCGTGAGCGGACCCGACGCAGGAG
>QIAN01000254.1 GCA_003225005.1 Acidobacteriota bacterium | reverse complement strand
CAGCCGTCTCTTCGGCCAACCACCCATGCGCGATATCCGCACCCTCCGCTCGCCAGGCGCTCCACGCCTGGAGTCGGTCGGTAATCGGCAAAGCGTTAGCTGAGCGTGTTGCTAACAAGCACGACAAGGAACTCGTTTGGGAAGGAATGGCTGGGACGACGAGACTCGAGCTCGCGACCTTCTGCGCGACAGGCAGGAGCGCTCATCTAACCGTGGGCGCTTGGCCGAGCATTCGGGCGCGAACCAAACGGTTCTGTTCGTTCGCTCACGGCTCCGAGCTGGAAATGTCGCTTTACGCAACCACTAACAACGTTTTCGTTGACCCGAACACCGAAAGAACTGCTACGTTCCTATGACAGACGACGAATGGCTGGCAAGTTTCTGAGATCGCCCTTTCTGGACCGTAGTCCCCAGATTAACCTCTGTGTAAGCCGGAAGTTGTCGCGTGGTGGTTCGAATCTATGGCTTGCTGCCGTTCAATTGCTCAAGCTGCTTTTTGGCCCACTCGTCCTGGGGATTCAGCTCGAGAATCTTCTGGTAATCCGCCCTGCGTTGAGCTCCATGATGGCCACGGCTTCCTTGGCCTTATCCTGTTTGAGCAAACTCTCCGTCAAAATATTCAGCGACGTTTCTCCGAAATCGTATTGGCCGTTTCCAAGCCCATTTTTCCTGAGATCGCGATAGAGACCGATCGCTGCCTGAATATCTTTCTTATCGATCGTTTCCGCGAGAAGCGCGTTCATGGTTTTCGGAATGCTAAGCTGGTGGTGACAGGTCACACACTCCACGCGGATGGGTGCGGCCCGCCCCATCTTGGCGATGTATTCCTGGTTGATGGCATCGACCATGCGTAACATGGCGCGTGCGGTTTTCTTGGTGTCTTTTTCATCGGAAGCAAAATCCATTTGTTCGCGTTTGTTGCCATCTTTTCCCGCATGGCAGAATTGGCAGCGGACGCCCAAGCTGAAGGAAAATCCGCGCATATTTCCCATGAGCTCTTGACGTGAAATCGTTTTCGGAAAGTATTGCAAATTGGTGAATTTGTCGGGCATTTGAGCCTCGGCGGCGAGAGCCGCCAAGGACAGCAACATCACTGTTGTTGCGGGCAAACTTGCTATGCGAAGCCTGCAGAACATCGCTCGCCTCCCTCTGCGCTTGCTACTCGACTGAATGCAGTATGCAAAGGGTAGCGATTTGTCCGCCAGTTGTGGTGGGGAGAAGTTCAATTTTTTGTCCGGAATCTGTCAGGAAGGTGTCCAAGAAATGTAAATTCCGACATTCAAAGACGGATGGCCGATACTACGGGTGCTATACTCGCAATTCTGAATGGCAATTTCGTTATCCTGGCATTCCCGAAGGACTCGGACGGCCCTGATTGTCTTGCTCTTGTTGGTCAGCCTGGCAACCGCAAGCTTGATCGTGCTGCAGGCCCAATACGCAAATGCTTCGCAGCGGGCCACTGTTGAGAGCGTCCTCCACGACTATTCCTCACTCGTTGCCGACGAAGTCATCCGCAGATCGAGTGCGGAGATAGGTTATTACGGCTATTACCCGCTAGTGGCGGCTGTGCTCCACGAAATCCAGTCATCGGGAAAGCTGCCCTCAACGATAAGAGCAGCGTTGCTCTCCGCACAGGATCCGCGCGTGAAGCGCGCCTCGGGCTTGGCGAAAGGCTACTACGAGGTGGATCCATCCACTGGGCGGTTGAGCTTTCTCAATGAGCCGGCTCCTGAGGAAGTGGCAGGCTGGCTGAAGGAGAATCTAGTGCGAGTCTTCGCGCAGCACAGCGACACTGCCTATCAAGTCTTGAACGCTCAAATCGGAGGCGCTCCGCGGACATTTGTCGCAGGCTCCACGCGAGGACCGCAAGGCCGAGAGATAGAGGCTGGCTTCGAAGTTGACCTCCCGGTTCTGACGCAATGGTTTGGAACCGCTTTGAACCGTCAGCCCCTCGTGCCGCCTTCCCTGGGTCACGGACAAGTGACGAACGAGTTTCTGTATGTGAGCATTCGCGACCACGGGGGAGTGGAACGCTTCCATCTGGGGGAAGAGTCAGCGCCAAAATTGGCAGTCATAAAGTCTTTTGGTGATACGTACCAAGGAGTTTTCTTAGGTTTCACGGTCGAAGCCTCCATCGATCCGCAGATTTCCCGACAAATCGTCATTGGGGGACTGCCTCGCTCCCGGCTGCCGTTCTTTCTTGGGCTCCTGGCATTGAATGCGGGCCTAATCGTGACGGCCATTCTGCAACTGCGCCGGGAAATGGCTTTCCAGCAACTGCGGGACGAGTTCGTTTCCAGCGTCTCTCACGAGCTTCGGACACCGCTGACGCAGATTCGGATGTTTACGGAAACCCTGTTGCTAGATCGCATCCGTTCCACCGAGGAGCATCGACGGTCGCTCGAAATCATCGACCGCGAGGCTCGCCGCCTTACGCAACTGGTCGAAAATGTTCTGCAATTCTCCCGAATGGAGAGAAGAATTGACTCACTCTCGAAGGAGAAGCGTGAACTCGCGCCCCTGATTCAGGAAATCGTGGAGGACTTTGAATCAGTAATGAATGGCAGTGAAACTCAGATCGAAGTTCGTTTGTCCTTTGGCCTGATCGCAAACGTGGACCCCCACGCTCTGCGGCAGATCGTGATCAACCTTCTGGATAATGCCGTGAAGTATGGAAGAAAGAAACAGCAGGTTATCGTGGGACTTGAGGCTTGTGACGGCATGGCATGTCTCTTCGTAGATGACGAAGGGCCCGGCGTTCCTTTGGCCGATCGAAAGCGCATATTCGACCGATTTCAGAGACTGGAGCGCGATCGGCAATCATCGATTGCGGGCACAGGGATCGGTCTATCCGTGGTACAGGATTTGGTGACCCGTCATGGCGGCCGGTGTGCAGTGACCACAGGTGACCGCGAAGGAGCGAAGTTTGTCGTCGAGCTGCCGCTTTCCAAAGGACAGGAAGGCGCCCGTAAGGAGCAGCTGGAGGAATCGCCTTGAGCCGAATCCTGCTGATTGAGGACAATCGCGATCTGGCGTTCGGTCTGCGAAACAACTTGGAAATCGAAGGCTACGAAGTCGAGACGGCCGAGGATGGAGTGGCTGGCCTGAAGGCATTGGCGAAGGTGAATCCCGACCTCGTGATTCTCGACCTGATGCTGCCGGAATTGGACGGGTTCCGTGTATTGCGATCATTGCGCCAAGGCGGACACGCAACGCCGGTCCTCCTACTGACAGCGAAGGGAGAAGAGGCCGACAAGGTTAGAGGGCTGCGGATGGGGGCGGACGATTACGTGACAAAGCCGTTCGGACTCCTGGAGTTGCTGGCAAGAGTCGAGGCGTTGCTTCGCCGCATGCACGGGGAAGGCACCGCCGCGGGAGATGTGAGGAAGGTGCATCGCTTTGGCGTCATCGAAGTTGACCCCGCTTCGCGCACCGTACGCCGCGCATCGCAAACCGTCGAATTGGCTCCGAAGGAACTCGATTTGCTGCTTGCACTTTTGCGAGCCAGGGGAGCTGTGGTCTCCCGCCTGCAAGTGATGAGGGAAGTTTGGGGATACTCTGCGTCGGTCGTTAGCCGGACCGTAGACACACATATCGCCGAGTTGCGCCGCAAGCTTGAGGAGAATCCGTCCTCGCCTCGTCACATCATTACCGTGCGAAAGACTGGCTACCGGATCAAGTTCTGAAGTAAGGTTCGACTATTCTGCTGCGAAAATCCCTGCGAGACTTAGTTCGCAGGGCCGGGTGATTCGACGTTTCACTGGACACGCGCGGCACGACGGGCCCATGTCCGATTATCGGGAGTTGGCATGCAAGCAACGCGTTCGATGTCGGTCCAACCTGCGCGTAGTTCTTGCTATTCACTTTGGGAGGGGCTGCACAGGGTCAACCGCCAGCAAAGAAGCTTTGCAGAAATCCTGAAGAACCAGACGACTTTTCGGTTGGCAAAATGGGTTGCGGCGAGGATTTCGCTGACCACGCCGTGCCGGCAGAGCTTGCTGCCGACTCCGGAAACACGGCGGCCGTCATCATCGTAAGTCTAGTTGCTGGGCGTGGGGGCTGCCCTTTGTCATTTTGTGGCCACTCAAATGAGGGGTAGGGCAACGAAATCCTGCCTGCCACAGAACACACCATGCGTGAGAGTCTCGCCTTAGCGATTTTGCCCCCAAAACCTCCCTTTGAACATCTACTGCGGTTGAACATCTGGGCGGCGGAGGCACGTTTTCCCGTTCCCTAGGCTTATCCGGGAGGTCGTGGTTTACGACTTGCTTCTTCTTGAACTCTGCGTACCATGAGCACCGCTATGACAGCAGCAACGCCAGGTCTTCAGAACGTAGGTCTCGAATCATGCTGTTATCGGCGCCGATTATTGCTGCGGCAAGGTCGCGCTTGATTTTCTGCAACTCCAGGACTTTCTCCTCAACGGTGTCGCGGGCAATCAGTCGATAGGTGAAGATGGGCCGGGTCTGTCCAATGCGATGCGCGCGGTCTACGGCCTGCGCTTCAACCGCGGGGTTCCACCAAGGATCGAGAATGAATACATACTCGGCGGCGGTGAGATTCAAGCCCAGACCGCCTGCCCTCATGCTGACAAGGAAGAGCCGGCAGTCTTTGTCATTCTGGAAGCGCTCCACTGGGGTCTGGCGGTCACGGGTGGCGCCGTCTAGGTATTCGTAGAGTACACCGTCCTGATTCAGGCGGGCGCGGAGAATCTTCAGTAAGCTGGTGAACTGCGAGAACACCAGCGCCTTGTGTCCTTCGTCGAGGACTTCACGCAGTCGCTCGAGCAGCACGTCCAGCTTGGCGCTGGAATCACTGGAGCGTTTCGAATCGAGCAAGCCGGGATGGCAAGCAGCTTGCCGCAGGCGCAACAAGGCCTCCAGGACCTGAATCTTGGATTTCGCCAGGCCGGCGGTTTCGATCCGCCTGAGCAACGAATCGCGGTAGTGCTGGCGCAACTCGTCATAGAGCTTGCGTTGCTCAGGTTCGAGCTCGCAGTACACGGTTTGCTCGGTTTTGGATGGCAGCTCACGCGCCACCTGCTCCTTAGTTCGGCGCAAGATAAACGGCCGCAACGCCTGACCCAGCAGGAGGCGCGTTTCTTCGTCCGGATTGCGCATCGAACCGCCCGCGACCTTGAAGGCATTGGCAGCGCCAAGCATTCCAGGGTTGAGAAACTCGAATAAAGTCCACAGCTCACCGAGGTGGTTTTCCACCGGAGTGCCGCTTACCGCCAGGCGGTGTCGTCCGCGCAGAAGCCGCACGGCCTTCGACGATTCCGTTTCTGCATTCTTGACCACCTGCGCCTCGTCGAGCACGACGTAGTCAAACTCGGCGTCTTTGAAGCGCCGGGCGTCCCGGCGCAGCGTGCCGTAGGTGGTGAGCACCAGGTCGTGAGCGGCGAAGTCATTGCCGTTGCGCTCCAGGCCGGTATGGTCGAGCACGCGCAGCTGCGGAGTGAAGCGTGCCGCTTCCTCCTTCCAGTTGAACACGAGCGACTTCGGAACGACCACCAGGGACGGACCGACGGGCTCGCCCGCGGCGCGCAGCTCGCGGCGGGATTCGAGCAGCGCCAGTACCTGCGCGGTCTTGCCCACACCCATGTCGTCCGCGAGGCAGCCACCGAAGGAGAAACGCTGCAGGAAGTGCATCCAACCCAAGCCTTCGCTTTGATAATCACGCAGGCGGCCCACAAATCCCGCGGGCTGTGCCGCAGGTTCGACGCCGTGAAACCGTCGTAGCTCCTCGCGCACGCGTGCGAAGGTCTCATCGCAGCGGGCTTCTGGCTGCGCCGCCACTAGGGCGTCAAGCAGTCCTGCTTGGCTCTGACGGAAGCGCACATGACCTTGCTCCGGCTCACCCATTCCAGCCAGCGGGCCAATACGGCGTAGCCACTCTTCCGGCAGCGTGCCATAGGTTCCATCATCGAGCCGCACCATCTTGTCCCCGCGACGCAGGGCCTCGAGCAACTCGGGCAGGCGCGCTGTGGTGTTCCCGTAATCTACCTCACCGTGCAGCTCGAACCAATCCACGCCACTCGAGACTTCCATGCGGAATGCGCCTGGGCGTCTGAAGATCTTTCCTTCGGCTTTGATGTCCCAGCCTGCCTCCACAAGCGAGCGCACGATGCGAGGCAGCTTGCTCGGCGCCAACTCCCACCTCGGCGTGGAATCCGGGTAGGTGGGAGCGCGCTGCTTCAGGCCCAGCTGATCGAGAAACGCGCAGGCGGATTTCTCCGCATTGGAATCCCGGCGTATAAAACGCCGTCCGGCAGCTTCGAAATAGCCTCGCGCCGGATCGAACGCCGCGAACAGGCGGCCGTCGTACGCAAAACACAGTTTCGCATCGAGGCGTTCATGCCGGTGCGTGACGCGGGTTTTGGAGATTGTCAAATGAGGATGGGGTGGCAGCGCCACCTCCTCGTATCGTAACTCCTCTGGCACCCGCAGCGGCGGCAAGTTCGGACAGCAGAGCAAAGTCGCCAGGAATTCATCGCGTTCCTTTTCGGGAACCGAGATCGACCCCTGTTTGCGAAGAGCGATGATCCATTCGATGGGGGCGTCGCTGGCGAGAGGTGCTACGCGGTCTCTCGTGATTACCAGACCTGCCGTGACCAGGGCCGGGAATGTTGCTTCCCTGCGCTCTTCTCCGCGCTGGAAAAAGCCGGCGAGGGTACATGCTGTTTCGCCAAGCCGGTGCAGCTCAAGGAGGAAGTTCCAGGGACCGCCGTCGTCCCACGCGAGCGGAAGCAGGCTGTCCGGTTCGTTCAGCGGCCGCAGGAAGCAACGTCCCGTGCGCGCCACCAAGGGCATGAGCATGCTAGCCAAAGTGGGCGAGAGCAGAGGGGATTCGGGGATCGGCAGATAAGTTCTCGCGTAGCCGTAGCCATAGCCATACGATTGACCTCCCGGCAGAGCGGACAGAATTTCGCGATCCTCTGACAGCGGGAGCTGGGCGATCTGGCCTTGGCTCATGGAAAGAACTTTGGGTCGCGAGAAACTGCCATTGGCGTTCCGGTTGCGCGATTGCAGTGAGAGAACCAAACCGCCGCCGTGCATGTTTTTCGCGACATCCACGACATACAGGATCTCCAGCTTGGACGGCCAAGCCACGCGATCTTGAAGCTGAAAGACCTCACCGAGTTGTTTCCGCCAGTCCGGTGGTTTCGGCTTTGCCGGATTCCAGACGACCGCAGGAAAACGCGATGAATGGACCGGCCCCGGCCCGTCTTCCTCATAGAGTTCTTCATCGCCATCGTAGTAGTCACGGCCATCAAAACCATCCGCGCCAAGAGCGTCCAAGTCCAGGATCAACTCCCCTGCCGAGGCGGCTGCGGTCAAATATTGATGCTGGTCAGCGGCAAGGATGGCGGCCCACACGTGCTTGCAGGGAACGCCGTGCTCCACAAAATGCGGGCAGTCGCACCAAACCGCAAGCTTGTTGTCTCTCCAGGCAAATTGCACCTCGTAAAGGCCAGAACCGCGCACGCAGGCAGTAAGCTCGGATTGGGAGCCTTCGTGGATCATGACGCGGCCCTTACAGTAGTAGTCGTCGCCGCGCTTCCGAACATTCTTGGTGAAATTCGCTGCCAGCTTGGTGGAAAGACTCATGCACCTGCTCTACAAAATTCTCAGGATATTCTATGCAGGTTTTTCATGATTTTCCATGAGAAGAAAACTCCTCAAGATAGGGACCGAAGGCGTCTGGTTGCCAGCAGCTTCTGAACCAACGTCTGCACAGGACTTTTCTCATTCGATTCATAACCGCACTATCGATGAGAAATACTCCACTGCTGTGGAACGCCCAACGACGCCGGGCACGAATGGCCCAGGACAACTGTTTCCTGAGGGTCTTGCCGGAACGGAAGATCAAATGGCATCCAACACAGGGATGGCTCGAGCTCGCAAGCGCAACCGGAGCAATGACTTAGATTAGATTTGCCTGAGAAGGCAGAAGGGTCAGGTTCAGTTTCAACAAGAATGAGCAGCGCAAGATCACAGTTACCGTCGCCACAGCCGCCAACCACAGCAGGCGGTTCCGCTCCATCGAGCGGGTCGCCCCCCTGCGGAAATTCCCCAGTCGGACATACCAGGTGCAAATTCACAGGTCCTCCAAAATGAGAATGGAACAAACTCCGGGGCCGGGCGACAGAGTAAAGGCCAATAGACACGTCCATCATGTAGCGTACAGGCCAGCACTTCTCCGCGAACGCCACAAATCGGGAGTTGAGGCACAGCCGCAAGAAGTTTTCGATGGAACTTTTCTCAAGTACAGCCTGATACTGCTGTCAGGAATGCGAGGCCATCAATGACTTCGACGTGGCGGGTTTTGCTTTTCCCCATCGTTATGATGAGTCTGTTTCAGCCTGCATATGCGCAGCAGGCGCAAACAGTCACGCTTGCAGAGCCGGGAATTATCAGACTGGAGAAGCTTTTCCAGATGGCCGACACGGTTGCGCTCGTGAAGGTACTTTCGGGAGATACGCAAAACTACCCCAAAGTCATTTACAAAGCAGAAGTCGTGAAGACCTTTAAAGGAGCGACTGTTGGGCAAACGATTTATTTTGGGCCGTATGTGGGCACTAGACTGGGCTGGGAGTATGTTCTCTTCCTTCGGAATGCGGCCAAGCCACTGGCGCCTAACCCCACGTCAAGCGTTAATTACGGAACCGTCTATTATTCCGAAGTGTTCAACGAGGGCTACAGTTCGATGGAGACCTCTTACGAGTGCGTGTTTGATGGGAAGGACATTGCTCAGAAGTGCGGCGACGGCGTGAGAGTCTGTACGGACTACATCAAGCTTCCAAAATCGCTGCACGCTTCGCCTCCAATGACCGAAGACACTGCTTTTGGTTGTCGATGGGTTAGTTAGGAAAGAAGCTTTTCTCTCGGCGCTCGACACACCGCACGCATCGGGAAAATAGATTTTTGCTGACTTCACTCCGGTGACCGATTGGCCATGGGATGACGCTTACACCGATTGAGCGTGCATCAGCTCATGATTGACAGCCCCAGGGTGCCGGTAAACGGAAAAGTTGCTGTTAGTGCTTCATGTGACTCAATGCCGTTCTTTTGTAGCCGATTCGTACGTGGCTGATTCGCCGAGTTCCGTTCCAAACCACACGATATAGGTGCTGTCGCTTGTTTTCTCGTAGTAGACCGGGCCGGATTCGGAATCTTTCAGCCCTATATCAGCCAGAGTGTCGGGAAGCCGACAGTAGCGAGATTGGAACGAATCGACTGCGGCTATGACTTTGTTTGCTTGTCTCGCTTCGGACCAATAAAACACCCAAGGCCACCGAGGGGCAGGCGTCACGAACCCGACCCACAGAACAAAAGCGAGAGCAAAAAACACGATTCCAAGGACGAGCGGATTTTGCTTTCGGAGAGTAGAAACAAGTCTCATCGCAAGCTGCCGCTTTCCGTCGATGTTAGCACGTGAGTCGCTCGCCAAGTCCTGGTATACGTACTCGTAGATGTGAAATCGGTCCTAAACCACTTCTCCGAGAACCCCGACTACTCAGGAGTTAGCGCGCTGGTTTGGTTCTTTTCGATAAACGCCGGCTCGTGCGATGATCTCCTCGATGACGACGGTCTTGGCATCGGCGTAATTCTGGACATACTTCCATTCTTGCTGGGCCAAAGCGAGCTTAGTGCGTGCGTACAGATCGCGATCGGCGGCATTGCTTCGCAGC